>NZ_CP192507.1:2024083-2332681 GCF_050613145.1 Lysinibacillus sp. LZ02 | reverse complement strand
ATGTTTTTCGTGTTTATGAAAGATCAGGAAATAAAAATCCGTAATATGGGGCGTATGGATGCCTACTTTGTGACCGTACAAATGGGTGAAATACAATTTATGCTTCGAGAGTTGGGGTCTAAATATTCCGTCAGTTTTTCTGTTCCAGACGATGTGCAGCGGGCAGAGGTGCTAGCTGTTACGGAGAAAAACATAATTACTCAGGAGTTTGAGCGGGAGCTATCGGGGAAATTTACGGAGCGTATTAAGCAGCTCATTCCGAAAGAAACGATTATACACATATTATTTCACGATTTCTATTCATTGGATGTACCGAAAGACCATCCGTTATTTTCTAAGCATGAGTTAATTGAACCATTTGTTGAGTTAATGTTTCTTGAAAGTGAAACAGTGTATCAAGAAAAAGGTGAAGAAATGAGGGAGTATGAGAACTATTTATACGAATTGCACGGCATTCAATTGAAGAAACTAAAAGGGATGGATATTTTGCTCGCTAAATGTCTAACAGCCATGACCTATTTACATTTAACAAAGGAAGAAATGGCAAAGCATTTTTTAAAAATATTACGTATTTAATCATTAACCGGTATGTGATGAACATATCGGTTTTTCGCTCTGCGAGTAACGGGAAAGCATGTATTCTAGTATAACAATGAAACCCTTCACATAGCTATCCGTATATATGATTAAGAGGTGGTCAAGATGATCTTTTTGCCGAAGTATGATCGTTCTTTTAAACATTTTATGATGACTGTAATCCTATTTTGTGCTGCTTGTTTTTTCTTACCGTTTCTCATTTCGTCGTTTGATATTATGTTGTTATGGATAATGGTTGGGCTATATGTCGTTGTTGTCGGTATCTTTTTGTGGACGATGTTAACCATCCGCTATACGTTTCGCTCTGCGTATTTACAGGTGACGGGTGGACCGTTTCATATAAAAATTCCGTATAAGCAAATGACTCACATTACACGTACTGCCGATATGCGATCAGGTTTGCATCTGATGACATCAAAGGATGGGCTGGCGATTTACTATCAATCAGCGAGACAGAATGAGTTTAAAATTTCACCAGCTAAGCAACAGGCTTTTTTAGAAGAATTACTAAAACGCGCTCCGCAAATACAATTATATATAACTTGATTGATAGAGTTGATAATAGATGCTATTATCAGCTCTATTTTTGATTATTACTTAGAATGAGCAAATTCTGAAACATATATTACCATTGTGTTAACCGTTGATTTCCGCTCCATTCGGCTCGCTTTCCACGGGCATGGCTTCAGCCTCCTCGTCGCTCGTACCTCGGTGCTCCTGTCGCTGCGCTTTCGTCGCAAATAAATTTCCTGCGGGGTTTTCGGGCCAACACGATGTTGGTCACGAAGGCGTTGTCACAGGACGTGACGGTTTTAGCCTTCGTTCCTTTATTGCTTTTCCCGTAGGAGTCTCGCCAATTCCGCTTCAATCAACTGGCAAGTCATTTTTGATCACGTTTTGCTAAAAAACACGCTTCTATAAAGGAAATATTTTGTTAATCAACACACTTGGCTAAAAATAAAGAAAAATTCGCATTCATGACGGTAGAGGCTGGGTAATTACACTTGCAAATAGAAAGAAAATGATTTCTTTTAGATAAGAGAAATATTTTTCTAACACATCGAGAAGCATTGACTTTTGCCGTAGCGCGCCATAGCCACAGGAGCCAAGATTTTCTTTGCGACGAAAGCGCAAGCGTCAGGAGCAGGAACAGGAGATCCAAACAGGCCACGCCTGTTTTAGCTCCTGTGTAGGCTGTGGCAAAGCGCGGAGGCTACGATATCACTTTAGCTTAATATCTTTTATTACCCTAATGGAATTTTTAGGATGTATTTTTTCTCATTACCAGTTACTAAATGTGTTTGATACAATGATTGCGCTAACACAAAATAAAAATATATTTTTATTTCAACTTTTTCTAGCCCCTTATCCGTCTAGTTTATGTATACAATGAAAAATGCTGAAAAAAGGAGCCTTTAGGAGATGGAGCATCAACATGTTGAGCAAGCATTCGTGACATTTATCCGCGCAAACAAAGAACGATTTTATTTACTTGCTTATAGCTACACGAAAAACGAGCAAGATGCACTAGACATAGTGCAAGATAGTATTCAAAAAGCGTTGCAATCGCTACATACTTTACAAAATGAACAACAACTAAAAAGTTGGTTTTATAAAATTGTCGTGAGAACCGCCATTGATTTTTTACGAAAAAACAAACGGATGCAAGTGATGGATGACGAGCAATTAGCCTTTTTTTCACCGCATCAAATGGACACATATGAAAATACAGACCTAGATGATGCGCTAGACACCTTACCACCTGCTTATCGTGAAGTCGTAATTTTACGCTATTTTGAGGATTTAAAAATCGAGGATGTGGCGCACATATTAGATACGAATGTCAATACGATTAAATCCAGAATCTACAAAGCATTAAAGTTACTTAAAATCCAATTAACGAAAGAGGAGATGTTCTGATGGACAAGTTAAAGAAATTAGAGGAAAAATATCGCAATGTACCGATTCCGGAAAGTTTAGATGCTGTTGTCGAAGCGAGCTTAAAAAATGGGCGTAAAAAACGAGCGCCTAAATGGTTGTTAGGTGCAGCAGCCGCGGCCGCTTTATTTACAGCTAGTGTGAATATGAGTCCGACAATGGCGCGGGCATTAGTGGATGTTCCAGTGCTTGGTAGTGTTGTGGAAGTTTTAACTTTTGTTCATTACGAGACGGAAGAGGACACATATTCAGCAAATATTGATGTGCCGAAAATTACTGGTAGCTCGGATGCGATTAATGCCTTAAATGAAAAATACGCAGCAGAAGGCAAAGCTCTATACGAGCAGTTCCAACAGGATATGAAAGGCATGGAGCAAGCAAATGGGGGACACTTAGGTGTAGACAGTGGCTACGTTGTGGCAACTGATACAGATCAACTGTTATCGATTGGTCGTTATGTAGTCGAAACAGTCGGTTCCTCTTCAACAATCATGCACTACGATACAATCGATAAACAAAAAGAAATCGTGTTGACATTACCGAGTTTATTTAAAGATGATCAATATATTTCTGTAATTAGCGAGTATGTTATAGCACAAATGCGTGAGGAGATGCTGGCATCGAATCAAGAAAAAGTTTATTGGGTAAAAGGCGGAGGCATTCCTGACGAAGAGGTATTTTATGCCTTTACTACGATTAAACCAGATCAAAACTTCTATATTACAGCGGACAACAAGCTTGTCGTTGTGTTTGATAAATATGAAGTGGCGCCTGGCTATATGGGGATTATCGAATTCGAAATTCCTACAGAGCTATTAGCGGATATACTGATGAGCGAAGAATATATTAAATAACCCACCAGCTACCAACTGATTTTGAATAGGAAGAGGAAATGTGTTCTGAAAGCGAGCACATTTCTTTTTATTTTTTTGCATGATCATTTCCTGCGTAAAAATACGGATGAAACGCATAAAATCATTGATGAAAGCGTATTTACATGTAATAGCTATTAGGAGGCATGGTTTTTGTACATGTAGATGACAAAATAATATCTTTCTGATAGTATTACGTTCTAATATCCAATAAATATCACTGTTTTTCGCCTAATCAGCAAACAAGATAAATGCAATAGCGTTTCAGAAAAATAGAGAGAAAAAAGTTGATGGGAGATGAAGAGATGGTACAAATACAATTAGTAAATCATCATTTAAAATTTGCAGAAAGCATGTCTAACCTATCGTCCGATGAAAAGATCAAAGCGGCGCTAGGCTTAACAGATGAGCAATGCTCTTTAGAAGGAACAAAATCATTTATTCAATTTATTGTTGTGCAAGAAAAAATCGGCAAGCAGCTATCAAGGGTGATTTTAAACGAGGCGAAGGAATTGATTGGTGTCATTACGTTAAAATCGATTGATGTAGAGAAGAAAACTGCGCATATTGGCACGTGGATTGGCTCTGCCTATTGGGGAAAGGGCTATAACGAGTTAGCGAAAGAGGCTATTTTAAAAGAAGCCTTTTTACATTTGAATTTAGATTATGTGTTTGCCGGTGCAACGATTCATAATATCCGCTCACAAAAGGCACAAGAAAAGCTATCCTATATGAAGCTACATGTAGACGAGCAATTTCCTTTAGAGCTTCAAAAGATTGAACACGAGACACAGTGTAAATGTATACTGAATGTCATAGAGAAAGGTGATTTTCTTAGCTATTTAGAGAGTAAAAATGACGTTTCCGATGAATGATATGGCTGAAATAGTGAAAGATGACATTGACCAATTCGGGGTGTTTTCATTATAGAAAAGGGCATGAGCTTAAACTCATGTCTTATGTTTTTAAATTTAAAGTCGTTAAAAGATGAAGAGGAGCGAATTTTATTTTCGAAATATGATTTTTCTACTTTTAATTAGTAGCGGTTTATGTTAGTATTTATTTACAAATAATCCGGTCTTGTAGCTCAGCTGGGAGAGCACCACCTCGACAAGGTGGGGGTCGCAGGTTCGAACCCTGTCGAGACCATATCGCCGAAACCCTTTCGTATCAAGGGGTTTCGGCTTTTTTTGTTTTCTTTAAAACGTGGGATTTTAACCTTTGAGTGACGAACGTGCGACGAATTTTAAAAAACTCGTTTTTTGCCTTAAAATAACTTATTACTCATAATGAGCAAATTTACTCACTATAATTACAATAAATGATATTTCTATCATCCCTATTTTCTCTTCAGTATGAAGCTCTTAGTTGAGCGATTTCATCGTAAAGAGAACGAATCTTATCGTTGGCTCCTGTTATTTGTTCTTGGTTGGCGCGTTCCATTTGTTAAGAATGGAAAAGTTTTGTGAAAATCCCCAGCTTTTTTTGTGGAGAACTGTTCTAATGCTTCTGTACGTAATGTAGAGATAACTTCATTTTCGATTTGCCGTTCACGGATTTTTATATATTTTGCATGAAGTAATTAGGAGTTACTTTTATTTCGAATTTAGGAGATAACTTAATATTAGAATCTGCTATAAAAATCCATTTATAAACACAGGCTCATGATAAGTTGCTTAATAAGTGGTTTCCCTAAATCCTCCAATTTAGAGTCATCTAATTGTAAACCCCAAAAATAAATAGCTCCCATAAAACTTTGTACAATTACTTGGAAAAAAGCTTTTGTAGAGTCAATGTTTTGAATAGAGCTATCTTTCTTTCCTTCTTCAATAATTTGCCGAAGAATTACATACAACTTACGATTCTCGTTTGTAAAAAAAGTGTGCTCATTACTAATAATTGCCGCGGAGTAGATGACACGCATCAAATCTTTCCCTAGTTCTTTTTCAATACAACGAAATACAGCAAGACAAAAGGCTTCCAAGCGTTCTATTGCTAAAGAATGTTGTTGCTTTAATTCCTCGTAAATATGCACATAATGTTCATCCATCTCCATAAAGCGCATCATGAAAATACTTGATTTAGAAGGAAAGTGTTGATAAAAAGACCCTTTAGATGTTTTACTCTCCTTGACAATTCGATCTACAGAAACATTATCGTATCCGAGGTTTTTAAATAAATCGAGTGCTACGTTCATAATATGCAGTTGGGTTTGAACCCCTTTTTCTGTTTTATTCTCTAAATTAGCCATATTTTCTCCTTTATTCAAAAATTTCTTAAAAGTGTTTGACTTTAATGTTAACGTCATTATATCATTAGACTACAGTCTAGTCTATGGGGGTGTTAGAAATGGAAAAATTAAGAAGTGCTGAGGAGCTAGAATCATTATTTAAGGATAATATGCGTTTATTAGTGGGGGGATTTGGTATTTCAGGAACGCCGTTAACATTGTTAGATGCTGTAGCAAAGTTTGAGGCAGGAAATTACGAGATTGTTAGTAATAACCTAGGTGATGACGGCAAAGGGCTTCATAAGGTGTTCGAGGTAGGGAAAATCACTAAAGCAATTGGTTCTTTTTTTACGATTAACAAAGAAGCTGTTACGGCTTGGTCAATGGGAAAATTGGAGATTAATTTAATGCCACAAGGAACTTTAGCAGAGGCAATTCGTTGTGGGGGTGCTGGAATAGGCGGTTTTTATACACCAACAGCTGTTGGGACAAGACTAGCTGAAGGTAAGGAAATTCGCGAAATTGATGGGGTTCGCTATTTATTTGAGAAGGCTATTAAAGGAGATATAGCTCTTATTAAAGCATCAAAAGCAGATAAAGCAGGCAATTTAGTATATCACACAACTGCTAGGAATTTTAATCCAATAATGGCTACTGCTGCAGAGGTAGTCATTGCTGAAGTAGATGAGATTGTTGAAATTGGGGAGCTAAGTCCTGAAGAAATTGTGACACCACATATCTTTGTAGATTTTGTAGTTGAAAGTAAGTACATCAAAAAGGGGGGTACTTATGTTGAAGTTAAATAGTCGAGAAATAATCGCAAAGCGTATTGCACATGAGCTAAAAGATGGGGACGTAGTGAATCTTGGGGTAGGAATTCCAACACTTGTTTCTAAATATATAGGAGATAAAAAAGTATATTTACAAACTGAAAATGGACTACTAGGTATGGGACCACCACCAAATAAGGATGAAATAGATATAGATTTAATTGATGCAGGGAAAGATCCCGTAACAATTACACAAGAAGCGTCATTTTTTGATAGTGCTTTTTCATTTGCAATGATTAGAGGAAAACACATCGACGTAGCTGTTTTAGGGACACTTGAGGTTGACCGCTACGGTGAGATTGCAAACTGGTCTGTACCGAATCAACCAATTTTAGGCGTTGGAGGCGCAATGGATTTAGTTGCTGGAGCAAAGAAAGTAATTGTAGCTAGTACTCTCTTTACAAAAGATGGATCTCCTAAGTTAGTAGAATCGTTAACGCTTGATTCAAGTGGTGAACGACGTGTAAATCAATTTGTAACGGAGTATGCAAATTTTATTTTCCAAGATGGTGAGATTTTCATAGATGATATTTATGGTGGTTTGACATTTGAAGAATTAGAAAGGCGAATTGGTTTACCGTTGAGACAAAAAATAAATAACTAATGAGAGGGGGAAAGTGAATGTGGAGTTTAATTACGATTGTAATTTCATTAATTCTTTTAATCGTACTAGCCTTAAGAGGATTTAGTATTATCATCATCGCTCCTGTTGTGAGTTTATTTGTAATGGTAACGAATGGATTTTCGATTTTAGAGACGTTCCAAGATACGTACATGATAGGATTTATAGGATATGTTCAGAAATATTTCCTAATTTTCTTATTTGCAGCTATGTTTGGAAAGCTAATGGATGATAGTGGTGCAGCTCGCCAAATTGCTAATCTTTTACTTCGAATTATCGGAAAAGATAGTAAATACAAAGTGTTAGTAGCAATTATGGTCATTTGTGCATTTTTAACGTATGGTGGTGTCAGTTTATTCGTAGTAATTTTCGCAGTACTACCAATCGCAAAACCATTATTCAAAGAGCTAGATATTCCATGGCATCTATTCATGGCACCGTTCTTTACAGGGATTGGGACATTCACGATGACAATGTTGCCAGGAACACCTTCTGTACAGAACATTATCCCGACAAAGTACCTTGGGACAACAGTTACAGCAGCACCTTTACTAGGAATTATCGCAACAGTATTCATCATTGCGATTAACTTATGGTATATGAAGTTTGCATTAAAACGTTCAGAACAACGCAAAGAAACTTATGCAAATATGACAAACCCAGATAAAGATGGTCAAGAAGGAATTAAAGATATTTATGAGGGCCGTACATTACCGAATGTTGCTGTCAGTTTAATTCCTCCAATTGCTTTACTAGTCACACTGAATATTTTCAAAGTTGATATCATTTACACACTAATGGGTGCTGTAGTATTAGCGACTCTATTATTCTGGAATTATATTGAAATAAAGAAAAATACACTCAATGAAGGTGCAGTATCTGCTGTACTCCCAATTATTAATACGAGTGCGGACGTTGGTTATGGTTCTGTGATTGCTATTACAACAGGTTTCAGTATTTTTAATGAAGCTATGACGCAAATTCCAGGTAGTCCAATAATTTCACTTTTCTTTGCAACAACGGCGCTTGCAGGAATCACAGGGTCGTCGAGTGGTGGTCTAGGGATTGCGATGGAAGCGCTATCATCTACTTATCTGAATCTAGGATTAAATCCAGATGCTATGCATAGGGTAATGGCCGTTGCCTCGGGGGGACTTGATTCACTACCGCATAATGGTGCCGTAATTACGGTATTAGTTGCTTCAAAGTTAACGCATAAAGATGCGTACAAACATATCTTCGCTGTTTCGGTTATTGCACCATTAATTGCAAGTATTCCAATGTTGATTGCAGCAGTTTTATTATACTAATTCTTAAGGAGGAAGGAAGATGATTCAAAAAGTTGGAGTTATTGGAGCGGGAACAATGGGATTTGGGATAGCGTTTCAATTTATCACGAATGGAATGCCTGTTGTTTTACAAGATGTTAAGGAGGAATCTTTACAATTAGCAAGTGAAAAGTTAAAAACCTACCTAAAAGTTTTTCGTGAGGAAGGGACATTGTTTAGCGATTCAGATGAAACAATTACAAATCGGTTAACTTTCACTACAAAAATTGAAGGTATTGCTAGTTGTGATTTGGTTATTGAATCTGCAACAGAAAATCTTGAACTCAAACAGAAAATTTTCAAGCAACTGGATGAAATTTGTCCGGAACATGTAATTTTAACATCGAATACGTCAAGTTTAAAACTTTCAGAAATTATTCGTAATGTAGAAAAACATAAGGATAAAGTAATGTTAACACATTTTTTTAATCCAGCGCATATTGTGCCACTTGTAGAGCTTCTAAAAGGTCCAGATACGAAGCAAGAGACGTACGATGAAGTTAATACATTTATGAAAAAAATGGGTAAAGTTACAATTGAAGTTCGACAAGAGGTGCCGGGTCTTGTAGCCAACCGTATCCAAGTAGCATTAGCGCGTGAAGCATTGTCATTATTAGAAGATGGCGTTGTCTCTGAGCAAGATTTAGAAAGTGCTATCTTCGCAGGTCCTGGATTTCGCTTTGCGTCAAGTGGTTTACTGAAAATTATTGATTTTGGTGGGTTAGATATTTGGGACATTGTATTAGGACAATTACAACCAGTCATTGAATCCGATGTGCGTTCATTTAGCGTAATTAAAGATAAAATCGATCAAGGTAATGTAGGTGTTAAATCTTCGAAAGGTTTCTTTGAATATCCAGGGAAAGGCTTAGATGAATATGTAATTGAGCGTGATCGCTCGTTAATTCAACAACTAAAAACATTCCATAAAATACAAAGGGAGATTGAGCATGCGTAATATTTTAGTGACAGGTGCAGGCGGCGGTTTAGGGGCAGCGATGGTGAATAAGTTTGTTGAGGAAGGGGATTATGTATTCGCTGCAGATTTAAAGTTAGAAGCAGCACAGGCAGTGGCTGATTTATATCCAGGAAAGGTCGAGGCACTTGAGTTAGATGTTTCAAATGCAGCTTCTGTCCAACATGTAATTGATACCATTTGCAGAAATCATGAACTGCATGTTCTTGTGAATAATGCTGGTATACAATATCGTGCTAAAATTGAAGATTTTCCAGAAGATAAGTGGGACTTGCTTCAAAATGTCATGTTGAAAGGACCATTCTTAATGACTAAGTATGTATTCCCTTATATGAAAAAGCAGCAACACGGGCGTATCGTTAATATTTCATCGGTTCATGGTGAAATGGCAACACCTGAAAAAGTAGCATATGTGGCAGCGAAGCACGGTGTCATTGGTTTGACACGTGTAGCAGCACTTGAAGGTGCAATGCATGGAATTACTGTGAATGCTGTTTTACCTGGCCCAGTGAAAACACCATTACTTATAAAACAATTAAAAGATCTTGAAGAAAGTAGAGGTATGTCGGAAATTGAGGCATTAAATGAAATTGTATATCCAAAGCAAGCGATGCAACGTTTCATTACAGCTGAAGAAATTGCAGATAGTGTATTTTTCATTTCTTCCAAGCAGGCAACTGGGATAACGGGTGAAGCATTGAATGTTTCAGGTGGTATGTAAAAAAAAGGGGGATTGACCATGTCGGTATATATTGTAAACGGTAGTAGAACAGCATTTGGTAGTTTTGGAGGTGCATTTGCTAACATAACAGATATTGATCTTGGGGTTGCCGTTGTAAAGGAAGCCTTGCAACGTTCAGGGGTGGAAGCAACACAGATTGATGAGATTGTATTCGGTAATATTATTCACACAACGAGTTCCTCAGCATATTTAGCTCGGCATATTGGATTAAAAAGTGGGTTGCTGGAGGAAAGTACAGCACTGACAGTTAACCGTTTATGTGGTTCGGGCTTACAGGCCATTATCTCTGCGGCACAGGAAATTGAGCTTGGGAATGCTCAAGCATCAGTTGCTGGTGGGACAGAAAACATGAGCCAAGCACCTCAAGTATTACGTGGTACACGCTTTGGTTCGCCCAATAAAGCACCAATCGTTGAAGATATGTTATGGGCAACTTTATACGATGAGGTTGCAGGCTGCGGTATGGGGATGACAGCTGAAAACTTAGCAGAAAAATACGGGATTTCACGTGAAGAACAGGATGAATTCTCCTATAATTCGCACCAGCGTGCAGCTGAGGCTAGGCGTTCGGGTCGTTTGGCGGAAGAAATTGTACCTATATCGGTGAAAACACGTAAAGGTACAGTTGAAGTAACTTTAGATGAGCACATTCGCGAAGAAATTTCAATGGAAACCTTAGCAAAACTAAAGCCAGCATTTAAAGAAGGTGGAACTGTATCGGCAGGAAATGCGAGTGGGATTAATGATGGAGCCGCAGCGGTTGTACTTGTATCAGAAGATTTTTTAAAGGAACATCGGTTAAATCCATTAGCCAAGATTGTTACTTCAGCAACGGTAGGTGTAAACCCAGCTATGATGGGGATTGGTCCGGCTCCGGCAATTCGTAAAGTATTGAAAAAAGCTAATTTAACATTAGATGATATTGGTTTATATGAACTTAACGAAGCATTCGCAGCACAGTCTTTAGCAGTGTTAAGAGAATTAGGTATTAATCAAGAAAAAGTAAATGTCAATGGAGGGGCCGTGGCACTTGGACATCCAGTTGGTGCAAGCGGTGCACGTATTACTTATTCACTTGCATTGGAGATGCAAAAACGAGGTATCAAATACGGTATAGCGAGCTTATGTATCGGTGGTGGACAAGGAATCGCTATTTTATTGGAGAACCCAACATTGTAGTACCGTTAGGGAAATACGGATTTAAAATTGTTAGAGCCCTCAATTATAAAAAGACATTATTATATATAACATGAGGGCTCTAAAAGTTGAAATATGGGTTTTTGAATGAATGAAAGAACGTTAATATATCCATTTCTTAAATTTTTACGTTCAAGAATAAAATAAAATGGAAATTATAAGTTGAAAATGTGACAGTTAAGATTTTGTTTTTTCTATTTTCCTTTGTTTATAAGCAATGAAAGTAGTCTTGAGGGAGGCATAACTTCCAATAGCTGCGTATCCATAAAACCACCCCATAAATATGCCAGCGAGTAAATGATGTCGATGGCTAATAAAAATGGAAATGATTAAACCAACGACTAATGCGATTGTGGGAACCCAAACAGGTTTGATATGAAAGAATTTCTTTAAAATTTGCGTAATAATCATAATAACAGGGACAGCGATTACAGCATCCCAAAAATTTGTATGTATTGTTGGAAAGTAATCCATAAGTACACCCCATTTGAAATAGTTATTATTTATCTTTTGCCTTTGTAAGTTTTTTATACTGTTTACATTCGACAAGGAAAAGCAAATGAAGTACATCCATAAGTATTACATAAGCATTTTGATATAGTAAACGGATAGCATTCATTTTTTATACAGATAATCAAAAAAAAATAAAAGCATTTTTTTTATGAATCCACAAATAATAATGTGTAAACAGATTATTTGGTAGGATGTGAAATGGTGAGGAAATATTATGTTCTTTTATTATCAATGTTAGGCTTTTTTATAGCCTCGATATTTTTAATAAATGAAAATTCGTATGCAGATAAAGGTAGAAGATACTATGAGGAAACTGGCAAAGTATTATGGGAAATAAAAACGGATGAAAAAGTAATTGCTTTAACTTTTGATGATGGACCGCATAAAAAATATACACCTGAGATTTTAGAGGTGTTAGCACAATATGATGCAAAAGCAACGTTTTTCATTGTAGGTGAGTATGCAGAAAAAAATCCGAGTCTTACTTTGCGTGTACACGAAGAAGGGCATGAATTAGCCATTCACACCTATACCCATCCATTAAAAACGAACGTTTCGAATTTAATAAAGGAAATAAAAGAAACACATGCGACCATCTTTGGCATAAGTGGCTATTCACCAGTTTTATTTAGGCCTGTAGAAGGACAATATACGGATGCTATGGTAGAA
Organism: Lysinibacillus sp. LZ02; assembly: GCF_050613145.1. Lineage (GTDB taxonomy): Bacteria > Bacillota > Bacilli > Bacillales_A > Planococcaceae > Lysinibacillus_B. The sequence goes on along the minus strand of NZ_CP192507.1, from coordinate 2,320,167 downwards.
GCAATTGCAAAAGAAGGGTATAAAGTAGTCATGTGGTCATGGCATCTAGATACATTTGATTGGAAAAGACCTGGGAAGAAAAAAATTGTAGATACGGTATTGAAAGGTGCGAAGCCAGGAAGTGTTGTTTTATTACATGACGGCGGTGGAAACCGAGAGCAAACGGTTCAGGCATTAGAGGAAATCTTACCTGAACTTCAAAAGCAAGGCTATAAATTCGTCACGATTTCGGAATTACTGAAAATACAAAATGCTACTACTCAAAATAACAATAGCTCAACATATGTCGAGCCATCTCAGAACTAAATAACAATGTACTTGCACTAGGGTATAATAGGGGAAAGTGAATAGATACATTATGTTATGATGGGGTATCACAACACAAATAATTTTGTTAATTGGAACAACCGCGGACACAGAGTATAGAGGCAATAGCTGTCTCTAGCTTTGTGTCCCTTTTATTAGGTAGTTTCTAGTTAAATACCAATCTCTATTGATTTAATAATCTGATTATTGTTAATATTGAAATATGAAACTGGAGGGGGAACTAATATGGCATTAAAAGTAGGAGAAATCATTACGTTTGAACGGACTTTTACAGTAAGGGATGTTGAATTATTTACAGAAGTTTCTGCTGATGAAGGGATTCATCATGTAACCCCAGATGAACAAGGAAGGCTAGTCATTCAAGGGTTGTTAACGGCAACGTTACCAACAAAAGTAGGTGGAGATCATAACGTACTCGCACGTACGATGAATTTTGAGTTTTTAAGGCCTGTGTTTACAGGGGATACAATCATTTGTGAAGTGAAAATTGAAAAATACGAAAGGCAAGAGAAGGATAGAATAGCTATACATACTTCTTTTTTATGTAAAAATCAGCATGGAAAAGAAGTGTTAAAGGGGAATTTTTCAGGTGTAATTCTTTGAGTATTTCTACAAGCTTGACTGATTGAACGCTCAGTCATTGTTATTTAGTCCATTGCATGTAAGGGGGATTTGTTTATGGAAAAGTCTAATATTATTTTCTTTGAAAGAAAATTTCCGAGTGCCAATATGGTCTTGATTCAGGATCAACGTCCGATTCTGATTGATACTGGTTTTGGAAGTGATGCAAAAAAGACCGAGCAATTAATAAAAGACGCAGGTGTTTCACTCGAAGCATTACACCTGATTGTGAACACGCATTATCATAGTGACCATGTAGGCGGCAATTTTCATCTGCAACAAAATTACGGTGTACCAATTGCTGCACATAAATGGGATGCCCATTTAATCAATACGGGTGATGCTGAAGCCTGTAGTGCAGAATGGTTAGACCAGCCTGTAGAACCTTACCGAGTTGATACAAAGCTTGCACATAACGATGAGATTAATAGTGGGAATAGTACGTTGAAAGTGTTGCATACACCGGGGCATACGTTAGGTCATATTTCTTTATATGAGCCTGAAAAAGAACTATTAATTTGCGGGGATCTTTTTCACAACAATGATATTGGCTGGTTAAATATTTTTAGAGAAGGTGTGAATGCCATTCAACGCTCGATAGAAAGTTTAGATGATTTATCCACCCTTCGAATTCAGAAAGCTTATCCAGGGCATGGACCACAAATAGAAAATCCGTTAGCAGCCATTGATGCGGCAAGGAAGAGACTAGAAAAGTGGAGCACCATGCCAGAAAAAATTGCATGGCATGCTTGCAAAAGGATTTTTGCCTTCACATTAATCATGAAAAATGGGTTGGTAAGACAAGAAATCGATCGGTACTTACTCAAGTGTGGTTGGTTCCAAGATTTTGCACGTTCTGCTTTTCAAATGCAGCCTGAAGATTTCGTGCACATTCTACTCGATGAAATGGTTCGTTCTGGAGCAGCAAGCTGGCACAATGATCATTTAATCGCAACTGCGCCATCCAATGCACCACAAAAGAGCTGGACGGAGAAGAGCATAAAGCCAAGAGACTGGAACACATATGAATTGCTCACATAATTCAAAGTAGTTTTATATATATGTGCATTTTAATGTTCCAGCATAACGGTAGTGTTTTGCTCATAGGGGGATTTAGACCGGATACAGCGACGTTTTGCTCGGATACGGTAGCTTTTAGACCGTTCACCGCGGGCTTTTGCTCGGATACGGCAAGGTTTAGACCGAATGCACCGATGTTTTGCTCGTATACCATAGCTTTGATAATGTTAACTGTCGACAGTTTTAAGATGATTTATATAGAAGCCAGTAAAACTTGACAGCCTACTATCTATTTAAATTGAAAGTAGGCTTTTTGTATTGAAACGCTAAAGTAGGAGGAGGGACAAAAAACAATATGAGACGCTGTATAGTACCGGAGAAAATAGTTTATCCAATTACTCAAGATATTTTTCTATAGATAAATATGTAGAAATTAGCAATATTTCTTTGTTAACTGCAATATTCTTGAAAAATATTGTATTTATAAATTTTTCGTCCAACAATTATGTACAATATATAGTATATAATAATAAAATTTACAATTTACATAATTTTTAGCATGATGAGGAGTGCGGTATCTAGCATCTTGGTAGTGTCTCTTCGATTTTTCAAAGTAGTATACAAATCGTTTTTCCGTTTGTATTAGAGCTGTTGGCCAAAGTCTTTATGTTACAAGCAACTGAAGAACTAAACTGTTGAGAGGGAGCAAGTAAATGTTAATTATAATCATGTTTTTGCTAGCGATTCTAATCTTTTCTGTCATTGCAGTGGAGAAATTATTAGGAGCAATAAAAAAACAAAATGAAGAAATGATTCAGCTGCTCAAAGAGATTCGAGATAAAGAGGGAACATCATGAGTATTTGCAAGATAACAGAAGATATGAAAGTTGATGTCATTCAGTTTATTAGTAACGACGGGATTCTATTGCATGATGAGCTACGATTGAGGAAAGTTCTATGATGACAAATTTAAACATTTCAAGAGGAGAGGGAAAAGATGATGAACGTTCGTCAAGCAACTACTGAAGATGCAGGACAAATTGTAGAAGTAATGAAAAATGCCGAAGAGTCGGGCTTGATGCTGTTTAATCCGGGAGAAAGAAACGTAACAGCAACACAATTTGAAAAAGTAGTTGAAGCCATTAACAACAAAAATAATTCAGCCGTCTTTGTTGCTGTTGAACAAGACCGGATTTATGGCTATATAATTGTACAGGGGGATACGCCTAACCGCATTGCACATAGAGCGTATATTGTCATCGGAGTCCATAGCGAGAGTCGCGGAAAAGGTGTTGGGACGGCACTGTTTTTACATGTGGAGGAATGGGCAAGAGAAGTAGGGCTACAGCGCTTAGAGTTGACGGTCATTACGTATAATGATGCTGCTTATCATTTGTACAAAAAGATGGGCTTTGAAATGGAAGGGGTTAAACGAAGCTCACTTTGTATTGACGGAAGATATGTAGACGAGTACTATATGGCCAAGTTAATTTAAAATGATAGTGCCTAGTAAAGAGTTGATTCTATGTTTCGTTAGATCAACTCTATTTTTGTAATAATATAAGAAATCTACTCACAAAACATAGAAGAGGTGGACATGGTGAACATCGAAATTCTTCAATGGGCTAGCAAAGTCGATCACCTCCACCCCCGCAGTCACCGGAACTACTAGCAGCCTATTTTTGTATTTGATAATTTACTACACTATAAGCAGTAGAAATGATTCAACGTTTGAAGTTTTTAAATATCGTTAATCTACATTTGAGCGGATTCTATGTATAAAAGCCGCTCTATTTCATTGTTAAAAAGTACAAATTCAATTTCATTTTACCGAGGGGGAAGGGATGGATGAGCAAACGATTTATGATTGTTTTAACGGTAACAATCATCGCGGCGATCATGAGTTCCATTATTTACGAACAAAAGCAATTGGCACGACCTGTTGTGCTACAAGTAGCAATAAAAGAAAGCTCCCAAAAAATCGAAATAACATATGTAGTTAATACGGGTAGCGAGACTTATGTAGATGGAATTGAGTTTGGAGATAGTGATTTTTTCTTTGCTGACGCACCGATGTTCTACAATAATGCGCGTAAGGATAGTGTTCATTCTACTCACCGTTATTATGAAGTACGTTCTGCTAGTGTCGGGCTGGACGAATGGCAATGGTCAGCGTTACAGGAGCGTTTGTATTTAGGTGATGAGGCAGAAGTATATTTTGATGGGCATTCACCAATTGCAGTGAGTGATTCAATCGAATGGCACGGTACAGTAGTACAGCAGAACTCGCGAAGCATTATAAAAACATTTGATGAGCGTGAGTCAGTGAAAGGGCGAACAACATTTAAAGTGACAGAAGACGTGACGATTGAAGATGTAACAATTGAGCATAAAATGGCTGACACAACACTCTTGCACAATGAACAAGACATTACGTTTCCACTGTCATTAAAAGCAGAGGAAACATTTACAATTGATTTTGATAATCTTTATGCGTATGGAAATAGTAGCCCGATTCGCGTCACAATCAAGCTTGTGAATGCACAGGGGGAGTCGCTTGTCATCTATGAAAATATTGATAGCTATGTTTGGATGACAGATGAGCTATTAAAGGATTTCCTAGAGGAGGCTGGTGCATAATGGAGCGCTTATTTTCGCATATGATTTTTGGTGGGATTTTAATCTTTGTGGATATTTGGGTAGGGTTTGATTTATTGCCAGATGCGTTTGGTTGGATGCTCATCGCGACTAGTTTTTCAGCAAAAGTACAGCAGTTTAGCGGGGCAAAGCAGGCAAAAGTGTTGGCCACGGTATTAGCTATTGTCAACCTCCCCTTTGCAATTCAAGATATAGCGCTGTATGTCGATACACATATGCCGATCATCGTTTATGGTAGCCAGTTAGCGTTAGGCATTTTGATAGTAGTATTTTATTATTATTTCTTTTCAGTCGCGAAGCAAATTGCCGTACTGTATAGTCTGGAGGCATTGAATGGTACAAAGTGGATGGCTTATTTTTTAGTTGGTACACAGTGTATACTCGTTTGGATTCAAATCATTTCACCACATGTAGTACAGCATGGGCTAGAAATGGTTGGGACACTGTTTTTATTGATTATATTATTTGTGTACATTTCATTTGTTGGTTATTTAGTGAAGATGTATGAGCGCTGTAAAAAGCAACCTCCTGAGATGAACACATAGTATGAGCTGATTCTACAATATGTTAGAATCAGCTCATTTTTCTACTTACCTCTATAGTTCTTACTCTACAAAACGTAGTCCAGTTTTATAGATGGCGGCTATACAGTTCAGTATGAATTTAGGGATGCGTTTTGGAAAATACGATTTTACATAGCCCTTGAAATAGACTTTCTGTAAATCATCCCACTGTCGATCTTTTTTTGTTTGGCGAAAACGTGCTACATCAATTAATTTCACTTCTTGCTTTGGGGTAATGATGATGTTTTTTAGATGAATGTCTGAAGGATTTAGTCCTACTTCTCTTGCTATTTCTAATGCTTCATTAATTTCACGTATTTTTTCTTCACATACATAAATGCCATTTTCTAAGCATTGAAATAACGTATGTCCTTCGAGGTAATCAATTACAATATAGTTTATTCCCACATCGTGTAAAGTAGGATAATAGTTGCCAGACGGAAGTTTTTTATAAATCGTAGCTTCTTCAGAGGCGATATGTGTTTTATGAGGGAAGAACACTTTTAAAGCAACTTGTTCATGTTGCACTTTGAACACATAGGCGCTTCTCCCAATGCCAATCAATTGCAGCTCTTCACTATAACTTTTTAACTTCGGTATTCTCCCTTTTTTTGACATTACTACACTAGCGGCTAATTTTTGATATTTCATGCAGAACACCTCATTTTAAACAAAAACCAATTTAAATAAATGCAGCGCTAGCCTTGATTTATTCAAAATAGGTTTTTTCGTTTAGACAGTCGTTATTATTATAGCAAAATTTTTTTATAATGCCTTTTATTTAGATTATAGAGGAATGGAAAAAATGGTGACTACATCACCTTTATTCTAAAATGAAACGGGATTTACTTGATTGTTGTCTAATAAAGGACGGGACGGATATTAAACCATTTTAAATTCAATTGCAGTCATGTCTGATAATTAGGTTTATTAATAAGCTATTGACAGTTTTGATTTTTAATGAGAGAGTTGAATTACAGACTGATGGTTTGTAAAGGAGGGGTTATCATCGTTAGAAATAGAAATCCTGAAAAAACTGTGGAAAAAATCTTACATGTATCTAGAGATTTGTTTTTTGAAAAAGGATATGATAATACAACAATGCAAGATATTATCGATCAAGGTTTAAGTAAGGGAGCAATTTATCATCATTTTAAATCAAAGAGAGAAATTTTTGAAAGAATTATGCAAGGGATAGAAGGTGATAATAATTGTGTTATAAGCATTACTAATATGCGAGATACAAATGCTTTAGAAAGATTAAAAGAGCTATTATATATTCGATTAACGGATGAAGAGAAAATTAAACTTCTCCAAAAGGCAAAGACATTATTTGAAGATCCAAAGGTATTTGGGGAACTATACAAGGTGAATATAAAATATACTACAGAGCAAATAAAGGAATTTATTAATCAAGGAAATGAAGATTCTTCTATGCAATGTAGTTATGTGGAGGAAACGGCAGAACTTATCACGCTGTTCTTTAGTGTTTGGATTGGTACCTCGATTTATGATGTAAGCCAAGAGGAGTTTAGAAAAAAAGTGGAATATTACAGTATGCTGTTTCAAAATTCGGGTGTTAATTTAATGGATGAAAGATTGTATACAGCATTATTAACTTACTATGAGAAAATAGCAAAAGTTGCTTAGGCAACTTTTATTTTGGAAGTTTACAGACTGATGGTTTGTATAGGAGGTAAATATGATTGAGATTAATAATATAACGAAAAGTTTTGAGGGCTATACGGTATTGGATTCATGTAGTTTTAAGGGGGAAAATAAAATATATGGATTGCTAGGGAGAAATGGTGCAGGCAAAACAACGTTATTTAAAATACTGCTTGGATTACTAACGCCTAGTAAAGGATATGCAAAAATTTGCGGGAAAAATTCTAAAGAAGAACGCCAACAAGTTCTTCGTTTAGTAGGTGCTACAATTGAACAACCAAAGCTTTATACTTACTTATCAGCACGCGAGAATCTTTCTATCCATTTAAGTTACATGGGCTTTGGTGATAATGAACATCAAGTTTTAATAGAAGAAGCACTCAGTTGTGTAGGGTTAACGAATGAGATAGAAAAGAAGGTTTCTAAATACTCTTTAGGAATGAAGCAGCGATTAGCGATTGCAAGAGCGATCGTTCATCAACCAAAAGTGTTGATACTGGACGAACCTATGAATGGATTAGATCCAATAGGTATTAAAGATATGAGAAATCTCTTTAAGAAACTTGCTTTGGAAAAATCGATGACAATATTATTTTCAAGTCATATATTAAATGAAGTAATGGCCGTGTCAGACCATGTGCTCATTTTACGAGATGGAAAGATTGTATTAGCAGAAGAAAAAGAAGAAATTGTATCTAAATATAAAGAGAATGTGGAATCGTTTTTAATTAAATGTATGGGAGCGTCAAATATATGATGCAATTAATTAAATTAGAATATAAAAGAAACCCAATTCATTCGTACATTGTAAGCTTTGTTATTTTATCTATTGTAATTCTTGGACTAAGTTATTTTTTTGCTTTAGTCTCACATATTAAGCCAGAAGAAGCAAAAGTGAATGCTGCAATTACCACATATGCATATGTCTTTAATATGATTAATCTAATTTCACTCGTAAGTTTCTCTGTTTTTTCTTCAGTGTTGTTTTCAAAATATATTATTGAGGAATATAAAGGAGATTCCTTCTTCCTATTGTCCTTATATCCAGTCAGCCGTAAGAAAGTGTTTTTCTCTAAGGTTATTTTATGTGTTACTCTTACACTTTTATTTTCTATTACATCACAGCTATTCGTCTACTTATTTTTTATGTTGACTGAGTCAATTATGCCGATTATGGAGAATGATGTATTTACTTGGCAGCTATTAATTTCTGTATTACCAAATATTACCCTGGTAGCTTTGCAAGCTGTTTTAGTAGGTTTAATAGCGATGCGAATTGGATTTATAAATCGTTCGCTGCCAACAACTATTATTTCATCTGTTATTATTAGTATCATTTTTTGTAACATAGTAACCATTGGTAATGCTACAATATTGAATTTTGTTACTATCATATTTTACATCATCATTCTTTTTACAATCATTAAACAATCGGAACAAGTCGATGGTATGGAATTAAAGGAGTAGAACATATGATTAAAAAAGAGACGATCATAATTAATAATATTGCGCAAGGATATATTATGTGTGAACAAAATAAAAAAGCGCCAGTTATTCTTTATTTACATGGAGGGCCAGGAAGTCCAGAATACCCTATTTTTCAATCTCAGCTAAATGCCTCATATTTATGTGAGTTTAATATTTGCTATTACGACCATAGAGGCTGTGGATTATCATTCAATAAGAAATCCAAGTTATCTTTAGACCTTTTAATTGAAGATGTTCTTGATATTACTAAGCACTTAATTAAAAAATATAATAAGAAGAATATTATATTAGTTGCACACTCCTTTGGCACTTATTTAGGTATTAAAGCAGTTCAAGCACAGCCAGAATACTATTCCTCGTATATTGGTATTTCACAAATAACTAATGTTAAAGAATCTGAACGAAGAATTTACGATGATTTATTGAAAGTTTGTAAAGAGAAAAAAGATTATAAAGGTAAAAGGTTGTTAAAGAAAAATACGAATAGTGTAAAGAAGTTATCTAATCATTATATGAAAAATGTGAAAGGGAGACTTTTAAAACGATACCAAATAGGATTAACGAGAAAACCATTACCTACCTATTTTATAATTGGAAAAATATTTTCTTTTCCATTATATAGCTTGAAAAATAAATTAGAATATTGTAAAGGGTTGATCTATAGCTCTAGGTCACTATTTCCGATGACTAAAGAAATTAACTTATTTCAGAATTCATATAATTTCAAAATACCTATTTATTTTATTCATGGAATCTATGACTATCAAATATCAAGATCGCTTGTAAATGAGTATTTTGAAAAATTAAAGTCCCCCAAAAAAGAATTAATAATCTTTGAAGAATCTGCTCACTTTCCTAATTTTGAAGAACCTGATAAATTTAATAAAATAATCACTTCACTTTGCAATACTTAGCAATAATTCCTTGGGTGATTTAGAGTGAGGTTTGAATAGTTGTAAGTATGTTTACAAAATAAAGAAGTTACTTTTCCTGAAAGAGGTTTTTTAGAAAAGGACGATAGAGAGTGATACTTATTACACTAGACGGTTCTTATGAAAATACATATCGTTTTGCGATAACAGGTAAAACGTTAGACAAGCTGAAAGTAGTGGAGAAATTAAATATTATTCTTCTATAAGTTAGTAAGCTCAAGGTCGATTCCTGTACTTGCTTATTAGCATGTTATTCTTTCATCAATTGAGATGAGAGAATAACATTTTTTATTTCGATCCAAATATACAACTTCAAATGAGTGAATTCCTAAACATATAGTACCATTTTAGTGGCTGCTACTTTCAACGCACTTGTTGGTTTACCTACGGAAAGGGGGAAATATTTACCGTTTTTAAAATATCTTATCCAGTTTAACCTATTTTTAATATTTACCCTTTACAATTTCGGTGGAGGTGATTGAAAACTTTAATAATAGATAAATTTACTGAAAATGCAGAGCGTTTGTTTAATGTGTATGCAAGTTCAAGAAAACCTGAAGTAGAATCGTGGAGATGAGAAAAAAAGACCGTCTCTCAATTTCTACATACGTAATTTTTATGTCAGCGACGTTCCTATGAAATGCATTACCCTAGAAATAGAAATTCTCATTTATAAAAATAAGAAGGTAAGACACTTACTGGATGAGATGCACATGGAGTGGTTATGAAGGTAACGTAGTAAGAGGAGTATGTCTAAAGGACTGACTATTTAGAAAAGTGGAGGTGTTGACAATGGAAGCGTATCTAGGAGAGATTCATTTGTTTGCGGGTGACTATGCACCACAGGGGTGGGCATTTTGTAATGGTCAATTATTATCGATAGTGGAAAATGATGCATTATATGCCCTTATTGGTACGACATATTGTGGAGATGGGCAAATGACATTTGCGTTACCTGATTATCAAAGTAGAGTTGTGATACATCAAGGTACAAATTTAGCAACTGGTACGACACATGCTATAGGACAAAAAGGTGGATCAGAAACAGTAACGCTAATAACTGGGCAACTTCCAGCTCATACACATCAAGTCGTCGCTTATAACGCGGAGGCGGCAACAAATAGTCCGTTGAATAATGTTTGGTCAAAAGGTTAGTGAACTACCTAGCCATCGTCATATTCCGAATTGTAATAACACACCAGACACAATAGAACCACAAAATGCCATTTGGTCAGGGAAAAGTGGTAGAGGGAGTACCAATCTTTATTCAACAGAGATAAATAGTCCAATGAGTTCATTAGCTTTAGGCAGTACAGGAGGAAATCAGTCGCACAATAATATGCAACCGTATCTAGCAGTAAATTTCATTATTTATTTGGATGGAGAATTTCCACCTCGAAGTTGAATAGGCTTTGAACAAAATCAGGTAGAGGAAGGTGGGGAAATTTGTAATTTATGAATAAAAAAATAGTAAAACTCTTTCTATGTTTTATACTTGTGTTATTTTCTCAATTACAAGTAGTATCATTTATCACGCCAGTTAAAGTAAAAGCTGCTAGTTACCCAAATTTAACTCAAGATTTAACACAAGAGAACTGGTTATTAAATTCAAATGATGGGTTTGTTGTAACTGGTGCTCCGTTCGAATTTTCTTCTGACCACGATTTTCCGCCAGGTCGTTATTTATATAATTCGGGATTGGGACCAGATTCCGTAACCATTTCAGCTGGTGAAGAATTTACGGGAGGAACGTTTGACTTAACACAGCTAAAGTTAGATACATTTATCAATCCTAATTTATACACAATTAATATAAAAGGATATGATTTAAATCATAATCTAAAAGGGGAGCATACTGAAAACTCTATTAAGGGCAAACGATATTATACGGTTAATGTAAATATAAAAGGTATTAATTATTTCGTCATTACTGTTACGACAGATAGAGGAGGCGTGTGGGATGTCACTTTTTTAGAATTCACAATCGCCAATCCAACACCTCCACTAAACACCTCCCCAACCGATATTACTTTAACTAATAGTAGTATTAGGGAACAGCAACCGGTAGGCACTTCAGTCGGAACTTTAAGTGCTGTTGATCCAGATCAGGGTGACACGTTTACTTACTCTTTATCAGGTACAGGTGCATCAGCTTTTAGCATTGTTGGAAGCGAACTAAAAACAAACACGGTATTTAATTATTCAGCTAAAAGTTCTTATAATATTGCCATTACTGTAACAGATTCGGCTGCCAATACTTTGATAAAGTCATTTACGATTAATGTGTTAGACAATACCCCCCCCGTAGTGACAGGTGTAGCAAGTGACGGAGTGTATAATAACGACGTCACAATATCTTTTAATGAAGGAACGGCAACATTGAATGGAGCCGCATTTACAAGTGGAACTATAGTAAACTCTGAAGGTAATTATACATTAGTTGTAACAGATACAGCAGGGAATACGACAACAGTGTCCTTTAAAATGGATAAAACGCCGCCAACAGGAACTCTTTCTATCAATAACGAAGCTGCTAGTACAAATACAGAAAATGTAACGTTATCGCTAACGGGAACAGATGCAAACGGACCAATTGAAATGCGTTTTTCTTCCGATAACATAACATGGAGTGCATGGGAGCCGTTTAGTTCAAGTAAAAGCTGGACATTATCAGCAGGTGATGGAACAAAAATGGTTTATATGCAGTTAAGGGATATGGCAGATAATGTAGGGGTAACAACTTCAGGTTCAATTAACTTAGATACCACCCCACCCGTAGTGACAGGTATAGCAAATAACGGAGTATATAATACAGATGTTACAATATCTTTTAATGAAGGGACCGCAACATTGAATGGAACCGCATTTACAAGTGGAGCTACAGTAAGTTCTGATGGAGATTACACATTAGTTGTAACAGATCCAGCGGGGAATACGACAACAGTGTCCTTTAAAATAGATAAAACACCTCCAGCAGGAACGCTAGCTATCAATAACGGAGCTACCGGTACAAACACAGAAAATGTAACGCTATCATTAACGGGAACAGATGCAAATGGACCAATCGAAATGCGCTTTTCTAATGATGATGTGACATGGAGTGGATGGGAGGCATTTAGTTCAAGCAAAAGCTGGACATTATCAGCTGGTGAAGGAGCAAAAACGGTTTATGTGCAGTTAAGGGATGCAGCAAGTAATACATCCTCTTTTTCTAATAGCATTATTCTAGACCAAACACCGCCGACGGGAACACTAGCGATCAATAACGGAGCTTCCAGTACAAATACAGAAAATGTAACGTTATCGTTAACAGGAATAGATGCAAATGGACCAATCGAAATGCGTTTTTCTAATGATAATGTGACATGGGGTGGATGGGAGCCATTCGCTTCTACTAAACCGTATACATTGCTATCTGGCGAGGGGACAAAAACAGTGTATATGCAGTTAAAGGATGTAGCAGGTAATAGTTCATCTGCTTATTCTGCTACGATTATATTAGATCAGACTCCTATTATGGTAACAGGTGTGATGAATAATGAAGTATACAATGCAGATGTAACGATTACTTATAATAAGGGAGCCGCTACACTGAATGGAAAGCTATTTACAAGTGGAACTGTAGTAAGCACTGACGGGGATTACATTTTAACTGTAACAGATGAGTCAGGGAATAAGACGACCGTATCATTTAAAATAGATCAAACCTCACCAGTAGTGACAGGTGTGGAAAATAATAAAGTCTATGATAAGGATGTAACAGTTACTTACAATGAAGGAACGGCAACGCTAAATGGTAGTCCATTTACAAGCGGTACGACAATCAGTAATAAGGGAAGTTATACATTAGTCGTAACGGACGGTGCAGGTAATAATGTAACAATCTCGTTTACAATAAAAGGTCCACTTTTAGCTGTTACGTATGATGGAAATGGTGCCACAAGTGGACAAGTGCCAATGGATGCTAATCGTTATCAAGCACAAGACATCATAACGATTAAAGGCAATACAGGGCAGTTGGCAAACACAGGTTATAGTTTCTTAGGCTGGAATACAAAACAGGATGGTACAGGTACAACATATAGAGAGGGTCAAACTATGCCAATAGGCACGACTGATCTGATGTTGTATGCGATATGGACGTTAGATAATACATCTGGTGGCGGTTCTAATCCAGGTCCAACACCTGAACCACCAAATCCAACACCGACACCAAAGCCGGAACAGCCAAATCCAACACCGACACCAAAGCCAGAGCAACCAAGCCCTACACCAACACCAAAGCCGGAACAACCAGAAAAGCCGATAAACAATGTGACATTTTCGGATATACCAGCAGATCATTGGGCGAGTGAACTAATTGCTGATTTTGCAAGACAAGGGTTTATAACAGGGTATCCGGATGGGCAGTTTAGACCAAATGAGTCCATTACACGTCAACACGTGGCTGTTATACTGGCACGTGTACTACAGTTAGAACCAAAAAGGAATCCTGTAGCCTTTAATGATGTTCCGACTAGCCATCCGTATTACGAATCGATTATGTTAGTACAGCAAGCGGGTCTTGTTGATGGAGTGAATGGTAATTTCAATCCGAACGTTCAAATTACACGTGCTCAAATGGCAAAACTGTTAGCGCTAGCACTAAATTTACCATTAACAGGCGCAGAAGGATTTAACGATGTATCATCTACACATTGGGCATTTGAATATATTGCAGCGTTAAAAGCACATGGCATTGCGTTCGGTAGTAAGGGTGATTTTAACCCAGAGGCTCAGTTAACACGTGCGCAGTTCGTAGCTTTCCTGCACAGAGCTCTTACATTAATCAATGATAATGTGGAAACTAACAACTAACGGTGCTCAGGCATTTTAATTGTATGGTGAAACACATATAAGATATTAATTAGTTTTAATATAAAAATGATATCAGATTAACTTTGTTATTCACTTTATGCAGCTTTAGGCATAAGTTCGGTTTAGTATCGGACTTATGTCTTTTTGATGTTTGATAAGTTAAAATGAGAAGAGCCATAAGTAGCAATTTATACCTGCAAGCGGATACATAATCTTATTATAAAAAATGCCGAATAAATACTGATAGGTTTATTACTTTAAGTAGATCCGTCTGAGAAAATAATGAAGGCAATGTTATAAATTGTGATAATATGGTAACGTAATCGGTGATTTTGTTTTAGTGTGGAAAAGACGGGGAGCTAACGATTCAAGTATTTCACAAACAGCGTATAGCGCGGTCGTTATTAAATTTAGTACAAAACATATTATCCGACTCTATATAATATAAAAAATTTATAACAAGCCATTAAGAAAAAGAAAAGGGGAGGGAACTAATGAAATTTATCAAAGCCATGTATGTCGTGATGGGCTTAATGCTTTTCGTAAACTTAACGAATGTAACCGTTTTTCATAATAACTATGCAGGCATTTCGCTTTGGATTTGTTTAGTATTATTTATTTTAGGGACGGCATTTTTTATCAATGCTCGTCAAATTCATAGCAAGCGAAACGAATAATATTTATAACTTCACGTCAATCCGCTCATACTACGAACGAAAGGAAGGACGTGATGGCCATTCTAACTGAAAAACAGAAAACAAAATTACGACATATGTTAATCGAACGAAAAAATTCATTAGAAGAGGTTGTTGGGGAGGACGACCTGTTAGACAAAGGCAGTTTACGCGATTCAGTCGATGAATTATCGACGATCGACAATCATCCAGCCGATTTAGCAACGGAATTATATGAACGTGAAAAAGACATGGCATTAAAAGCACATAATGATGATGAATTAGCGAAAGTACATGCAGCACTACAGGCAATGGAAGATGGTACGTATGGAGTGTGTGCAAAATGTCAAGAAGATATTCCATATGACCGTTTAAGTGCAGTTCCGTATACGTTGTTTTGTATAGAACATACTGAAGCAAGAAATATTCCAACGGACCGTCCAGTGGAAGAACAAGTAATATTGCCAGCTGTTGATAATTCCTTCGCTGGTCGGGATGATAAAGACGATATCCATGATTACGAAGACTCATTCCAAGAAGTTGCCCATTATGGAACGTCCGAAACACCGTCTGATTTCGAAGGGGATTTTGATGATTACAATGACTTGTATGATGACCCCGAGGAAATTGGAATGGATGAAGAAATTGAGTCTTTACCGATTTCCGAAATTGATGAATTAACAGGGCAAGTCTCCAGAATGGAAATCGAACGAGCCCGACAATTTGATTATTTAGACGATTAATAATCATGCTGCATAAAGAATCACGAGCCGTTACTCAAATAGAGTAGCGGCTTATTTATTTGTACATAGCAGCTTATAGTATGAAGCTCTTTAGCAAGGTTTTAACATAATCAAATATATTGTATTTGAAGAGTATTTTTTCATCTAAAGCAAACATACCGTGTGTAATAAGGCGAAGGATGAGGAGGACGAGCGTTGGGATTGAGCGCTATATTGATAAGTATATCCTGTTGTATATAGGAATTTTGGGGGTTATTAGCTGTGTCTTTATTTACTCTAGTACAAAGGTATTTACTCAATATTCAGGTTCATTTGTGACAAAGCAAATGATTTTTTACGTCATCGGCTTTACTTTTATGACAGGGATTGCCTTTTTAAAAATGGAGCATTTAAAGAAAATAGATTGGTATTTTTATGCCTTAATTGTTTTATTGTTAATCGGGTTAATTTTTGCGCCGGAAAGTATTGCGAAGCCTGTGAATGAGGCGAAGGCATGGTATCAAATTAAATGGCTTGGCTCTTTTCAGCCTTCTGAATTTTTAAAGGTTGCGTTTGTATTAGTCGTGGCAAAGTTAATAGAGAGCCATCATGAAAAAACAGACAATCAAACATTCCTGTCAGATTGTTTATTGTTAGGAAAAATTGCTGCTGTGACGATTCCACCTATATTGCTCGTCTATCAACAGCCTGATACGGGCATGATTATGCTTTATGCCGCATTGTTAATACCGATGCTTTATTTTTCAGCGATTAGCAAAAAAATATTAATTTCATTCGCGTTAATACCTGTAACAATCCTCATTGCGATTATCATTGCGTATTTTCAATTTCCTCATTTTTATTCAGAACAACTAGTAGGGCAACTGTCACCGCACCAAATTTCTAGAATAAATGGCTGGCTGCATCCGTTTGAACATGAGGATTCGGCTTATCAAACGAGACAGGGGATATTGGCGATTGGGTCTGGTGAAGTAACAGGTAAAGGGGTTTTAGGGAATAATGTGTATGTGCCGGAGAAGCATACAGACTTTATTTTCGCCACGATTGCAGAGGAGTTAGGGTTTATTGGTGGAGCGCTCGTCATTTTATTGTACTTTCTATTAATCTACCGTTTTCTGTTGATTATCGTGAGGGCGAATTCGACATTTGCCTATGCAGCGGGCGCTGGCATCATTGGATTGTTCGCATTTCAAATATGTCAAAACATTGGCATGACAATGGGGCTGTTGCCAGTGACAGGTGTCACATTACCATTTTTAAGTTACGGCGGGAGCTCACTATTATCCAATTTTATGTTGATAGGCATAATGCTAGCTTTTATTAAAATAGATTATGAAGAGACCGATGTATTACAATAGAGAATATGAAAAGGTATCATCATGAAAGGGGTCGTCTGAAAAGACATTTTGATGCGACCACCGCAGGAGCAATATTTCTTAATGGATCATTATGAAGGATTGAAGGGGGCTGAAAGTTTTTACTTTCTGGCCCCTTTTTTCTGTATGTTAATAAATATTTTCTGCCTGGATATAAGGTAGAACTTCTTGTGATACAAGCTCTTCACTCATGTGTACCCATTTGCTTTTATCGATGATTGGGGCATCTTTATCGATAGGCGATTGGAACTGACTAAAACCCGTTGTATCCATTAACGAGCTACCATCATAATCTAGCCCCACATGGACAACGTGTTTAATGACATAGGGTTCTTGGAAGCGAATTACGGTGTTATAGCCATCTAATTCTCCTTCAGTCACTTCAAACGGCATCCGTAAATAAATTGTTTCCCCTTCTTCTTGGTTACAGTGTAAAGTCGTATCAAAACTCCCTTTATCATAATCCCAGTTCCCGCCGATGGAGAAACCGTGTTTTTCAATACGTTCACGTAGCTGTCCGAAATGTGCATATTTTCCAATAATATCAGATTGAACTCTTAGCATATGATTGCCTCCTAAAGTTGTTTATACGAAAAGTTTATCCTAATAGAAGGTAATGCATACCATTTTAAAGGTGAAATATAGCGCGGCTAGTTGAAACTTGATTGAACGTAAGAAGGGGCTGTCCGAAAAGTGTTACTTTTACGGACAGTGCTTCGTTCGTATATTAAATATCCGCTGCAGGCGGTGCTTCTGCGGTGGTAGAAATAAAATTTCCACCATCCTCGGCGCAAAGGGAGTGTCCCAGAATTACTTCTCGGACACTCCCTTTGTTTTTAATGTCCACTATTTACTTCAGTAAATTGTTTTTTGATTTCATCCGGTACAGGGATGCTTTTTCGTTCGATTAAATCCATAATCGTAAAAATAAACGTTGCTTCGTTTGTTAAATCCTTGTTTGCATTGTAGATTTCCTGCTTAAGTGTAAAGCTTTTATTGCCTAATTTAGTAGGAATCGTACGGATTGTCATCGTTTCATCTAATCGCAGTTCTTTTAAGTAAGACATATCAAATTTTAATACGACAAATCCTTTTTGTAGTTCAACTAGCTGTTCTAACGGCAGCCATGCTTGCTCAAACCATTTAAACCGAGCATCCTCTAAGTATTTTAAATAGTTCATGTAATTCATGTGACCTAATTCATCTATATCTTGTTCTTGAATGATATAGGTTGTTTCTAATATCATCATTTCCACCTCCATATTATGAATATATGAAATAGACTGATGGTGATAGAATACAAAAATTGAAATTCGTTCAGGAATCATCCTTTCTGTTTCACGTGCTTTAATTCCTATTTATGGACTAATTTGAAACATTTTCATCAATTGTTCGTACAAATAGTATAGCCTTTTAAGGGGGGATGGTTTGTGAAAAAAATAGTGCTTGGCTTTGTAGCTTGCATCGTAGTAGCTACTCTCTATATCTTTCTAAATAAATTACATTATCCAGCACTTCCAATAAATGATGTTACAGCAAAAGAGGTATTGCAAAAAATTGATGCATCTAATGAAGAAATGGTACAGCTAGCAACAGAAGGAGACAGTATTTGGTATATAACAAAGCTTGATGACAATGGCATGTTAGGTGTAAATGAAAACATTCAACAGATGCTTCGTTTAAACGGCTGGGAATTTAAGCAACAGGAGGGCAGCGGGCTATTTTTTGAAAAGGACGATGAACGTTTAATTGTTACGACTGAAATGTGGACCGGACGATATGCACTCGTAAAGGTTCCGGCACATTATAGAGAATAAAGGGCTGATTTAGTAAGGGGAGAATCTTATGAAAATTACAGCAATATTAGAAAATACAAAGCATCATCAACAATTCATAGCGAAGCACGGCTTATCTTTGTATATTGAGACGAAGCAGGCAAATATTATTTTTGATTTAGGGCCAGATGACTCGTATTTAAAAAATGCAAAACTGTTAAATATTGATTTACATCAAGCCAGTGCAGTAGTGATTTCACATGGGCATTCGGATCATATTGGTGGATTAAATTATTTAAATAAAGTAAATCAACATGCTCCCATTTACTTATCATCACATGCACTAGACCCTCATTGGTTAAAGCTTGGCCCGTACTATCACCGAGTAGGCGCAACTCCTGCAGTGAATCATGCTTACAGCAATCGGATGAAATTTGTGAATGAAGATATGGAAATAGCAGAAGGCATTCATATTATTCATTTACAGCCGACAGATGCGTATACGAAAAACCTGTATAAGGGGGAGGAGAAAGAGTTAGATGACTTTAATCATGAAATCATGTTAGTGATAGAAAGTGAAAAAGGGTTAGTGTTATTTAGCGGGTGTAGTCATCACGGTATCGTACAAATGACTAAAACCGTATTAGAGAAGTTTCCGAATAAGCAGATCACTGCCATCATTGGCGGATTTCATTTAATAGGACTTCCGATCATTAATACATTAGGAAAAACAAAAGAAGAAGTCATTGCAATGGGGCATACGTTAAATGAGCTACCGATTACTCGGATTTACTCGTGTCATTGTACAGGTCCAAAAGGCTATACCATTTTACAAACGATTTTAAAAGAAAAATTAGATTGTTTACCGACAGGAAAAACAATAGAGATTGCAGAATAAGGTGCACTTTTTATAAATGTCGATAGGGAGTTATTTAATGGGGGGAGTTAAATAGATGGAAAATATATATGGTTCGGCTATATGGGTCGATATTTTACCGCGTATATTCATAATTTTATGTTTTTATTGCACACTTATGTTCTTTCGACATTTGAAAGAGGGAGATGCGCGGCTCATTAAACAATCTACACTTGCAGCAGTATTTTGCCTGGCAGTCGCATTACTTGTACCGGTTATTTATCATTTTTACCTATATACTCAGATGATGCAGTAACGAATACACTTGCGGATCACTTATTTGTAAGAGCAAAGATCAACAGTTTAGTTTTTAGTAAAGGGGGCTGTTATATAGATGACGATGATTATGCAATTGAAGGATGTGCATAAGCAATACAAAAATAAAAAAGTGTTAGAAAATATTTCGTTATCCATCTTTCAAGGTGAAATTGTAGCACTTGTTGGAAAGAACGGTTCCGGGAAAAGTACGTTATTAAAAATAATTGGCGGTTTAGCAAAGCCAGACCGAGGAGAGCTTAATCAGTGTATGCAGCCGTTAAAAATAGGTTATGTACCTGAAGTAACGCCTGTAGATGTACGATTTACGCCTGAAGAATACCTGCTTCACATGGGGACGATTAGAGGCATGGATAAGCAGCAACTGCGAAATCGAATAGATGTGTTAATCCATACATTTCATTTACAAAGTGATACTCAAACAAGAATGAGCCATTTCTCCAAGGGGATGAAGCAGAAAATAATGATTATGCAGGCGATGCTAGAAGAGACCGACCTTCTAATATTAGACGAGCCTCTTTCTGGACTTGATCCGAAAGCCCAAACAGATTTAGAGCAGCTTCTGTTAACTTTAAAAGAAAGAGGATTGAGTATTATATTGACTTGCCATGAAACGAAATTACTGGAAAATGTAGTAGATAGGGTGCTGCTCATTAAAGATTGCCAACTAGTTCAACCCAATGTGTTAGACGAAGCAACCGAGCAAATGAATCAATTGATTTTTGAAATTCCTGCACAACAATCATTTAAAGAATTACTCCCCTTTATAGAAATTACGAAAAAAAGTAGTTTGAACGCGATGGTGAATAGAATAGAGGGAATTGTAAAAGAGGAGAACACAGACAAAATGATACGGGCGCTTATTTTAAATGAAGCATCGATCAAGCAATTGCTTCCTATAAATAAAAAGAAAGAGTCGTTCTATCAAAACTTTTAGAGGTGGGGAGGTGAAATGCTAATGAAAGGATTACTAAGCTATCAATTTAGTAGTTACATAAGATCCCATAAATATATTCCCCCATTATCTATTTTTATTATATGGTTAATCGTGAATTATACTTATATACCGAATCCGATATTAGATAGTTACTCGTTTACTTCTCTTTTGCTCTTTTTTATGATGGGATGGTTTACAGTGACCGTATTTCATGTGGAGGAGAGGGGACAAAAGCAGATCACTTTATTGCATGCTCAAAGCTTAAGGAAATATTATTTGTCACTTTTTATAATTGCTACGTGTATTGGTTTTTGTTTAAGTTTAGTGGCGGTAGCCTATCCGATTGTTTTTGGCTCATTTGGGGTGGAAGCTCGTCCAGTACATATAATCATGGGATTGTTATCACATTTTAGTCTCTCATTTTTAGCTGTTACATTGTCTGCTCTTTTCACGAGAGAAATCGTTAAAAGTAGTATTAATACGTGGTGGGGCGTGCTCAGTATACTGATTGTGTCTTTAGTAATGGCTACATTGAAGAATACAACACTCTTACAAAAAGGGCTTATTTGGTTTGTGCCGCCTGTTCATCTTCCTTTAGAAATGATGACCTCAGGCGATCATATACAATTGATACCGGGCTTATTTTATTGGCAATTTGGTTGGATTTTCATCTATGGCAGTTTATTTATAGGGGTTTTTCTGTTTATTGTTCAGCGTAAGCGTACCTTTTAGTAAATTTGAATATTTTATCATCATTTAAAAATAAGATATTAGGTAAATTTAACTTATTCGTTACTCAATTCGGTTTTAATCACTTGTCCATTTTGATAGTGGTATACTTCATTTGTATCGATTTTTTCAACATACCATTCATCATATCCAGAAAAAATGGTTGGTTTTATAATTATGAATTGTTCGATATCTACACTACTTTCTTCCTTATGGATAAAAGCGATGACTTCACTTAAAACAAGTTGTTCTTTCTCATTCACTTTTTTACTATAAACAACTGTAGCACCTATAATGATTGGTAAAATAATTATACAACTCACAATCATCATTATCATTCTATTCACGCTCCAACACCTCCTTTTCTTTAATACGAAATGCATTGTTAATAGTTCCTAACATGAGGTAATGAAGACAATAAATAAAGGCAAGGGGAAGTGCATAGCCCCTTGCCTTTCATATCAAAATAATTAAACGAAACTACTGAATAGCCCAACAAAAATAATCGCAATTATAGCAAATATGATTGTTAAGAAAATAATTAGTAAAATCGTAGGGACGATTATTGTGACAATGGCACGCATAATCGAGAATTGATGTGCTTCTGCAATCGCTCCTACAGAAATGACGATACCCCAAATCATTGTGACAATCGTAATGATAGACATTATGATAGCAAAGGCATCGGTTACATATGGAAAGAAGAAGCTTTCAGGAGCGACAAACATCCATAGTATATACAATGGACCCGTAATAATTGTTGGGATATAAGATAGGGAAGAAGCTTTAAACACATCCCAAAAAGCACCTGTCCCCTTGAGTAGTTTCCCCATTAAATAAATAACACCCGCATAAATAAACATAATCACAATGCCAAGTAGTGGAGCTAAAAAGATACTGATTAAAAAGATCCATACATATGAAAAGTCAGGGTATACCTCGGAGTCTTGAAAGACTGAAAACCCAGTAGCGATAAACCCTACTAAGCCAAGCACGATAGCAAACCAAATCGGTTTATGATCAATGACATAACGGGCGGTTTGTTTAGGGTGTAACCATACGGAAATAAAAGGATTCAAACGAAGCACCTCCAAAGTTGTAATCCATATTATTATACTAAAAATAACAGAATTTGTCAGTCCCAATTCTGACATTCATTTAATAAATAAAAACACTGTTTCTCATTATATGTTAGATTGTTTACGATGTACATATTGTTCGTAGTTTGTTGCGGCTTTTAATGCTTTTTCCTCGGTAGGAATGCGAACGGATAGCATGATTCCGTTTAAAATGGTAAAGCAAATCGCGGTAACATACGCCTCGAACATAAACGGTAGAAGCGCGATTTCAAGAGAAACGACTAAATAATTAGGATGTCTCATATAGACATAAGGTCCTTTTGCCACAACATTGGCGCCAGGTAAAATCATGATTCGCGTATTCCAAAACTCCCCTAAAGAAGTCAAACACCAAATACGTAATGCTTGTGTACAGAGGAAAAGTACAAGTAACCACCAAAACATAGGAGATGGTGTTAAGTTAAAATATAATACTTCTACTAGTAGACTAACAAAAAAGCTGACGTGTAATAAAATCATAAATGGATAGTGGGAGGCCCCTGCTTCATAAGCGCCTTTTGCAAGCATGCGCTTTTCATTGCGTTTTGCAATGACTAGCTCCAGTAATCGTTGAATGATGACAATGGAGAATAGCACAAAAAAGATCACTTTACTCCCTCCATTCCAATAATACGGCTTCCCCACTAAAGCCAGGACCAAGTGCCACTAATAAGCCGTACGTATCGGACACATGTTTTTTTAGTAAATATTGCTCTAACACATAAAGGACGGTCGGGGAGGACATATTACCATGCTGTTTCAAAACATTGCGAGAGATAGCGGTATGGTGCTCCGTGAGTTGTAGTGCATCCTCATAAGCTTGTAATACTTTTTTTCCTCCAGGGTGAGCGACAAATTGCTCTATTTGTTCTGGTCTAAGTCCATGTTCCTCCAAAAACTCATGAATGAACGGACCAAGCCATGTAGAAATAATAGAAGGAATACTTTTAGAAAATATAACGTAAAAGCCGCTATTTTTTACATTCCATCCCATCACATCTTCAGACTGAGGCATCCATTTGGAAGCTGAGCCAAGAATATGCGGCATGCGCCTATTTTGCGGGAGCGCTACGTCGTCACCGCAAACAAGTGCACAAGCAGCACCATCTGCAAATAGCGCTGTGCCGATGAGGTTATTTTTAGAGTAATCGTTTTTCTGGAATGTTAGGCTACATAGCTCGATGCAGACAACGAGCACCTTTGCTGTTGGATGGGCCTTACAGTAGTCATAAGCGCGGCTAATGCCAGCAGCCCCTCCTGCACAGCCAAGCCCCCAAATCGGCATCCGTACGACCCGATCAGAAAAGGGGAGGATATTCATGACACGGGCATCGATACTAGGTGTAGAGATGCCTGTACTACTCACGAAAATAAGTGCGTCAATGTCTTCAGTTGAAATCGGTTGATCGAGGAAAGCGCTATTGGTTACACAGCGCCCGATGACCTCTACACTATAGTTCACAGCTAAATCGATATAAAGACTATTACGTTCTTCAAATGAATGTTCATGATGATACCATTCAGCAGGTACACATAAATTTCGTGTGTCTATGTCAGCGTTAGCAAATACTGTTAGTAAACGTTCAAGTTTAGGAATCTTATCCTGGAATAGTTCTTTCGTTAATTCCTCAATGTTTGATTGCTGCAATGTATAAGGTGGTGTATATGTACTAACCGAAGCAATTTTAGGCATAAGCACATCTCCTTCTCAATAAGTATTCTTTTCAATGTATTGAAGGAGAGGTGAAAATATACAAATTAGATGAAAAGAAGGCTTTATAATGAGCGAAGAATTTAATGAATATCCATTTATTAGTTGATGATAGGGGGCGACGGATAAATAGCATAGTACATCGTGTATCACTAGTTGAAGCAAGTAAGAGGCATCGTATTTTTCATAATGAGGAAAAGAAAAGTATTAAAACGATAAAATATTGTGCATAATGTTACTAAATCCGAACAAAAGTAGCTTGTTGATGAGTGCGTCACAAGCTATTTTTTATTTTGGAGAGGGTCTCTCAGACATTTAGACAGTTCAATTAAGGTAGGGGGATGTCGTCAATACTTCAAATGCCTGAGAGTGATGTAATGCTTTAATGAAAAAAAGTCATCAATTTTACCAAAGGAATGCTGATGTTAAGATAATGCCCGCAATAGCACCGAGTGCAATGCCGTAACCAAATCCACTACCACCGCCGTAGTAAGGACCCCAGAAGCCGAAGCCAAATCCACCAAAGCCGCTATCGGGTTGAATCCAAACCATTCTTCGGTTTACACGCGTAATCGTACCAACATGAACTTGCCCTTGATTGTCTGTAATTCGTACTCTTTTCCCTTGGTATTTACAGCATAAATCGTACATATTAGATTGCCCCATTTTCTAACCTCCTTTTCCTATAGCTATCTTCTAATATATGTGATGGGAATTAATAGACACGTGCTATTCGTCCAGCACATATAATAAGGAAAAAAGGGTGAGAAGATGCCGGTTATTCCTACACAGAAGTTACTATATAAAATAAGTGAATTATGTAAGCAACAATCTAAAAATCAACTAGCTGAAGTGCAGCGTGAAATGATTGTGAGCCCCCTTTTAAAGCTATTCCCACAAGTACCGCAAGAAGCTCTCTACTACGAGCTGTTAAATAGTGGTCTATTTAAACCGCAGGAATGGATGGCTTTAGATGATACAGTAAAGCAGCTAGAAGAAAGAGATGTATGGGGAATTGTAAAAAAAGAGTATAGAAGGTTAAAGCCTCTTTGGGATGGGCCAAAGGTAAGGATTTATATATATCCATTAACAAACAATAGACCAACATTCGATGGCATAACAGCAAATAAAAATGGTGTTGCTTTTAATAAAGCCTTATTTTTATTTGTTACAACAGATTTAGCTGAAACCGAATTGACCACTTTATTTGTCCATGAGTACCACCATATTTGCCGATTGTTTTATTTAAACAAAACGCCGCAAGAAATGTTACTAAAGGATTCCGTTGTGCTAGAGGGCATGGCAGAATGGGCAGTAGAAGAGCTATACGGTGAAAAATCGTTATCCCCATGGGCAAAGCGCTATTCCTATGAAGAAGCTCTAATGATTTGGAAACAATCATTTGTACCAGCATTAAATGTAAGAGGAGTGGGAAACCATCACTCCTACTTATATGGTGATCGAAAGAAACAACTACCCAAATGTATTGGCTACTGTATTGGCTACTACATCGTACAATCTTATTTGAAAAATAAAGGACCAGTAGAGCAGTCCATTTTATGCAAAATACCTACTGATAATATATTGGCAGGTTCTGATTTTTTGATTGATTAAGCGAGGATAGAAGAGCCTAGTAGTAGTTTTGTAACATCATTTTATGGAATGATAGAAAACAATCAACTTACTTGGAATTAGAAAGTTATTAATCAAAAGGAGAGGAAAGCATGGAGGTCGCAAGAGTAGTCCTTCAATTGCTACTTGTAATTGTTTTTAGTATGACCGGTATTAGAAAAATAGCAGGCGTAGAGATGTATCAAAGAGCTTTGTCAAAACATGAGCACCGTATTACGGTAGGCTTTATAGAAATGGTTGCGGCGATTTGTTTACTACTAGGATTTTATTATGAAACACTGGTGATGTACGGCGCACTCATTTTAGTAGTGCTTGCGATTGGTCGTGTACGGACACATTTACGTGTGACACAGACATTTAGAGAACTACTACCCACTATCTTCTTCGGCTTTTTAGCGTTGCTACTATTATTCTTAGTTGTCTAGTAATAGACGATACCTTAGTGAAAAGAGCCTCCCTTTTCTAATTGGCTATAAGGGAGGGTTTTTTAATAAGTAACTCGTAATGAGCAAAAATGCAGCCTCCGCGCTTTGCCACAGCCTACACAGGAGCTAAAACAGGCGTGGCCTGTTTGGATCTCCTGTTATGGCTCCTGTGGCTATGGCGCGCTACGGCAAAAGTAAATACTTCTCAATATGCTAGAAAAACATTTCTCTTCTTTAAAAGAAATCAATTTCTTTCTATTTGCACATATCGTCACCTAGCCCCTGTAATCTCTGAGGATATTTATTTGTTTTGAGCAACTCATTTTTTATTGAACAATAGTTGCTTGATGCTCGCCCGTGGAAAGCAAGTGCCGGAGCGGAAAGCAACGGTTACTCAAATGGTAATATATGTTTTGAAATTTGCTCGTTATTAGTAAGTAAGATATAAAACAAGGAATCTTTTCTTAATTTTACAAGTATTTTAAAGGAGAATAAGGAGAGAACGATAGTGAATATGTCAGAAATTATAGTGAAATTACTCATATATAGTGGATTGCTGATCTATTTTTTAACCTTATTTGATGTGAAGAATAAAAAGAAATCACGTTTATTTCCCACGAAATCTTTTTTAGCACTTGGGCTGTATATGTTGATGGTAAGTATAATTTGGGGCACTTATACAGCAGAAGAATGGCAAATGAATGAACATAGTGGTTATCCACCAATATATTTAATGGATCATGCGTTACTTTTAATTGTTGGTGTAAGTATTTATAGTATCCTGTTGTTTGTGATTATTACATTTTTTAGAATGAAAAAACGTAAAGGATGAGAGGTCTAAATCGTTCGTTTTTCAAAGTGAAATTTCAATTTGTACGTTTTATGTATTTCAGAAGGAAGGCGTGTAGACAGCTTATTCTTCACACAAAAACAAGAAGCGTATTCGATTCAATGTCAAATACGCCTCTTCATTTGATGAAAACCAATAATGAAATAGAACATTTAGTACTTATTTTAGAGCATTTTGAGTAGTGCATCTTTTCCGATCATCCCCGGATAAATGCCGATTGTTTCTGCTGCAATCGTAACGGACTCAAGTGGAGCCTCTAACAATTCCTCAATTGTTTTTACACCGACAGCACGACCTGCAAGGATTTTCCGATCTGCTAAGCGGCTATTTAAAAGCCCCACATCTAAAGCGCCACACATAATATAACCGTTATCATTCGAAACAGTTAGCAACGTTGTTTTTGGTAAACGGACTGTAACAGCCATAAACGGCTGCCCTTGAATTTCGAGATGCTCAATCGAAACCACTGTCATCATTCCTTTCGCTCTATACATATGGCAAAAGGTAAAAAGATGTTCATTATAAAGTATGTGGTTGTCTGGGTGTAGGAAATAATCGGTTAAGAAAGGAGCGGCTTTTCATTGGACATTTCACGTATGGTTTCGTCTATGATGAGGAAGTATCATAACACCGGCAAACGCAAACTATTCAGCACAAATGTATTGTTAAAATTATGGGGGTGCTGGTAGTGTCAATATGTTTGTGAATGTTCTATTTCATCAAGAAGACGATATATTTTATTGATGCACAAGGAAATGTTCGATTGAATTGGATAGGTGAAAACAGAATCTCGATTATAAATTATGATGAATATAAAAATAGAAGTATCGAGTTAGTAGTTAGAAAAGAAAAATACGGCGATGCATGTTCCCAATATAAAATCAAAAAGAGGGATACTTGTTATAGTGGGGAAATTTAATTTCCTTATCAAATAACTAAATTTTCGAAATATTTCCCCGGAAATGAACGATTTCATTTTCAATATGTAAAAAGTCGTAAAGATTCGACTTTGCATGGAGCAAAGGCTATTACAGCTATACTCGTGGAAATCTAGCAACCTGGGGTAAAAATCAACTTATTACTTTCATACATATAAAAATAATTGATTCATCAACAGCCGTGAAATAAAGATTTCTTATGTAAGCTAAAATGTATGGAAATCAGTATATAAAAGCGAATCGCTAGTGAGTTGGCCATATTCCATATTTGATATGATGACATATATGTTAAAATTTCAATGGTGTTGATTAATAAATAAAGCTACGACTGATAAAAACTAATAACGGCTAGCATAAATGTAATTCAATACATATTAAAACAACTTTTTTAAATAAATAATCAACAAGTGCGTTTAAATTTAGTATAAAAAATGAAATGGGTAGGGGTAATATGAATCAAAAGGTACTAATTGTAGAAGATGATAGGTTATTCGCTACGATACTGAAAGATGCGGTGGAACAAGCTGGTTATGAAGTGACATTAGCTTATTCAGCAGAAGAAGCGATTGAAAAATTTAAAGCAAATTATCCATGTATGATTTTATTAGATTTAATATTACCGGGTATGAGCGGAGAAGCGTTTTGTCAGTGGGTGCGTCAACAAAATACGCAAGATGTTTCGATTATTATGATTAGCAGCAAGTTGCTCGTAGAAGATAAAATCAATGGTTTGAAAATAGGGGCAGATGCTTATTTAACAAAACCGATTGATATCAATGAATTGCTTGCTCATATGGAAGCGGTCATTCGACGGACGGGTCTTTTTTGTCAAAAACTAATTCGGGATGGATTGTGTATTAAACCAAGAAAAGGAGAAGTGTTTTTATACGGGAAACCAGTCAAATTAACAAAGCATGAATTTTTATTGCTTTATTACTTTATGGACCATCCGAATGTGATAGTGTCTCGTGAGGATTTAGTGAGGCATTTATATCCAAACATTGAGCGGGAAATTTTAGATAGAACAATTGATGCCCATATCAAAAAATTACGAGAGAAGATAGAAGAAGACCGGCATAACCCGAAGCGAATTGTTACTATACGGGGACTGGGGTATAAATTTGTAACGCCTTTGTAACGCCATATAGT
The DNA here is from genome assembly GCF_050613145.1 of Lysinibacillus sp. LZ02. GTDB lineage: Bacteria > Bacillota > Bacilli > Bacillales_A > Planococcaceae > Lysinibacillus_B. Next base: position 2,290,784 of record NZ_CP192507.1, on the reverse strand, counting down.
TATAGAATTAAGCATAAGAAAAGAGCTAACACATAAAAATTTGTGTTAGCTCAAGGTGATTATTGGAAATCAGCTAGTACTTCATTCCAATTAATTGTCCCGTTTTGTGCCTGTTCGCGGCGTTCTTTCGTCATAATATCGGAAGGTTTACCACCATTTGGCCAGTCTTTATCGTGATTTTTCCATTCAGGACGGTCTTGTGATAAAATATAAGCAGCTAAATCGGATGCTTCTTGATCTGTTAATGTCATTTCTTGACCAACAGGCATGTATGCTTGAATATAGCCAGCCATTTTTGACACGCGCGCCATACCTGCACCGTCGTTAAAGGAGTTTTCCCCCCATAATGCTGGACCAGTGTTTGCACCTGTACCAGAACCGTCAACGGCGTGACAGGCAATACATGATTTGGCAGTAAATAATTTTTCTCCATTATCTACATCTGGAATAGGGACAGCTTTCATATCTGCTGATTTTGCCCATGGGCGTTCTTCGCCAATTGTTACGCCTTCAGAAATATATTTGAAGTATGCGACCATTGCTTCAAGCTCATCGCTATTGACTTCAAATTTTGTACCATTCATACTACGGACCATACAACCGTTAATACGTTCTTCAATTGTTACGATATCTCCCGAACGAGCAATATATTTTGGGTAGTCTGCCATGACACCGACAAGGGAAGCATTTGAATCTCTTAAACCAGCACCAGCGTGACAGCTTGTACAAGAAAGTTGATTGCCGACGTTCTCCTCTGCATAGACATGCGTTTCATTCACTAAATTGTAGCCATAAATAATGTCTTCTTTCATTTTGCTATCAGGTACATCTTCCATACTAATTTGAGGGAACACCTGACTATTAGCTGAAGCAACTTGAGGAGGGCTTGTTGTTTCCGTTTTAACCTGTGTTGTGTCTTCAAGCGCGGGCTCATTAACACTGATCAAACTTTTGTTAATGCCAATACCAATTAAGATAGCGATACAAATACCTATAATAGAAGAAATGACTGCTAGTGGTTTCATAATTTTTCCACTCCTTTCTTTATCTATATCTTAATATAATAAATCGACGTTTAGTTTGATTGCGCAAGGATTACACAATATATTCATATCTAAAGTGTAAGTATATGAATATATTAGAAAAGTGGTGAAATTTTCATCATACATTCATATTCATTTAATATAATTAAATGTGCTTGTTGTTTTTTTTACAAAGACTCTATTATTCAATTCAATTTTGTCGATATAATAGTTAAATTTATATTTATAGCTCTGTATATCCCCGTGGAAAGTAACAGTTACTTCAACATATCGATATTCATGGTAGGTCACCGTTTCCTTGTACGATTGTCCTCGAATAATAAACATAATTCCATCCTGTCCGTGTCTTTATGCAGAATGGAGTTGGATTACCCTAATACATAGCTCTTGCACAAGTTCATCCCCATACTCTAATGAAGAAGCGTATTTATATCAGTAGTTCGATATCTTTACAGAAGGTGTTGAAGAGTAATACTATTGTACTAATGTTTGTATTATGATAATTTTATTAAATACTAGAAATACCTAACTAAAATGCATAAGATTATCCGATGCTATTATTTTAATGTAAAAAATATATAAACCGCTATTAAGAACAATAGTCTTGTTTCTGTTTTATGCTTGAATAATATGTACCAGTGAGTAGGTAAGGTAATGCATTAAGGTATATAAGATCAAATACATATTTCGGTTAATAATTGGTATTTCCAATGTAAAAAACAGAATAAAACGTTTCAATGTAACATGTAGTTGATTTTAACGGTAAAGGAACAAAGGGAAAATCATCACATTGTATGGCAATGATAGTGGCAAAGGCCTGTGGGTTTGCTCATAGATAGGGATCATTATATGCCCTTATACATACTTTTACTAAAGTTCATCCATGAATTTTGGTAAAGAACGATAGATATATTTATAGAAGGAGAGATGAATAATGAAGTTTTTTAAATTTGATATGGATTTAGGTATGCACGTAACACACTTCGACTCTAATTTTTTTATTACCCCATTTGCGCAACTTGAAGCAGAAGCAAAAATATCATTATTTACATTAAGAGAAAATGGCGGTATTGGTTTTCATAAAGCAATAGTTCCCCAGTTGTTAGTCGTTTTAGCGGGTGAAGGATATGTCCGCAATGATATAGATGATTTTGTACAACTTTCTAAGGGAGAAGCGGTTTTATGGGAAGCAGGGGAATGGCATGAAACAAAATCTGATAATGGATTAATAGCACTTGTAATTGAAAGTATAAATTTAAACAATAATCAAATTCTTTTAGAAGCTAAGTATGGAATTCAGCATTAAGATAAGTAAAAAACTCACCTACAAACTTGTTGATGGCAATTAGATACAAGTAACATTGTGGTGAGTTTTTATTTGTTATTTTAGATAGTTTGCAATGATAAAAGAATGAAATATGAGTTTAAAATTTTTTACTTTGCACCCATTTATTTTAATAACATTTGGTGCTATGGTTACTATTTTATGAGAGAAAATCCACCTTCCCCCTATAGAAGACAGTTATGTTACTAGAATAATTAATACATAACCTTGACATTAGAGTTCACTCCAATGATAGTCTGAACTTAGGAGGAATCTATATGTATATAAAACAATTTGCTTTAAAGTATGATTTATCACATGATACGATTCGATTTTATGAAAAAGAAGGTTTATTACATCCGCAACGATTAGAAAATGGCTATCGATTTTATGATGTACAATGCGAAAAAACAATCAAATTTATTTTAGTATTAAAGCAACTAGGATTTTCACTCCAAGAAATTCGATCATTACTGGCTCTAGACAAGCAGCCGTTAAGTGAGGCGTGTAACAATTCTACCGTGTCATTATTTGAAAGTAAAATGACTTTTGTTGAAAAGCAAATTGAATTTTACACCGCGGCGTTACAAGTATTAAAAATGGCGGCAAATGTTATAGGAAAAGGCAAGTACGAAGCGAACAATAATCAAATAGAAGAAACAGTAGAGGAAATGTACAAAAAACTAACAAAGCGAATGGATTAAAGTCTATTTGTAAAATAAGATTAAGTCCGAATGATTAATAAAGTTCATGATTTGGATGGGGGATTAAATAAATGATATTAAACTTACTGCTACGTTTTCTTCTAGAGATAGCTACTTTAGCTATTATTGGCTATTGGGGTTTACAGCAGGGAAATAGTTATTTAACAAAAATCTTATTTTGTGCAGGACTCCTGGTTGTCACAATAAGTATCTGGGCTACATTTGGTGCCCCTAATTCTCCTTTAGAGCTTAAAGGAATAAATCGACTAATGTTAGAGTTTGCAATATTTGGAATAGCGGCTGTTATATTATGGACCACATTAAAACCAGCGATGGCGGTTGTGTTTGTGATTGTCGTTAGTGTAAATAGTTTTTTACTATATCTTTTTAATTAGTTTTACTGAACGATCATTGTCATAATAAATAAGGCGTAAAACAAAAGCAGCTAATTCCCATGGATGAATTAGCTACTTTTAATTAGGGGGATCTAAATGTAGCGTTGCCTTTTCACGTTAGTAATAATCATTTTGATTATTAGGAATACTTGGTATGCTTACCATCCATCCTACAGAGCACTACTAGGATGTAAGACTTAAAAACAGTTAATAATGGGAACTTACATAATAACTGAACGTCCACTGTGAAAAGGAAAAACTTTCAAAAGGAAAGGAGTAATGAAAATGTGGGGAATTAGTACAAACATTTTAAAAGCTGGAGTTTATATGTTTGGTATTGTCATTTTCCTACTTTGTATAGGTTGGTTGCCGAAAATGGCTTTCATTTCAGCTAACGTGTATCCAGAGTATGCCCATTTAAAGTATCCCGTTTTATTCGGTATGTATGCAACGACCATTCCATTTTACTTTGCGCTTTATGAAGCATTAACATTTATAAAAACGATAGAAACTAAAAAAGCAGCTGTAGCGGTAAAATCATTAAGCATGATAAAAGCTTGTGCAATTACAATCATTATTTTGTATAGTATCGGTTTTGCTTTTTTAATAAGTCAACATGCAATGCATCTTGGAATTGCGTTATTAGGTTTATTAATTATGCTAATAACCTTTACCGTTGCACGAACTTCAGCTATGCTTCAAAAGCAGTATTCTATTTAGGATAGCTTTTAATATTTAAATTTATTGTATTTTTTGTTAATCATTCAGAACTTCTTCAAATATCATCTGCGTATGTTTTAGTCCAAACAGGAAAAACTATCGATGCTACCGTGAATAAAAGTGAACTATTCAAAGGAGGCGGAGAAGATGAAAAAACGACTAACAACATATATTGCAGCGGGAGCATTAGCAATGGGCGTTACAGTGAGCGCAGTGATGCCGGCCATACAGGCAAACGACTATTTCGTGCATGGTCACGAAATGCACAAGCTTGATGCAGAAACAAGAGAAAAAGTTGATGACATCCTAATCAACTTAAAAAAGGAATTAGTAACGCTTGGTGTAACATTCCCAGACCCTGAGGAAACGCACGATAAGTTTGAGGGGTTAGATGAAGAGACAAAGGCAAAAGTAAAAGAAATTAAACAACAAATGAAAGATGGTCGATTAACAAAAGAGCAAGCCGCTGAAAAATGCAAAGAATTAGGCGTGGAATTGCCAAACCATAAAGATAAAATGTTTGAAGAATTGGATGCTGCGAAACGGAAACAAGCAGAGGCGCTTGTTGCAGAGGCAACAACGGAATTAGAAAAACTCGGTGTGAAATTCCACTTTAGCATGCTGATTCATGCAGATGATTAAAATAAATCGAAAAGCTCCACTAGTATAAAAGCTAGCGGAGCTTATTTTGGTACAGATGCGTCTTTTTAATCACTCACTTCATCTAATAGATTTGTAATCGTGCTGTTATTTTCACTATAAAACTTTTCGCCTACATAATTATCAACAATCGTTTCTTCTAGTGTAATGTTAGAATGATTCACAGCTTGCACGTTGAATTGAAATTTGTCGTTGCGAATAATGCAGTTTGAAGCATGAAGAGTCGACTTATTTTGTACATAAATATCTGATTCTTCTCCTTCTGTTATTTGTGCTGATTTCAGTTCCACATTAGATTCTAAGTCAATCCATATTTGCGGGAAAGCATGTTTTGAGATAAAGGTGTCTTGTATAAATGCCTCGCTATTATTTTCAATAATAAGGCCATTTCGTTCACCCTCTAGTAATTCAGTATCTTTCATAATAAGGGAGCTATCATTTAACACAATTTGTGGCATAGCATGTTTTAAGATTTGACAATTGAGAATAAGCAAGGAAGAATCACGATAGGCTTTTAATCCATTTGTCTTCCCGCTAGAAATGATACAATTGTCGAATTTTGCCTTCGTTTGATCGCTAATTTCTACTTGAACGCCGTCACCATCATAAATGTTACAGTCTATAACGGTAAGTTGAGATTGATCCAGTACGTATAAGCTTTTTCCATCATATAATTCACTTTGATGTAGTTGAATGTTCACTTCACTTTTTCCAGCAATATGGGGCATTTCATTGCCATAAAAGCAACTGTTTTCAATATTGACGGTAGCTTTGGTGACAGCTAAAATACCATTCCCTTCGTTGTCTGTAATTTCGCAACCAATGACCATTAATTCACCATCTATTACGGTAATGGCCGTGTTTTCGTGATGCTTTAACGTACTTTCAACAATGGTACAATTTCCTTGCTTTTCGATTAAAATGCCAACTTGTTTCCCTTCCTTGAAGGTACAATTTTTTAATGACGTAATCGATTGTTCTGTGATAAATAACTGAGACAAGACGTGTGCGGAAAAGGTTGTATCGTTAAAATTTGCAATGGATTTCTCACGGACTTGAACACCGACGCCGTCACAACTATATAACTGTGAGCTATTAATATTTAATCTAGATTCTAAAGTCGTTTGGATATTCGCTATACGATGATTGGCGATCGTACATTGTTCGATTTCTGCTGTTGCATATTCTCGCAACATAATACCAGACTCGTTCCCATGTTTGACTGTACTGTTTGATAGGGAGAGATTGCTTTCTTGCATCCAAATTTGTGGAAGCTTGTGATGCTGAATAGTCGTGCTGCTTAGCTCTACATTCGCGTGTTTAGAAGCGTAAATACCGTTTCCTTCCCCATGTTCGATTGTACTAGTAGCATCAATCCAAGTAGAGTTCTCTTGAACGATCATTTGGGTACCACTATGATGGTGAATATAATTATTATGACTATGAACGGTTGCATTCTTCTTTAGCCAAATACCGTGTGTAGATTGTGTAAGTTCACAGTTGTCAATCGATAGATGGGAAGATTCAAGTAATATTTGTGACTTTCCGTTACTTTCAAGCAGACAGTTTTTAATCGTTGCGGAGCTTTCATTAAAAATCGCGATCCCCACATCTGTCGCATTCATTAATGTACAGTCTTCTAGTTCAGCTTTTCCTTTATTTAACGAAAGAATGGCACTTGTCTTTTTTCCTTGGAAATGACAGTCTTTAAAAATCGCTTTTCCTTCAATATATATTTGAGCGGTCGGAATAAACGTAATTTGCTCAAAAGTCACTATTACATTTTTCGGAATAATGAGTAATCCTTCGATAATGGTCTCCTCGCCATTTCTCCCTACAACGGACACTATTTTTTCAAACTGAATCGACTCTTTATATAAGCCAGAGGCTAATTGAATCTCATCACCTAAATTTGCTTTCGCTAATGCGCGTTCAATAGTTCTAATGGCAGAAAAAATTGAGGTCGACACTTTAATGATTGCCATAAAAACCCTCCTAACTAATAATCACAGTGACATTACATAATAAAAAATAGTTACAAGATACAGCTATATAAAAAAACGTGCTGGTTGATTATGCATATTTAAATAAGATGAATTAATTATTTATAAAAGATAGTAAATTTTGTATGAGTACTTGCAACGCCCCATAAGCCATTCTGCGGCTACGGCCAATGCTATTGTGAAAGTTTAATTCAATGGATTTAGATTTCAAATTCTTAAGGTGTTTTAGCAAAATTTATTGATTACGAACGATTATCGACAGAACAATGTTTAAAAAATTACCAAAAGTGAAAGATGATAATAAGAAATAATGGACGCCGATGATATTCTCCAAAAACAAAACATAAAATTAGGTTAGAAGAAGGGGGAGCGAAATATGTCATATATGAAGTTGCAGCAAATACAACAGTGTTTAAATAGTAAGTTTTATGACCGTGAGGCTGAAATTGAAGCGCTGATGACAGCCCTTCTCTCACGCCAACATATCGTGTTCATCGGCCCAGCTGGTACAGGAAAAAGCGCGTTATCTTCCATGCTCGGTAAAATAGTAGAAGGTAGCCAGTACTTTCAACATTTATTAACACCTTTTAGTACACCAGAGGAGTTATTTGGTGTGCTATCACTAAAAGATTTAGAGCAAGGCATTTATAAGCGCAATATAGAAGGGATGCTCCCAGAAGCTCACTTTGCATTTATAGATGAAATCTTTAAAGCAAACTCTGCTATATTAAACTCTTTGTTAACGCTTATAAATGAACGCATTTATTATAATAACGGCGTGCCCGTTACTTCACCGCTTATGACGTTAGTTGGTTCTTCTAATGAATATATTGAAGAAGAGGAAGGGTTAGAAGCATTATTTGACCGATTTTTACTTCGGTATGAGGTAGAGTATATTCGAGAGGAAGATTCATTTATTTCAATGCTAAAAGATGAACGAGAAATGACCATGCCGACATTAACATTAGATGAGCTTAATTTTCATCAGAATCGTGTGAAATCTGTTTTCATTTCGGATGCCATTTATCAAACACTTGCTAAAGTACGTAGTAAACTACGAGATGAGGGCATTCGCCCATCGGACCGTCGTTTCAAACAGTCGCTATCATTGTTGCAAGCGAAAGCATATTTAGAAGGCCGTTTTGAAGTGACACGTACGGATATAGCATTATTGAAACATGCATTATGGGAAACGATTGATCAGAAGGAAAAAACAGAAGAAATTTTGCACGATATTTGCCATGATACAGTAGAGGCATTTATTGAACGAATTGTACCGGAGTTTGAGGACGTTATTGTTAATGCGCGAAATGCCATGATTCGTCGTACACCTAATTCACATGCAACAGTAAGCGAATTATTGATCCAGGGGAAATCTCTATTTTTAGAAGTGCAAGCGATGCATCGCCAAGCGCCTAATCGGGAAGAGCTCATTCAGTTAAAACAGGATATGCATAAACGATTATTACAAATCACGACGGATGTGATTGGTTTTTAATTTTTCATAAATTTAAGGCGGCTAGTGTAGACGCCTTTTTCTGTAGGTGAAAGTATGAAATATGTATATAGTCAAACGGTTTTATCTCCTTCCGAGCGCCAATTTGAACGGTTTAATGAACTAATGGGATTAGCTAAAATGCTACAAGAGACTTGTGAGGAAGGTGAAAAAATATATGCCGGTTTTACGAATATCCTCGGGGATATTTGGTATGCTTTTTATACATTTCAGCCGCAGTTGCAGTCTAATATGCAGAAACATCTTCCGATTCAGTACGATTTAGTAGAGCATCTCATGCAGACGGAGGAATTTAGAAAATGGCAACAGTTAACGGTAGCGGATGATTTATTAGCGGTATTAATGACGGTATCGCTAGGGGAACAGCTAAAAGCATGGTTAAAGGACAACCGGGCAGTACGTGATGCACAATGGAAGCGAGAGCGCGCTGAAAGAATGGGACAGCGTGTACATGACCGAATAAAAGAACTTCAAGTATTGCAAGAGGATTTGGATGCCTCCATGCAAGAAAAAAGGCGTATCCAGCTACAAATAGAATGGAACGAAAAACAGCTAGTTACTTCACAACAAGAAAAACAGCAAGCATTAAAAGAATTGCAAAATACGATGAAGGACCTATTAAAGGGACAGTTGAGTTTGATGCTCTCCCATTCGCGAAAAGCAGTAAGGGAAACTAAGCAAACAGTGGCAGAAGTAGGCGCTCTAGGTGGCAAAAAGTTAAACACGGTGCCGATAACGGAGCAGTTCCAACTAGCAGAGGAAATTAGGCAACAGGACGTATTACAAAAAATTGCGGAATTAGTAGGGCGCTTTAAACGTATTGCTAGGAAAAAACAAAAAATAAAACATAAAATGACGATGGAGCGTCAAAACATTACGTTAGGTCAAGAAGTGGGAAGGCTTTTGCCGCTGGAGCTAGCACATTTTATCATGCCTCATGCCAAGCTTGATTTTTTACGCCGTTATGCAGAACAACAGACGCTTGTCTTCGATACACACGGAAAAGAGCGTAAAGGACGCGGACCAATTATTATTTGTATCGATGAAAGTAGCTCCATGACATCAATCAAAGCAGAGAGTAAGGCTTTTTGTTTAGCGTTACTAGCGATAGCACGGAACCAAAAGCGTGATTTAGCCATCGTACCATTTGCCAGTGATCTTGGGGAAATTATGGTGTTTCCAAAAGGACAATCAACCGTTGATGAGGTGTTAGCATTTAATCGGCGTTTTTTAGGCGGCGGTACAAATTATGAGAAGCCTTTACGTGCCTCGCTCGATATTTTAACAACAAGTGAATTTAATCACGCGGATATTTTATTTGTAACAGATGGATCAAGCTTTTTACCAAGCCGTTTTTTAGAGGAATTTAATTTAATCAAGCAAAAGCGTAAGTTTGAATGTATAGCTGTTATACTAACGAATTTAATCAATACGGTAGATGTAGAACTTGTGAAAAGCTTTTCCGATAAAGTTATTGAAGTGAATACATTACTAGATGCAGAAGAAGCATTTTCAATCGGCGGATAGTTCCTCCTAGTCAAATCGGTTGTTGTCTCTTAAAATGACAATAATGATTTGATGAGGAGGAATATTTTTTGAGAGAAACATTACAAATGGTGCTTGCCCAATCTTTAGAGGAGCGTCAAGCATATATAAACGAGCACCCAACCCTATTACAAGACATGTTAGCGCATATTGGTGACCCAAATGGTGAGCTTCGGGATCAGTTAAATTATCGCTTGTTTATTGAACTATTATCCGCTAATCAAATTCCACATGAACAATTGCAAAACATTGCATTAACATTAGTGCAGGAAGATGGACTGTTATACGGTTTAGGGGAAGTCAATACAGATGCTGTTTATACGCGTTCATTTGCAGCACTTTGGTTAACAGCTCTTTTACATGCGGATCGCCAATTACACATTTTATCTCACGACACAATTCAAGCCATTACGATGAGTGCAGTCAAGCTATTACAACGAGAGCTTGACTTACGTAGCTTTGTTAGTGAGGCACATGGCTGGGCACATAGTATAGCGCATGTGAGTGATTTAGCTGTTGCACTTATTCAACATCCCGATTTTAGTATGCATAGTGCACCGCAATTGTTACAAGGGATTAAGGCGGCGTTTTGGAAAGGGTATGTATTTGTAGATGATGAGGAAGAACGATTTACAAAAATAGTAGAAGCCATTATGTTAAAAGGATTTGAAGAAGATGTTTTAGTGGAATGGGTGGAACAAGTATTTGACAGATTAGAAATGAGTGCGTATGAGCGCGGCTATACACCGGAGTGGTTTAAAGCACGAACGAATATTTTGCATTTTATGAAGAACCTTTATTTCACGCTGAAGTTTTCAAATCACTACGATAAATTACGCGGGGTGACATCAATTTTTATCCAACGTTGGCTGAAACTTTCTTAAATGAAAGCGAAGTCATTGTATATTTTAGGGTCTTTACGAGCAACCTAAACAAGTGTTTGTTGTCAGCAAGTCTTAATAGTACGCGATAAAAATAAAACGATAAGAAACGGTGTTTTAGAAAAAGAAAATTTTACTATGCCAAATCTGCTCGTTATTGTAGAAAAATGTCGTATTTGCGCTAGGTCATAAATTAAACTTATTGCAAAAGATAATATTAATGTAATTTACTTATGTTAAAAAATAAGATATGATAGTTTTTGGAGAAAAGAAGCTTACATAATAGCCTTTTCAATTATGAAAAATAGGGGGATTTACAAATGGCACAAGAGAATTTACACAATAGCCGTTCGTCTTTTGAAGTTAACGGTAAACAGTACAACTACTACCGTTTAGCTGCAATCGAAGAAGCTGGTATTGCAAACGTATCACGCCTTCCTTACTCAATCAAAGTATTATTAGAATCAGTTTTACGTCAATATGATGCATATGTAATCAAAGAAGAGCACGTAAACGAATTAGCAAAATGGGGCGCTGGCGCAGACGCAGAAGCGGAAGTACCATTCAAACCATCTCGCGTAGTTTTACAAGACTTCACTGGTGTACCAGTAGTAGTAGACTTAGCTTCTTTACGTTCAGCAATGAAAGAAATGGGTGGTAACCCAGACAAAATTAACCCTGCAATTCCTGTTGACCTTGTAATTGACCACTCAGTACAAGTAGACAAATACGGTAATGCAGCAGCATTAAACGCTAACATGGACCTTGAGTTCGAGCGTAACGCTGAGCGTTATAACTTCTTAAAATGGGCTCAAACTGCTTATGATAACTTCCGCGCTGTACCACCAGCAACTGGTATCGTACACCAAGTTAACTTAGAGTATTTAGCTCCAATCGTACACGTTAAAGAAAATGCAGATGGCACTTTCGAAGCATTCCCAGACTCAGTAGTAGGTACTGACTCACATACAACAATGATCAACGGTATCGGCGTTCTTGGATGGGGTGTAGGTGGTATCGAGGCTGAAGCAGGTATGCTTGGTCAACCTTCTTACTTCCCGATTCCAGAAGTTATCGGTGTTAAATTAGTAGGCGAATTACCAAACGGTACTACAGCTACTGACTTAGCTTTAAAAGTAACTCAAGTTTTACGTCAACGTGGCGTAGTTGGTAAATTTGTTGAGTTCTTCGGTCCTGGTGTAACAAAATTACCATTAGCTGACCGTGCAACAATCTCTAACATGGCTCCAGAATATGGTGCTACTTGTGGTTTCTTCGCAATCGATAACGAATCATTAAACTACATGCGTTTAACTGGTCGTGACGAAGAGCATATCGCTGTTGTAGAAAACTACTTAAAAGCGAACGACATGTTCTTTGACCCAACTTTAGAGCCAGTTTACACTGATGTTTTAGAAATTAACTTAGCGGACATCGAAGCAAACCTTTCTGGTCCAAAACGTCCACAAGATTTAATTCCTTTAACTCAAATGCGTAATGTTTACCGTGATTCTGTAGTAGCTCCACAAGGCACTCAAGGTTTCGGTTTAACTGAAGCAGAATTCGACAAAACGTCTACAGCTAACTTTGCTGAAGGTGCTGTTGAAATTCCAGCAGGTGCGGTTGCAATCGCAGCAATCACATCTTGTACAAATACATCAAACCCATACGTGCTTTTAGCAGCTGGTTTAGTAGCTAAAAAAGCAGTAGAGCGCGGCATCAAGCCAGCTAAATGGGTTAAAACATCTTTAGCACCAGGTTCTAAAGTAGTAACTGGTTACTTAGAAGATTCTGGCTTACAACAATACTTTGATGCAATCGGCTTCAACACAGTTGGTTACGGTTGTACAACATGTATCGGTAACTCAGGTCCATTACTTCCAGAAATCGAAGAAGCGATCAAATCTAACGACTTATTCGTAACTTCAGTACTTTCTGGTAACCGTAACTTCGAAGGTCGTGTACACCCATTAGTAAAAGCTAACTTCTTAGCATCACCACCACTAGTTGTAGCTTACGCTTTAGCTGGTACTGTAGATATCGATCTACAAAAAGATTCTTTAGGTAAAGACAAAGATGGTAACGATGTATTCTTCGCTGACATCTGGCCTTCAACTGAAGAAGTAAACGCAGTATTAAACCAAGTAGTTACTCGTGAATTATTCCAAAAAGAATATGAAACAGTATTCACTGCTAACGAAAAATGGAATGCTATCGAGACTTCAACTGAATCTCTATACACATTCGATGACAAATCAACTTACATCCAAAACCCACCATTCTTCACTGGTCTTTCTAAAGAGCCAGGTGCGATTCAAACTTTAGAAGGATTACGTGTAATGGCTAAGTTCGGTGACTCAATCACGACTGACCACATTTCTCCAGCTGGTTCAATCGGTAAAGATACACCAGCAGGTAAATATTTAATCGAAAACGGCGTAGCAATCCGTGACTTCAACTCTTACGGTTCTCGTCGTGGTAACCACGAAGTAATGATGCGTGGTACATTCGCGAACATCCGTATCCGTAACCAAGTTGCACCAGGTACAGAAGGTGGTTTCACTACTTACTGGCCAACAGGTGAAGTTGAGTACATTTACGATGCATGCATGAAGTACCAAGAAGCAGGCACTGGCTTAGTAGTATTAGCTGGTAACGACTACGGTATGGGTTCATCTCGTGACTGGGCTGCTAAAGGTACATTCTTACTAGGTGTTAAAACTGTAATCGCACAATCTTATGAGCGTATCCACCGTTCTAACTTAGTGATGATGGGTGTATTACCATTACAATTCATGGCTGGCGAATCAGCTGATACTTTAGGATTAAAAGGTGACGAAACAATCGCTGTTAACTTAACTGACGATGTGAAACCACGTGATATCCTAACTGTTACTGCAACTTCTCCAGAAGGTAAAGTAACTGAGTTCAAAGCATTAGCTCGTTTCGACTCAGAAGTAGAAGTAGACTACTACCGTCACGGTGGTATCCTACAAATGGTATTACGTAACAAAGCTCAAGAAGCTTAATTTGCGCATACCAAAAGAAGGCAAGGTCCCGTGTAGGACTTTGCCTTCTTTTTATTTGCCACGCGTGGTGATTTACCTTTTACTATTAAATAGAGCATTAGAATACGTTGATTTCCGCTACGGTTGACTCGCTTTCCACAGGCACGGCTTCAACTAATTTATTTCGGCTATTGCCGAAATAAATGGATTTTCAGCTCGGGGCAACATGATGTTGCTCACAAAGGCGTTGCCACAGGACGTGGCGACTTTAGCCTTTGATCTTTCTCCTGCAGGAGTCGAGTTGCCTCCGCTCCAATCAACAAGCAAGCGCCTTTTATTAACCATTTCATTAAAAAATCACGCTAATTACCTACCGATATTTGTATAATCAACACATCTGATTGTTTGCTATTTTTGTCCGTTTAACACGTCTATGTTTTGTCTATCATCATCTTAATAGTAGCTACCATATATGTAGGGTAGAAAGGTTTTCTAAATTTTTTTTCGTGGCGTCTTTTTATGCAAGAAAATTTTGTAGCAATTAGATTGCATAAGTAAAGATAGTCTTTAGTATCGTTTTGCGCAACGTATAAGTTTTTGAAGGAAAATATATCCATTAACAATTTATTAACAAACTACATGATAACTTAAACATAGTGATCAGAAAATTAACAAAGGGAAATATAGATTATATATGTAAAATTTTGTACAATTAAGTGGTAATTATTAAATAGTTGGAGGTCTGACAATGAATAAACGCAAATTATTTGCTACAGTAGGTGCAGCAACAGCTAGTTTAGTAGCGGTTTCAGGTGTATCTGCTGCAGGGTTTACAGATGTAGATGCGAAAAACTCACACTATGAGAACATTTTAACATTACATGAAGCAGGTGTTATTAACGGCTATGCAGATGGTACATTTAAACCTAGCCAGGCTGTAACACGCGGTCAAGCTGCGAAAATGTTAGTGAATGCATTTGGCTTAACAAAAGGTCCAGGAACAGCATCATTTACAGATGTTCCAGCATCAAACGAATATGCCGAAGCAATTGAAATTTTAGCTAGCTATGGTTTCATTAAAGGATATGCTGACGGTTCATTTAAACCAACAGAAGAAATTACACGCGGTCAATTTGCTAAAATGGTCACAAACATTTTAGAAATTACAGGTGAAGGTGCTAATCCATTTACGGATGTTACATCTTCTAGCGAATACTATGAGGCAATTATAGCACTATATGAAAATGGCTTAACAACTGGTACTACTGAAACAACGTATAGCCCAGATGCAGATGTAACACGTGGCCAATTAGCTTCCTTTATCGTACGAGGCTTAGCATGGTTAGAAGAAGCGGATGTTGAAGAACCAGAAGAGCCAACTGAACAACCAACAGAAGAAAACACATTTGATTTATCAATTTTACATGTTAATGATACACATGCAAATGTTGACAAATTACCGAAGCTTGTAACAGCAGCAAAAGAGTACCGTGCCCAAAATGAAGATGCGCTATTATTGCATGCTGGTGATGTGCTTAGCGGTACGTTATATTTCAACGAATTCCACGGTGAAGCAGACTTAGCGTTAATGAAATTAATGAATTTTGACGCAATGACACTTGGAAACCATGAATTTGACTTAGGAAGCTCAGAGGAAGGTCACCAAGCGTTAGTAGACTTCATTAAAGGTGCAAATTTCCCGGTATTAAGTGCAAACGCAGATTTTTCAAAAGATGCGAAGTTTGCTGATATCGCAAAATATGAATATACTGCTGACTATGTCGATGGGAACCTTTACAAAGGAATTATTAAAGAAGTAAACGGTGAAAAAGTCGGGATCTTTGGTTTAACAACGGAAGATACAGAAGATATTTCATCTACTGGTGATGTAGATTTAACAAATTACCTGGAAGCAGCTGAAGAAGCAGTAGCAGCATTTGAAGAGCAAGGTGTTAATAAAATTATCGCTTTAACACATATCGGTTATGATGATAGCCCGTTAGTAGATAATGATATCGAGCTTGCCAAAAATGTAGAAGGTATCGATGTAATTGTTGGTGGACACTCACATACACAATTAGACGAGCCGATCATCGTTGATACAAATACAGTTGGCGTAGCGAAAGATGCAACATTAATTGTACAAGCGTACCAATATGCTGACTACCTCGGTACATTAGATGTAACATTTAATGAAGAAGGTGTTGTGACAGAATACGCGGGTGAATTAATCAAGCTTGCTGATGTAGTGGAAGATGAAGAAGCATTAAAAATATTAGCGCCATTCAAAGAGCAAGTGGATAAAGTAGCAAATAATGAAATTGGTGTAACATTAGAAGCGGAACTAACAAATCCACGTCAGTCTTCTGAAAGTGATACGCCAGGTGAATCAGTACGTGCAAACGAAACGATTCTTGGGAACTTAATTACAGATGGTATGCGCGCCAAAGCACAAAAATTCACAGATAAAAAAGTCGTAATGGCTCTTCAAAATGGTGGCGGTATTCGTGCAGCTATCCCGGCAGGTAATGTAACGGTTGGTCAAGTAATTACAGTACTGCCATTCGGTAATACGTTAGCATTAATGGAAGCTACAGGTGCCGAGCTACAAGCGGCGTTTGAAGTATCTCTGAAAAATGCACCAAAAGAGAACGGTGGATTCCTGCACATATCAGGCGCTCGTGTAACATACGATTCATCTAAACCAACAGGTGAGCGAGTTGTATCAATTGAATTGTTAAATGAAGATGGTACGTATGCCACAATTGAAGCAGATAAAACGTACACAGTTGCAACAAATGCGTTTACTGCTAAAGGTGGAGACGGTTTTGATATGTTTGCGAAAGCATACGCTGAAGGCCGTGTGACAGATTTAGGTTTATCAGATTGGGAAAACTTCGCGGAACATTTAAAAGGTTTAAAAACAATTCCGGCTGAAATCGAAGGTCGCATTATTGACAAAGAAGCAAAATAAGATTGAAATCCATTTCGAGAAATTTTCTCGAAATGGATTTTTTAGGTAATTATATGTAGATATTTTATAGAAGAAGTTCTGTTCATTCGTATATTATATAAGGTACTACTGGCGAAAAGGCTTTTGTAAAAATGTAATTCAATGTATATAGTTAACTATGAGTCTATTTTATAGTATAAATCTTTTGTTTTAATAATACATAATGTAAAATAAGGGAAAGTAATTGAAAGGAGCTTATAAGATGGCGAGGTATGTACTACTAGCAAAACTCCATAGTGGTCCTCATTTCTTATTCCGGTTTGATCGACAGGAGATACTAGAATGTTTATATCAATTTCCAACGACCAAAGGACTGGAAGCATTAACAGAATGGCCACTAGAGACACATAAAGAAATGAGCTTCTTCTTAGAAATGCTTATAAAAAATGTAAAGTACTATCATTTAAAAGATTTAAAGACGTCGAAAAAGGAATTTGTTCATTTCGATTCTATAATATAAGAAGTTCAAGGGCATGTAGGCCTTTGAACTTCTTTTAGTTAAAAGAGTAAAATGGATATTTATTGCGATATACTATTCAAGTAAATTCCCTTTTCAAATCCACCTTTTTTCTTCTTTTTTTCAAGACGAATGGCTTCAAAATCTTCAGGTGAGACATCATGTAGTTTAATAGCCGCATAGATTAATTCTACCATATCGACTAATTCTTCAATGGCTTCATCTTTCGAATGGGCTGCATGATACTCATCTAACTCTTCATACATTTTTTTCGTAATTTCATGCTGGTGTTCGAGAGGGGAAAGTAGCTTTAATGAGTAACTTCCACCGTCTTTTGTTACGAGTGAAGGTACTTTATCGCGAACTAATTTATTTAATTCAACCATGGGATAGCCTCCTTTATCTATAGTTTACTATGAAAAAAAGACGCCTGAAAGACGTCTTTTTAAATTAATAAAACAAGTATTCTAGTTAGATTATGACCATTCTACGTGGGCAATCATCCCAAGCTCGTCATCAATATCAAGATGAATACGAGCTGCCATCGAATCTTGATGAAGTTGTTCGTCAATGTAAAGACGAATAGCTGTAATGAAATGAGCTTGTTTATACTCGTCCATTACGCCGTTGTAGTATGCTTCTGCACTATATCCGACTTCGTCATCATAGCAAAGCTCTACTTCAATATGTTCAGGCTGTGTTTGCTTGAATTTTGCATGGAAGAAGCAAACGGCATTGATTAAATCTTGTTCCTGTAAAACTAGCTTTTCCATTGTGTTGCCTCTTGTTCTTTCTCTTTTTTACGTGTAATCATTCGAACGATTTTTACTACTAAGAAGACAATTAATAGAATCGCACCTACATTAATTAGGAGACCAAGGATCGAACCAAGTACGCCTAAATTACTAAATAGACTACCGAATAGTAAACCGGCTAAACCACCGATGAATAAACCTTTCATTAAGCCACCAGCAGAGAAGCCACCTTTTTTCGCTGTTGTGTCTGTTGTATTGTTTTTATTCGTTGTGTTGTTATTTGTAGCGGTACCGTTGTTATTTGTGTTTGTATCATTGTCTTTGTTTTGCATGTTTGACGTGTTATTGTTTGAATTGAAGCCCTTTTTCCCTGACTTGTAGGACTTTGCTTCGACTTGATGATTATCAAACATAGGGAATACTGTGCCGACACTTGAGAAGACAAGTGCAAAGGCTAAAAATACTGCTGTTAACTTCTTCATGTTGTTCCTCCAATAAATAAATTTTCACTTTTTAAGTATAGCAAATTTTGACTTAAAGTCTAAGAAAGATGCTCATTATATGTACGAATGAGCTTTAAAAAAGTTTCATATTTATTTTGCATATTGAATCAAACAAGATGAAAAACACTTGTGTATTTTTATACTAAACGTTAGAATAAATATTAAATTTAGTGGGAATTCAGAAAATCACATTAGTATGTGATTTTTTTAGTTCCGATGTAGGAGGATAATATATGAGTGAAATTCGAATTGGTATTGTTGGGTATGGAAATTTAGGACGCGGTGTTGAAGCGGCTATTTCACAAAACCCTGACATGGAATTGGTAGCGGTATTTACACGTCGTGATCCGTCGACAGTACAAATCGGTGCTGAAGGTGTAGGCGTTTATTTAGTAGACGAAGTACAAAACTTTAAAGACAAAATTGATGTCATGATTCTTTGTGGTGGTTCTGCAACGGATTTACCGGAACAAGTGCCTCACTTTGCACAATGGTTTAACACAATTGATTCATTTGATACACATGCAAAAATCCCGGAATTCTTTGAGGTAGCGGATAAAGTAGCGACAGAAAACGGGACAGTATCGATTATTTCAGTAGGTTGGGACCCAGGTTTATTTTCATTAAATCGTTTACTAGGTGAGACAGTTCTTCCAGTAGGGAATACATATACATTCTGGGGTGACGGCTTAAGCCAAGGTCATTCAGATGCAGTTCGTCGCATTGAAGGCGTTAAAAACGGGGTACAATATACACTACCAATTCGTGAGGCGGTAGACCGTGTACGTGCTGGTGAAAACCCAGAGTTATCAACGCGTGAAAAGCATGCACGTGAATGTTGGGTAGTATTAGAGGACGGTGCAGATGCAGCGGCCATTGAAAAAGAAATTAAAGAAATGCCAAACTATTTTGCAGACTACGACACAACAGTGAACTTTATTTCAGAAGAAGAGTTAAAAGCGAATCATTCAGGCATGCCACATGGTGGATTCGTCATTCGCTCTGGTGAATCAGGCGTTGGCGATAAGCAAATTCTTGAATTTTCACTGAAGTTAGAGTCTAACCCAATGTTTACATCAAGTGTACTTGTTGCGTATGCACGTGCAGCGCATAAGTTATCACAAGCAGGCGACCGTGGTGCCAAAACAGTATTCGATATTCCATTCGGTTTACTATCACCAAAATCGCCAGCAGACTTACGTAAAGAGTTACTATAATGGTAAAGGCAAAATCGTATGATGCGGTTTTGCCTTTCCTTTTATGGAGAGAATCTATTTATCGCTTAAGTTTCACGTAAGCTTGCCTTTTCAAAAAATTGAAAATATGATACGCTCTACACGATAAACTTCAGATTTTCGGTGGAAATGACGAGGAAGAAAGGGTGGTCATTTCACGTGACAGCAAAAATTCAATATAACGGGATGCTTTTATTAGCATCATATGTACAGCGCCTTTTCGTAGCAGAACAAGTAAAGGGGCGATTAGAGGAAGAAAGTACACAACTGGCAACGGTAAAGGATTATTTTGATTCAATCAATGCCATCATGCCCATGTTTACACAGACAAAAGTATTAACAGTCACACAGGGTGAAAAATTACGTGCGATATTAAGTGGTGTAAAAGATATGATGCAGCATTACTTTGAGTCATTAAACACATCGTATGAGTACAAACTACGCATTGTAACATCCTCATTATTTGCGGAGAAATTAATGGTTACAGGCATTCTGAACTTAGGCAAAATCTTCAATGAAGATGTAGGAACTGACATGAAAAAACGTGAGCAGTTTTATGAAGAACGAGCAACGATGATGAATAAATTAGTAGCCGCACATGCAGCGGGCAATGAACCAACTGAACAAGTCGTAGCCGTTATCAATAATTGGTTTGAAGGCATCATCAAACAACAAGATCATATTTTGAAAGATATGGAGAAAATGGCACCGATGATTGGCATCGCAGAAAGGGAGTAAGAGAAAATGAGTACATCACCAGCTTTAAAAAAGGATCAGCAATTACAAAATCGTGCGCGCATTTTAGTGAAATGTCCTGACAAACCAGGCATTGTCTCACTATTATCGTCATTTTTACATACGCATAATGCAAATATTATTGCATCAAATCAATATTCAAGTGATCCAGAAGACGGTACATTCTTTATCCGTATCGAGTATCATTGTGAAAATTTAGTAGGTAAGCGTGATGCGATGGAAAAAGAGTTTGCACAACTAGCAAAAACGCATGATATGACATATAGCTTCCATTATAAGGCGATTCGTCAACGTGCAGCAATTTATGTATCCAAAGAGACACACTGCTTAATGGAGCTTTTATGGGAGTGGCAAAACGGAGATTTAGATATGGATATCGCCGTGGTTATTAGTAACTCAGATGTTGCCCGTCCAATGGTAGAGGCGCTTGGTATTCCATACTACTACATTCCAGCAAACAAAGATATTCGCGAGCAAGTAGAAGCACAGCAAATTCGTTTAATGGAAGAGTTTAAAGTGGATCTTCTAATTTTAGCGCGTTATATGCAAATTTTAACGCCAAACTTTGTGGCGCATTTTGAAAGCCGCATTATTAATATTCATCATTCATTTTTACCCGCATTTATCGGAGCAAATCCATATGCACGAGCATTCGATCGTGGTGTGAAACTGATCGGTGCAACAAGCCACTACGTTACAAATGACCTTGATGAAGGACCGATTATTGAGCAAGATGTAGAACGTGTCGATCACCGTGATGACGTGGCTACATTAAAGAAAATCGGGCAAAAAATCGAACGTCGTGTCCTAGCGAAAGCGGTAAAATGGCATTTAGAAAACCGCATCATTGTAGAAGGTAATAAAACAATTGTATTCCACTAATACGACAGCACTCTAACGGATTGTGAGGGCACTGAAAAACTTGCATTTTTAAAGCGAATTAGTTTTCAAAATAAAAGAAGGCACTTTCTGTTCAATTTTGAACAGAAAAGTGCCTTCTTTCCTTGTTTATTTCTTACTCTTTTTCGTTTATTAACTTTAATATTCGCTTGAGGTTTACGGCGAATATTGTTGTCGCCCCTTGAATCTCCATGCCAAATAGACCCGCAGACGATGCTGTATCGTACCCGTGTCCATTTTTTAACTCACTATTTTTCGCTTCCACTTTATAGCGCTCTTTCGCTAGTTGGATAAATTCATCTGTTTGTTGGAAAGCCAGTTGCGCCTCGTGTGTTTCAGATTTTAGGCTTACGGAATACGTTTTACTTTTCGCGCCTTCTTTGTAACAACCATCACGTAAGGGGCATACTTTGCATTTCTCAATATCAAAGTAATGTGTTTCTGTTTGATTTCTATTTTGTCCCTTTTTACCCGTTCGTGCTTTTCGTATGGCTAAATGCCCAGCTTTACAAACAAATCTCCCGGCATCTTTATTGTATTCGAATTTGTCTTCTTCTTTTCGTGTGCCTTCTGAAATAACAGGATTTAACTTTGAAACGAGTGCAATGTTTTCTTTATTTGTATATTCAATATTTGCTTTTTCTGAATAAGCTGTATCTCCAATAACTGTGTCTACTTTTATACCTGCTTGCTCACTTTTTTCAATTAATTCTTGTAAGTACTTTCCATCACTTTTTTCACCTGTTGTGATGACTGCAGCTGTAATGATTCGTTCATCACTTAACGCAATGTGTGTTTTATAGCCAAAGAAAGATGAGTCAGCTGTTTTATGCCCTTTTTGTGCATCTGCATCGGATGAATAGGAAAGGTGCGCTTGGTAATCCTCTACCACTTCCTTTAACAGATTTAATTGTTCTTTCACAGCGGGTACTTGTGCAATTTGTGGTTCCTTATCAATTACTTCGATTAATTTTTTACAGTAAGTGACTTCATCTTTTACTTCGTTAGACGTATTTTTTTGAGGGAACTTTTCTTTCATAGATGCATCCATTTTATAGATGGCTTTTCGTAAATTCTTTGATTTCTCTTGTAAAAATTCTTTTGGTGATTTTTGATTATAACGTGCTTTTGTATGTGTGGCATCCACAATAATGGATTTACTTTTAATGATGCCCTTTTCCAATGCAATTTCAACGGTTTTCCCAATTAACATATCTAATAGACTGACATCTTTTAGACGCAGCCGACGGAATTTTGTGAGTGAACTTGGATCGATCACGTCATCTTCTGGTGCCATATCTAAGAAATATTTAAAAGACATGTCGTATTTAGATCGCTCTACTAAATCAACGTCCGATACATCATAAATCGCCTTTAATAATAAATACTTAAACATACGGATAGGCGGAATCGCATTTCGTCCATTATCCGAACAGTATTTTGTTTTTAATTCCTCTAGAATAAAGGTAAAATCGACCAGTTCATTGATCTGACGAAGCATGTTATCTTTTGGCACAACAATATCGTAAATCGCCATAAATGGGCTTAAGTTGAGTGTTTCTTGGTTTGAAATCATTGGGAGCACCACCTGTAATTCGTTCCTTCTATTATACAAGAAAATCACTTTTTTTAGGTGAGAGAGTGATGAATTCGTTCTTAGTCGTTACCCGTTGATTGGAGTGGAGGCGACGACTTCTAGGGGATTAGCGAGCAGCTTGAGACCCTGGACTGAGCGCAGCGAGGGAAGCGGCTCAAGGCTCGCCCCCAGAAAAGCGTTCGCCGCAACGGAAAGCAACGACATCGCAGAAAAAAGCCAGTTCTTGAACGATGTCTTGCTCAAGAACTGGCTTAACTTATTTAAAGACTTTTTCAGTGCCCTTACGGATTGTTAGGGTGTTTTTTATTATAGAATAGTTAAAATTTGGTATAATGGAGAGCGTATATAGCTGAAAGGGGCTTTAGTTATGTCAACATTCTTCATTATTATGCTTATAATAGGCATACTTATTGGCTGGCTCATGTCATATTTATATAGAGATAGAGAAAAAGTGGATAAGGGTTTTACATTGATGTATGCAAAATTATCTTATCGTAGAAAAATGATTCGTACATTGTGGATGTTTCCTATAGTCGCTTTTCTACTAATTATTATTTTTAAATATAGTTCATTTGATACAACCACGAATATACTTGTAGCGATGTCATTAACAGTATTATTGATTATCCAAACCGTATATAACTATTATCAGTGGAAGAAACAATGAAATTATTAGGTAAAAGGCAACACCGGGACGATAGCGGGTTGCCTTTTAAATTTGCTATTTTCCTTGACTACTGTAACTTAAAGTTCCAGATGTGTTGATTATACAAATACTAGTAGATCATGAGCGTGCTTTTTAGTGAAATGATTAATAAAAAGGCGCTTGCCCGTTGATTGGAGCGGAGGCGAGTCAGCCGTAGTGGAAATCAACGTATTCCAATGTTCTCTTTAACAATAAGAGGTAAATCAACACGCGTGTTAAAGCTCACTATTAATGAGAGAAAATCTTTTTACTATTTCTAAATAACAATCTCATCATTTTACCCAATTGAAATAAATGTCATGTTAATAATAATGCCAATTACAATACCGATAATGACCGCAAATAGTCCTAATACGATTTCGTATGGCTTTAATAACATACATTCCCTCCCTTCCATTTCCAATGTAATGAATAAAAATCACTATTAATTTAAAATGAGCAAATCCTGAAACATATATTACCATTGTTTTAACCGTTGATTTCCGCTCCATTCGGCTCGCGTTCCACGGGCATGGCTTCAGTCTCCTCGTCGCTCGTACCTCACTCCTGCGGGGTCTTCAGCTCATGCTATTCCCGTAGGAGTCTCGCCGATTCCGCTTCAATCAACTGGCAAGTCATTTTTGATTACGTTTTTCTAAAGAAAAAATGCTTCTATAAAGGAAATATTTTGTTACTCAAAACACTTTGTTGAATACAATAATCAGTTGCTAAAAATATAGAAAGATTATCATCTGTTAAGGTAGAGGCTGGGCAATTATACTTGCAAGGAGAAAGGAAATGATTTCTTTTAGATAATAGAAATATTTTTCTAGCATATCGAGAAGCATTGACTTTTGCCGTAGCGCGCCATAGCCACAGGAGCCAAGATTTTCTTTGCGACGAAAGTGCAACGTCAGGAGCAGGAACAGGAGATCCAAACAGGCCGCGCCTGTTTTAGCTCCTGTGTAGGCTGTGGCAAAGCGCGGAGGCTATGATACAAACCTTTCGCTATTTAACTGGTATTTTTAGGATGAATTTTAGCTTATTACGACTATTGATTTAAAAAGCAATTGAATTTGAATAGTATGACGTGGTCGATTTAGATGCAGTATACGTACAATACTATACAAATAGCACAATTTACCGAAAGAGATTTTTTAATAGATTTATACATATAAAGTACACTCATTTGCATATAGTAAATAGTATGTATAGATTTCGTTGTACACCATTTCGCGTGCTAAAGATGCCATCACCAATCTTTCGCTAATAGCCTTAAGTAAATAATATTACTATTCTATCAAAATTTTAAAATTTTAGAATTTTTAGTTTACTAATTTAAGTAAATTTGTATATAATGAACTTGAATTTACTTAAAGGAGGTATTTTATGCAAAAAACAGAAAAAACAATACATGAAATATTGTCGAACTTGCAAGATGGCGCTCGGATTTTAGTTGGTGGATTTGGTCTATGTGGCATTCCAGAGGTAGCAATCGAGGCAATTCGTCAAAAAGGCGTGAAAGAGCTAACGGTTGTTAGTAATAACTGTGGTGTAGATGATTGGGGGCTAGGTTTACTGTTAGCGAACAATCAAATTAAAAAAATGATTTCTTCGTATGTAGGCGAAAATAAAATTTTCGAGCAGCAATTTTTAAGCGGTCAGCTTGAGGTGGAGTTAACGCCACAAGGGACATTAGCAGAGCGCATTCGAGCAGGTGGAGCGGGTATTCCGGCCTTTTATACAGCTACAGGTGTTGGTACGCCAGTTGCGGAAGGCAAGCCTGTAAAAGTATTTGACGGGAAAGAATATATCGAAGAGCGCGGCATTGTAGGAGACTTTGCATTTGTAAAAGCATGGAAGGCAGATAAATTAGGCAACCTTGTGTATCGAAAAACAGCGCGTAATTTCAATCCAATTATCGCAACAGCGGGTAAAATCACTGTGGCAGAAGTAGAGGAAATTGTTGAAGTTGGCGAGCTAAATCCAGATGAGATTCATACACCAGCCGTCTATGTGCAACATGTTATTTTAGGGGAATCCTATGAAAAGAGAATTGAAAAGCGTACAACAAGAGCAGAGGAGGTAGTAGGATGACATCTGTGAAAGATCGTATTGTCAAACGAGCCGTACAAGAAATTAAAAATGGTATGAATGTCAATCTTGGCATTGGTATCCCGACACTTGTAGCAAATGAAATTCCAAGTGACTACCAAGTGTTACTACAATCAGAAAACGGTTTATTAGGCATTGGTCCATACCCGTTAGAAAATGGTGTAGACCCAGATTTAATTAATGCAGGAAAAGAGACCGTGACGGCCGTAGCAGGGGCATCGTTTTTTGATAGTGCCGACAGCTTTGCGATGATTCGTGGTGGACATATTGATGTAGCGATTTTAGGTGGGATGGAAGTATCGGAACAAGGCGATTTAGCCAATTGGATGATACCAGGGAAAATGGTGAAAGGCATGGGCGGTGCAATGGACCTTGTGCAAGGAGCCAAGCGTGTCATTGTCATTATGGAGCATGTATCGAAATACGGTGAATCCAAAATTAAAAAGACGTGTACATTGCCATTAACGGGACAAAAGGTCGTTCATCGATTAATTACAGAATTAGCTGTTTTCGATTTTACAGAGCAAGGAATGGTATTAATTGAAACGGCTCCTAATGTAACAGTCGAGGAAATTCGAGAAAATACAGAAGCCGATTTTATTGTATCTGAAAATCTGAAAAACCACGCATAAAACAGAGAAAAAAGAAAAAAACGAGTGAATTCTGTTTATTTTAGTAGACTCTACCATTTTCGGGTGATATAGTGTAAATAAATTCGAAATGACAAAAAATAGAATAAAATTGTTATTTCGATAGAAAAATAGACGCGAAGAATAAGGAGTGGTTTATAGGAGGAGTAAAATCGATGGTTAGACAATCAGTTAAACAGCGAATTATCGAAACAGCGCTAGATCTTTTTCAAGAAAACGGTTATCACGGCGTTTCGGTAGATGAAATTGTTGAAACGGCAGGTACATCAAAAGGTGGATTTTATCATAATTTCAAAGCAAAAGATGCGTTGCTGTATGAAATACATGATGTATTTATTTCATACGTTTTAAAAGAAACAAAAGTAGCGTATGAACAATATGAAACACCGATTGATAAAGTGTGTGCGATGCTGTATGCATTTACAAATGTATTTCATTTGTATAAGCGACATATTACCGTTTTCTACGATGAAAGTGCGTATTTACCAGCTCATTATAAAACGGTCATTAAAGAAAAGAGAACAGAATACCGTAAGCTAATCGAGCGAGTGATAGAAGACGGGAAAGCAAGTGGGCATTTTAGGGAAAGTACTTCAACGACCATCACAACAATGGCGATTATCGGATTAGTGAACTGGACATACAAGTGGTATTGGCAAAATGGATGTTTAACAATGGAGCAAATTACACTGTATTTTAATGATATTATCTTACGTGGCATCGTGACGGAAAAAGGATATGAAGAAGCATTCGCAAAAAAACATTTATTAGAATAAAACGGAAGCAACCAGCATATAACATACTGGTTTTTTAAATCAATAATACAAACCGACTAGTCGGTACAGACTGAATAGTCGGAAAATAGAAAGGGGTATATTTAATGAATTTTGAACTAACAAAAGAACAACAAATGATTCGTGATATGGTGCACGAGTTTGCACAGGCAGAAATTGCACCACATGCAAGAGAGCTAGATGAAAAACATGAATTCCGTAAAGAAAGCTTCGATAAAATGGCAGAGCTAGGTTTATTCGGCATTCCATTTCCAGAAGAGTATGGTGGATCCGGCGGTGATACCATTTCATATGCACTAGCAGTTGAAGAAATTGGTCGCGCTTGTGGCGGTACAGGGTTATCGTATGCAGCGGCGGTTAGTTTAGGGGCAACACCGTTTTATAACTTCGGTACAGAGGAGCAAAAACAACAATACTTAGTCCCAATGGCGCAAGGGAAAACACTCGGGTCATTCGGTCTAACTGAGCCAAATGCTGGATCAGATGCAGGTGGTACTCGTACGAAAGCTTATTTAGATGGCGATGAATGGGTAATCAATGGTGAAAAATGTTGGATTACGAATGCTAGTTATGCACGTCAAATCGTTGTTACAGCAGTTACAGGGCAGGATGAGCGTGGTAAAAACATTATAACAGCAATTATTGTGCCGACGGATACACCAGGGGTAACAATTCGTTCAGACTATCAAAAAATGGGTGTTCGTGCATCGAATACATGTGAAATCGTGTTAGAAAATGTACGAGTACCAAGGGAAAATGTGTTAGGTGACGAGAAAAAAGGCTTTGGCCAATTCCTGAATACATTAGATGGTGGACGTATTTCGATTGCTGCACTATCAGTAGGAATTGCACAGGCGGCATACGATAAGGCGCTACAATATTCGAAAGAGCGCGTACAATTTGGAAAATCGATTTCCAAGCTACAGGCGATTCAATTTAAATTAGCAGATATGGCGATGGAAATTGAATTAGCACGTAATATGGTACACAAAGCGGCATGGTTAAAAGATCATGGCAAGCCGTTCAAAAAAGAGGGCGCATTCGCAAAATTATTTGCCTCTGAAATGGGCTTCCGTACATGTAATCAGGCGATTCAAATTCATGGTGGCTACGGCTATATGGCAGAGTATGATGTAGAGCGTCACTTACGTGATATTAAATTAATGGAAATCGGAGAAGGTACATCCGAAATTCAACGTGTTGTTATTTCACGTGTTATAGGTTGCTAAGCTTATCTAGAACTTTGACAAATGAATAATAGGAGGAAAGCGTATGGCAGAACTGGTTTATCAAACGATTGGTGAGCTACTGGAAGAAAAGGCTGTAAAGTATCCGGAACGTGAGGCATTAGTGTATGCAGATCGTGATGTACGAATGACGTACAAACAATTTAATGAACATGCAGATAAAGTAGCAAAAGCATTGATGGCGATTGGGCTTGAAAAAGAGCAACATTTTTCTGTCTGGACAACGAATGTACCCGAATGGCCGGGCCTACAATTTGGCTCTGGTAAAATGGGGGCACCACTTGTTACAGTCAATACGAATTATCGTGCAAGCGAACTAGAATATTTATTAAAGCAATCCGATTCACGGGCGATGATTTTAATCGATCAATACCGAGACCATTCGTTTATTGATACGATGTATGAATTATGTCCTGAACTAAAGGAATGTGAGCCTGGGAATTTAAAAAGTGCTCGCCTACCGCTTTTGAAAACCGTAGTTGTGATTAGTGATAAAAAATATCCGGGCACTTATAGTTATGAGGAGTTTTTAGCTACTGGTGTCAACATTTCTGATGAACAACTTGCAGAACGCAAACAATCCTTAACATATGATGATGTCATCAATATTCAATATACATCCGGTACGACGGGGTTCCCGAAAGGTGTCATGCTTCGACATTCTAACCTGATTAATAATGGCATTAATATTGCAGAATGTATGAAGCTAACATATGAGGATCGGTTATGTATTCCCGTACCGTTTTTCCACTGCTTCGGCTGTGTCATTGGTACGCTAGCAATCGTATCAGTAGGTGGAACGATGGTGCCTGTTCAAGAATTCCACCCAGAAGTGGTGTTACGAACAGTTGAAAAAGAAAAATGTACAGCACTTCACGGTGTACCAACAATGTTTATTTCTGAGTTGAATTTACCGAATATTAAGGAATTTGACTTGTCGACGCTGCGTACAGGTGTAATGGCAGGCTCTAACTGTCCAATCGAAGTCATGAAAGATGTGATCAATGTGATGGGCATGAAGGACATTACAATTTGTTATGGTCAAACAGAGTCATCGCCAGTGATTACACAAACGCGTCCGGAAGATTCTTTAGAAATGAAGACAGAAACAGTTGGTCGTCCGCATCCAAATGTTGAAATTATTATTGCTGAACCGGGTACAAATGAAGAGTTACCACGGGGTGAGCAAGGCGAAATTTGTACGCGCGGTTATGTTGTGATGAAAGGGTATTATAATAACCCAGGTGCAACAGCTGATGCGATTGATGAAGATAATTGGCTACACACAGGTGATCTTGGCACGATGGATGAAGATGGCTTTGTTCGTGTAACAGGTCGGTTAAAAGATATGATCATCCGCGGTGGGGAAAATATTTACCCACGAGAAATTGAGGAATTCTTATATAAATATCCGAAAATACTTGATGTCCAAGTAGCTGGTGTACCTGATGAAAAGTATGGTGAAGAAGCCGCAGCTTGGATCATTTTGAAGGAAGGGCAAACGGCAACGGAAGAAGAAATACGCGAATTTTGTACAGGAAAAATTTCTCGTCACAAAATTCCGCGCTATATTTACTTCGTAGACAGTTATCCAATGACCGCTTCAGGAAAGATTCAAAAGTTCAAACTACGTGAGCAGTTTCAAGGGTTTTCAAAAGCATTACAGTAGGGGAGGTTTCGCTATGTTTAAAAAAGTATTAATTGCGAATCGTGGTGAAATTGCACGACGCATCATTCGTACATGTACAAAACTAGGAATTGAAACAGTCGCTGTCTATTCAGAGGCAGATGCAGGGAGCCTACATGTAAAAGAAGCGACAGAAAGTTATTGTATCGGGAAACCGCCCGTTTTGCATAGTTATTTAAACATTGAGGCGATACTTGATGTAGCCAAACAATCAGGAGCTGAAGCGATTCATCCTGGTTACGGACTACTTTCCGAGAATGCTAGTTTTGCTAAACGAGTGGAAGAGGCAGGATTAACATTTATTGGTCCAACATCAGAAGTGATTCAAGCGATGGGCAGTAAGCTAGAAGCACGTAAAACGATGGAACAAGCAGGGGTACCGATTGTGCAAGGTGTGAATGAGCCGATTGCTGATACAGATGAAGCAGCTAAAATAGCTAGTGACATCGGCTATCCAGTTATGTTAAAAGCATCAGCTGGCGGTGGCGGAATTGGGATGCAGCTTGTAAACAATGAAGAAGAATTACGAAAAGCGTTTGAAGGCAATCAAAAACGTGCGCAAAGCTTCTTCGGAGATGGCACGATGTTTATTGAAAAATTCATTGCAGAGCCACACCATGTGGAAGTGCAAGTACTAGCAGATGCACATGGCAATGTCGTACCTGTATTTGAGCGAGAGTGCTCGATTCAACGCCGCAATCAAAAGGTAGTGGAAGAGGCACCATCTCCATTCATTTCAGAAGAGACACGCCAAAAAATGCTGGATGCAGCAGTAGGTGCAGCGAAGCATATTGGCTATACAAATGCTGGTACGATTGAATTTTTAGTAGACCGCGATCAAAACTTCTATTTCTTAGAAATGAACACACGTCTGCAAGTAGAGCACCCAGTGACAGAAGAAATTACAGGTATGGACTTAGTCGAGCAGCAACTAAAAGTAGCAAATAGTGAGGTACTGTCGTTTACAAGAGAAAATATTGTGAGAAAAGGGCATGCCATTGAAGTGCGTATTTATGCGGAGAACCCGGTATCGTTCTTCCCATCACCAGGGACAATTAAACATCTCCAATTACCTGAAGGAGAAGGGATTCGACACGAAGTAGCTGTTGAAACGGGCAGTAATGTAACGCCATTTTATGATCCAATGATTGGGAAATTAATTGTATTTGCTCCCACACGTGAGGAAGCATGTAGCAAGTTAGCGGAGGCACTACGAAACTATGTAGTAGAAGGTATCGAAACGAATATTCCAATGCTACTAGAAACGGTTACGCACCCACAATTTTTAACAGGGATTACAACAACAAAGTTTGTAGAGGAATATTATTTACCAAAAGCAACGGCAGTAGGTAAATAAGTCGAGAAGGGGCGCGAAAGATTGAACTTTGGCGAGAACACATCGAAAACGTGCCTCTTCTCTACATTCTATTTTAAGCGGAGGGATAGTATATGACAATAGTAAAAGCAAGTATGGCAGGAACAGTGTGGAAAGTTTTAGTGCAAGAGGGCGAAGAAGTAGCAGCTGGTCAAGATGTAGTCATTTTAGAATCGATGAAAATGGAAATCCCAATTGCTGCAGAAGAAGCAGGTACGGTAAAACGTATCATCGCTGCAGAAGGTGACTTCATTAACGTTGATGACGATTTAGTAGAAATCGAATAAGGGAGTGTGACCCATGCAACTGCCAAAGCGAGTGCAAATAAAAGAAGTAGGTCCACGCGATGGATTGCAAAATGAAAAAGTCTTTATCGAAACCGCACATAAAGTTGCATTAATTGACCGCTTAAGTGAAACGGGGCTCGATTACATCGAAGTAACGAGCTTCGTTCATCCAAAATGGATTCCGCAACTTGCGGACGCTGTGGACGTGTTAAAAGCGATTAAACGTCAAAAGGATATTACGTACGCCGCGCTTGTGCCGAATCCAAAAGGACTAGAGCGAGCATTAGCAGCAGAGATAGACGAAGTAAGTGTCTTCATGTCTGCTAGTGAAGGACATAATCAATCAAATATTAATAAATCCATAGATGAAACATTTCCTGTACTAAAGGAAGTGGTGGACGGGGCATTAGCCGCTGGTAAAACAGTGCGCGGTTATATTTCTACAGTCATTGCTTGCCCGTATGATGGCTATACAAAACCAGCGCAAGTTGTGCGGGTAGCGGAGAAGCTATTTGACATGGGTATTACGGAAATTTCGTTAGGCGATACGATTGGTGTTGGAGTACCGACGCAGGTGGATGCACTGCTGAGTGAAATGTTGCGTCATTTTAAGGCGGAACAGCTCGCGATGCATTTCCATGATACACGTGGTACAGCACTCGCGAATGTTGTGACAAGCTTAACACATGGCATTACGAAATTTGATAGTGCGATTGGTGGGCTTGGTGGTTGTCCGTATGCACAAGGGGCTTCCGGTAACGTCGCTACAGAAGATTTGTTGTATTTGTTACATGAGATGGGCATTGAAACAGGTGTAGAACTAGAGCGCGTCCAGCAAACTGCCTTATATATAGAAGGAATTCTAGGGAAAAAGCTATCGTCCAAGCAAGTAGCGATTGCACGAGGGGAGGAAGAGTCATGCCAGATTTCGTAACGGTAGAAGCACAAGACGGCATTGCGATTTTAACGCTAACAAGAGCAGAAGCCGCGAACGCATTATCTATTCAAATGCTACATGAAATAAATGATGCATTAGAAGTGATTCAATATGATCGTTCCATCCGTGTCGTGATTGTGACAGGAGATGGCGAGAAAGCATTTTGTGCAGGGGCAGATTTAAAGGAACGAAAAGGAATGAGCGAGGAAGAAGTTCGTAAAACGGTCGCTTTAATCGGCAAAACGGTTAGTCATTTCGAACACCTTGCTCAACCAGTCATTGCAGCGATTAATGGGGTTGCATTTGGTGGGGGTTTAGAGCTGGCACTTGCTTGTGATATTCGGATAGCAAGCGATACGGCAAAGCTAGGCTTAACGGAAGCTGCGCTTGGGATTATCCCTGGTGCTGGTGGTACACAGAGACTTCCTCGTTTAATTGGGGTTGGTAAAGCGAAGGAACTGATTTATACAGCACGTCGCCTCTCAGCAAATGACGCATTGGCATATGGCATTGTTGAGCATGTCGTAGCGCCGCAACAGCTGTTAACTAAAGCAAAAGCACTAGCTGCTGAAATGGCAAAAAACGCACCACTTTCTTTAGTTCAAGCAAAGACAGCCATTCATCATGGCATGCAAACCGATATTGCTACAGGTTTACAAATCGAATCATTAGCGTATAACCGTTTACTATATACGGAAGATCGACTTGAAGGGTTAAAAGCTTTTCAAGAAAAACGTTCACCAATCTATAGCGGCAAATAAAAGGGGGATGGGAGAAATGACAAATATTTCAGTTGAAAACAAGCATCAAGAATATAAAGAGGTTATTTCAAAAGGCGGACATGAAAAATACCACGCTAAAAATACAGAGCAAGGAAAATTATTCGTTCGTGATCGACTTGCGCTATTATTCGATGAAGGTTTACAAGTAGAAGATGGAGCGTTTGCCAATATACTTGCAGGCGACTTACCTGCAGATGGTGTCGTAACAGGTATCGGAAAAATTCACGGTCGAACTGTATGTGTAATGGCAAATGATTCAACGATTAAAGCTGGATCATGGGGCGCAAGAACAGTTGAAAAAATTATTCGTATTCAAGAAACGGCTGAAAAACTCGGCGTTCCTTTACTGTATTTAGTAGATTCTGCAGGTGCTCGTATTACAGATCAAATTGAAATGTTCCCAGGTCGTCGCGGGGCAGGGCGTATTTTCTACAATCAAGTCAAATTGTCAGGTCGTATTCCACAAATTTGTTTATTGTTCGGACCATCTGCAGCAGGTGGCGCGTACATCCCAGCATTTTGTGACGTTGTCGTGATGGTAGAGGGCAATGCATCGATGTACTTAGGTTCGCCACGTATGGCAGAAATGGTGATCGGTGAAAAGGTAGATCTTGAAACGATGGGCGGTGCAAAAATGCATTGTTCTACTTCAGGTTGTGGTGACGTACTAGCAAAAACGGAAGAAGAAGCAATTGCCTACGCACGTCAGTACATTAGTTACTTCCCAGATAACTTTAAAAACAAACCAAAAGTGGAAGCGCCAAAATTGCCGGCTACTTTTGAAAAATCGATTGATGACATCATTCCAAAAAACCAAAATGCACCGTTCAATATGCATGATTTAATCAATCGCATTATCGATGAAGGTTCGTTCTGTGAAGTGAAGAAATTATTTGCTGCTGAAATCATTACAGGTTTTGCGCGCATTAACGGACAATCAGTAGGGATTATCGCGAACCAACCACGTGTAAAAGGTGGCGTATTATTCCATGATTCAGCCGATAAAGCAGCGAAATTCATTAGTCTATGTGATGCATTCCATATCCCATTAATTTTCTTAGCGGATGTACCAGGATTTATGATTGGGACACAAGTCGAGAAGCTTGGTATTATTCGTCACGGCGCTAAAATGATTTTCGCTATGAGTGAAGCAACCGTGCCAAAAATTACAGTAATCGTTCGTAAAGCATACGGAGCAGGCTTATATGCGATGGCTGGCCCGGCATTTGAGCCAGATGTATGTATTGCTTTAACGGGTGCACAAATTGCGGTAATGGGACCAGAAGCAGCAGTGAATGCGGTGTATGCGAACAAAATTGCGGCATTACCGAAAGAGGAGCAAGCGGCATTTATTGAAGAGCGCCGCAACGAGTATCGCGAGGAAATCGATGTGTACCGTTTAGCGTCAGAGTTAATTATCGACGACGTCATTGAGCCAAATGAGCTTCGCGCTACATTAGAAAATCGTTTAGATGCATACAAATCAAAAGAGCTAACATTCACCCAACGTAAACACGGTGTTAGCCCGGTATAAAATGAAGAAATCCCTCGCATCAGCGGGGGATTTCTATTTAAATAAAGCATTTTATCAATTGTTAAACAATGTAATGTTAACATGATTAAAAAGTATCTAAACCCCACAAAATTACCTTATTTCTGAGATGCAGAGAAGAAGTGGTATGATTTATAGGGGTACAATTTCCTAGAAGAAACATGTTGTTAAGTAACTAATTAAGGGTATGAATCAACAATAAGATGGAAAACAAAAAACCGGCAAAAAAGATTGCCGGTTGGGGATGCTAAGTAACTTATTTATTACCGTTTTGGTAACTGTTATTTGCAAATCGACCAGAAGCTTGTTGTTTTTTCGCTTCAGCTTGTTGAAGTTGTTGTTTAACTTGGTTAACGTCAGTTTCAGTTCCGAATTCCACGTTCATTGCGCTACTATAATTTGCATTCGAACCAGAAGCTTGTTGTTTTTTCGCTTCTGCCTGTTGAATCTGTTGTTTAACTTGGTTAACATCAGTTTCAGTTCCGAATTCCACGTTCATGTTTTGATTAGAATTTTGGTTGTTATTGTTTGTCATGGATTTCACCTCCCGAAAATTAGTCTGTACAAAGAGTGTTTTATCATACGTTTAAAAATTTAATCTTTTTCAGGGTAATTTACATGTAATGGTGGTGGAACTAACCAACCTTTACTTTTATTAAGGCGTAACAGTTTAGCACCGAGTTGTGTTTTACTCATATGGAATTGACCGTGCATGAGAGCGATGTCTTCCCTAGTAGACATATCCATAGCTTGACTGCATGCTACTAAACCAGCAGCCATGTCTGCTGTTAGTGCGGCACTAATTTCAGGATCGTTAAATTTCGCACCTGGAGGGATATCTTCAAGTTTTGCTACAGGACGCTCAGGTGGTGCAGGTGGTAATCCGACACCATTCTTTTTTAATATGTTTTCTAACATTTTTACTTCGTCTCTTAAAACTTGGATGATATCCTCAATCATTTCTCTTAAATCTTCATCGCCAGTATGATTATAAAATGTTTGGTATCCAGCAATTAGATCATAGTCTGCTGGGAGGTTGGCACATACATACACTAAATACTTCACCGTAATGTAATGGTTCGGTTTTTGGATTTCCACCAAGTGGTAGTGACCCCTTAAAGGATGCTAGGTTTTTTATTAATTTACATCTAGTTATTTAAAGAACTATTCGGATCTATTAGTAAAAAAGCGACTACTCATTGTTAAGTAATAGTGCCCGAAGTGCTTCAATTAATGCCTCCTTTCTCCAATTATTTTTATATATATTTTCAGGTGTGTTGATTATAAAAATATCGGTAGGTAATTAGCGTGATTTTTTATGGAATGGTTGATAAAAGGCGATTGCTCGTTGATTGGAGCGAAGGCGGCTCGACTCCTGCAAGAAAAGCACGAGCCGAAATAAATTAGTTGAAACCGTGCCTGCGGAAAGCGAGTCAACCGTAGTGGAAATCAACACGCTTGATATATTTCTCTATTATTTATTTGTTATTTCTTTGCTCTAGTAAAAATAATGCTAGACCAATTAAGATGAGTGCGATTCCTATACCTTGTTGTAAAGAAATAACCTCATCTAAAATGAAATAAGCGAGTATACAAGTTCCAATCGTCTCTCCTAATATGCTCATTGAAATAACTGAGGTACTTAGCCATTTCAACAACCAATTAAAAATTGTTTGCCCTAATATCGTTGCAATAAACGCTAATCCAATAAAGGACAACCATGTTTGTGTGGAATAATTAACGAAAGAAGTTTGCTGGCTAAAAACAAAAATACTTAAAAATAGTGCACTACTGGTATAACCGATGATTGAATAAGGAATTAGAGATAAACTTTTACGAACATGCTGGCCAATGAAGAAGTAGGCCGTAATAACACCTGCTGCAATAAAAGCAAGTATATCGCCAAATAATGCCTGTCCACCAATTTGAAAATCTTTCCATCCGATGACGATACTTCCGGCAATCGCTACGAGACAGCCTATTATAGCACCTTTATTAAAACGCTCTTTGAATAGAAAATAACCGCCAACCACTGAAAAAAGTGGCTGTAATGTAACGATGACAGTCGAACTTGCTACTGAAGTGTAATTTAATGATTCAAACCACAATAAATAATGTGCTGCTAGAAATAAACCTGAGAGTAATCCAAGACCCCATTGTTTTTTTGACAAATAACGTAATTCTTTAAGGTTCTTTTTATTTACTAATAAAAATGGCAAAAGCATTACTGCTGTAAAAAGCATCCGATAAAATGCTGTAATTGTCGCAGGTGCATCTGCTAATTTCACAAAGATTGCTGAAGTAGATAATGCAAATACGCCTAAAAATAAAATCGTGTAAGAAATAAGTGGTGATTTCAATACTGCTCCCCCTTGATGTATGTTTACTATAATAAAATTAATGTATTATAATGTACAAACGTAAGTATAAAATATTTATGTTATTGAAAAAAGCACTATTTCTCCATGTTTAGTATGTCAGCACAAAAGACATCAAACATACATTATTTTAAAAGGGGCATTTGCTATGAAAAATCTTCGCTTAGGGCAAACAGTATTAAACTATCGTAAGAAGAATGGTATGACGATTCGTGAGTTTGCTGATTATGCAGGAATTAGCACATCACTTATTAGCCAAATTGAAAGAGGACATGGGAATCCGTCGTTAAATGTACTAGAGTTAATTGCACAAGCACTAAACGTGCCACTTTTTACTCTGTTTATTAATGAAATTGATACAGATTCCCTCATTTCCAGAAAGCAAGATCGAAAGAAAGTATATCGTGAAAATAGTGACCATATTGTCTATGATGTATTAACACCAGATTTTATGAAGGCACATATTGAACTCTTAATGATGGATTTGAATGCACATACTACTACTACAGAGAGTCATTACTCACATGACAATAAAGAAGAGATCGCTGTGGTTATGAAAGGTCAAGCATATGTTGAACTGGAAGGAACCGAATATTTTTTAGATGAAGGAGATGTCGTACGCATTCCACCAAATGTTAAACACCGATTTTTGAACAAGAGTGATGAACCTAATCATATTTTATTCGTACTAACCCCATCATTAGTTTAAATAGTTCCTTTACATGTAAATATTAAAAGGTAGAGTGACTTCAACCACTAAAAAGGAGGCCTCCCAAAAATCGATCAATTATCGATTTTTGGAACAGCCTCATAAAACAGACAGTAATGTTCTTGTGAATTTACCAGTATGGAAGAAAGAAGTACGTTTAAATAAACAAAAATATATTTGTATAATACACTTAGTTTAAAGCATTCAAATTATAGAGGATAACTTGCATGAACTTTAATTCATAGAGGGGGGATCTATTTATGCAAATTCATAAAGATATATTAACAAGAAAAGGAGCTAGAAAGGTTAGTGACATCCCAAAAGAAATACAAATATTGTTGAATCAAGGGAAAATAGAGAGTGTTAATCTAACGGAGTGGTTAGCTGTAAATCATACTACTTTATTGAAAAATGTTTTACCTAGCGTAGGATTACAACATAAATTAGAAAATATAATATCAGAAACATTGAAACAGGATGCTGAATCTGGAATGAAAGCTATTCGTTTAACGGGTGAACTGTTGGATAAAGCCATAGATGAAGGAAATGAGCAAAAGAGGGAATATTTCATCAAGAAATTCTCGAATCATCCATCTGATAGTGTTCGTTGTTGGGCAGCTTTTATGAGTAGAAACCATAACATTTCTTTAGAAGAAAAACTAGCATACATTTATCCTTTTGCTGCGGATCATCATTTTGGTGTTCGAGAAATTTCATGGATGTCAATTAGGGAAGATTTATCACAACACCTTGATAAAAGTATAGAATTGCTGACGGAATGGGCAAAAAGTGATGATGAAAACATACGTAGGTTTTGCGTAGAAGTGATTCGTCCTCGTGGAGTTTGGACAAAACATATTGAAATGTTAAAACAAAATCCGTATAAAGCGCTCCCTATTCTTAATCAACTAAAATCAGATTCGTCAAAGTATGTACAAGATTCTGTAGGAAATTGGTTAAATGATGCTAGTAAAACCCAACCTGATTTTGTGATAACGCTTTGTGAAAATTGGAGTAAAGAATCTGATACAAAAGCTACAGCAAGAATTATTAAGAAAGCTAAAAGAACAATAATAAAGCATAAATAAATGATTAAACGTTAGAGGGTAGCGCTCTTATAAACTTAAGAAAAAACTACGCTGTGTGAAATAATGTGCTTTAAATACAAGACATGAAAAAGACTATCTCGGGTTTGAGGTAGTATTTTTTATGGTGATGCCAAAATGATGCCGAGAATAAAAGCACTAAAAAACAAAACTCAAAACCCTTATTTTATCAAGGATTCTGAGTCTAAAAACACTAGGGAATATTAATAAAACACTTTATCGATATTATACTTTGCTCTTAACGAATTAATAGCGTAAGTTTCGTAAATTTCGCGTTCCATTGGATCTTCAATTTCGTATACTTCAATTTTGTGAATTTCATCACGGTATTTTTTCATTGGTGATACGTTATCTTCAAAGTGCTTTTTAATGCGTTGACGGATTTTACGCGCTTTGCCGACAAATAGTAATTCATTTTCTTGATTGTAGAAAAAGAAAATACCGCCTTTGTCACGTGTAATCTTATGGAAATCGATGAAGCCGAAATACGGTGTAATTTCCACATCACCAGGCTTTAGTACTTGTTCACGTTGGCGGATAACAAGATCCGGTTTTGGTAGTTCAATTTTAATCAAAATCGTCACGTCCTTATAAATAGTAAAAGTAAATTATAACATATAAATACTATAATGCCTAATTTCGTTGAAATAATGAATGGAAAAATAAATAAATTAAATGACACACTAAATACAAATTATCCGACACTATAATTTATTATTTAAATAAATTTCTCGCACAAAACAATATAATAATCAAAACTTTTCACGTCAAACAATTAAGTACTTTTAGAACGAAAGATTACGGACCCGAGCAATTTCTCGACCTTATCTTAATATCAAATTTATCCAATACACGAATCGATGAGGTTTTTGGTAGTGCAACGATTCCTCTTGGCTATCAACCTGTTTTATTTTCACTTACAAATTATCGTACAGTCACAATGGTGAGTGAAACAGAAGCAACTATTTCATATAAAATACCGGGAACGGTTGAGAAAAACATTTATATGCAGAAGGATTCAATGTTAAATATTTGGGCAGTTAAACGCTTTGAATAGGGAAGTGAATGTGTAAGAAGTTGCATCAATGAATAGCATAAATGTAATTGATAAAGACTAGACAAAAGCAACTATTCTGATTGTAAATATGACAGCATCGAGTGTTATGTATAATCAATAGGTGCTGCCTTGAAAGTCCGAGGCAGCACCATTTTTATCATGTTAGTGGAAAAATTTCTCTACGCGTTGGATAACCTCGTCAGCAGAGAGACCACTAGCTTCTATGACAGGTCCTGAAGTGACTGGGTCGCTAATTCCCATAACGTTTGTATCTTGTCCTGTCACTACGCAGCAATCCACTTTCTTTGCATCTTCTTCATTACGAAGCTGAATTACTTCATAACCTTTTGCTTTTAAAGCATCTTCAACGTTTGTTAATGATTGTTCAACACCAATTATTCTAGACATGATTGTTCCACCTCCTATATGTAATGTGTCATATCACAATGCTAATTATTCATTTCATTCACGTTTTTGTTTTTAAAGTTGATTACGCAACTAACGGAGATACTTTTTATTAAAGAAGCAAAATCATGCTTAGAAGTTCGTGTGGTAAAATAATGGAAAAAGGGTTGAGTGTTATCAAAACAAGAGCTAACTATCCATTTATGTACTTTTCAATCGAAACAAATGTCGTGATGGTTTATCAAATTGAATCGGAGGATTATTTAACTAAAGAAGATTTACTAACAAGTGGTATGTGGAAGGTGTATGAAATAGAGAATGATACTATATTTGAAAAATTCAATCACGAAGAACATAAGGTGGTCGAAGGAAATGGATTATGCATAGGACAAAATGAACTGAGCATTATGCTAGAAGAAATAAATACGCATATTCAAAAAAATCGTTATATGTTACGAGCATCTAGTAAATTACCTGAACAGCAAGGCGTTATGCATATTGTTATGTCAGAATCGGCAGCAGGGGCTTTGCGAGTAGGATTAACTCGCCCTAAAACGGTTATTGGCTTTCCAGACTCCTTTTCAATTGGCCCCTTATGGAAATTTGATGAACAAGTAGGGCAGAATTTTCGAAATGAATGGTTATATGACAATATCAACTATGAACAAGAAGATGACGACTATCAACATAAGTTTGCCAATACACTACGTCAAATGGAAGATATCCCGCATCATACTCCAATCTATATTTGGTATGGAGATAATGCAAATGAACAAGTGGGTCTTCGTTTTATACTTTATTTATTGCGCCAAAAGACAAATGAAATATTTCTTATCAATTCCACAGCACTTTACGAGAAATATTGTAAGCCAGGGGAAGAACGACCTGTTTTCCAGACAAGTCAAATGGATTCTAATATTTTGGGGCTGTTATTTGAGGATCACAAAAGAGACAATCCATTATGCAAGGAAAAACGCATACAACTTCATACGGAATGGGAAAAACTCACTCAAACGAAGGAAGTGTTACGTTTTTGGATAGACGGTGAAATACACGGTGTACCTGAACATCACATAGATTCATTTATAATTGAAGTAATTGAAAAGTTACATAGTAAGCAAGAGAGGAAGGAATTTATCCAAACTAGCATCGTCATTGTAGAGTTAATGGAACAAATGAAAGGGAATATTGATCTATTCTGTTTCGAATATCGCATTAGACACTTAATTTATAGGGGGCTACTTGAGTTGAAAGGAATTCCAAAATCAATGAGGCACTATAGTATAAGACTACGATAATTCCTCTTTTAAATCGAAGCCATTTTGAAATAGTTCCCTCAAAATAGCTTCGATATTTTTCCTAGAGGAATATATTTTTAATTATTTCAGCATTTCCTCTATTTTTCGTGTGAAGTCTTGTGTAGAGAGTGGTTTACTGAAATAGTATCCTTGAATATAGTCACATGATAACTCCTTCAAATAGGTAAGCTCTGTTTCTCGTTCTACTCCCTCAGCGACAACTTGTAAATTTAATGCATGACCAAGCGATAAAATGGAAGAAACCATTGTTTTTCCTGCCTCATTTTTAAGTTGCCGTATAAAGGAACGGTCTATCTTTAATGTATTGATTGGTAATGTTCTTAAATAGCTTAAGCAGGAAAAGCCTGTACCAAAATCATCGATTGCAATGGAAATGCCCATATCACGAATCGTCTTTAGCTTCGTCAACAACGTGTCATTTAAGTTCATCATCGTCATTTCGGTAATTTCAATTTCAAGCAGTTGAGGATCAATATTAACCTCCGTTAAAATGTTCGATAATGTCGCTAAGAAATTCGGGGTAGCTAAGAAGCGAGGCGAGATATTGACTGCTAGCTTTAGTTGTATGCCGAATGTCTTATGCCAAGCGTTCACTTGAGATATTGCGCGGCGCAGTACAAACTCATCAATTTTCTCGATTAAACCATGCTCTTCTGCAAACGGTATGAAATCAACAGGTGAAACAAAGCCTAGTTCTGCATCCTGCCAACGAATTAAAGCTTCCATACTATCAAATGTATTTTTGTGGACATTAAATTTTGGCTGATAATACAGCTCAAATACCTCATTTTTTATCGCCTGCCGAATTTTTGTTTCAAAAAATAAAGAATGATCAACTGTTTCCTCTAGTTCATCCTCATACCGTTTAAATTGATTGCCCTTTGCATTTTTTGCCTCTAGCATGGCTTTATTTGCTTGTTTTAATAACGTATGAATCGAATCGATTTGTCCAGTATGCTGCACAATGCCGATGCTCGCAGTTGCATAAAATTCGTAATCATTGAATATAAAACTATCTTCAAATAACGAAAGAAGCTGCTCGGCAATAGTTTGCCAGTGCTCAATTTGTTTGGTTATGTAAATAAATTGGTCATTATGTAATCGGTAAAAATATGGTGAAGAAGCATCCACCGTTTTTACTCGTTTTGCGACTTCGACTAAAAATTGATCCCCAATCGCATACCCTAAGCTATCGTTAATACTTTTAAAGCGATTAATATTGAATAAAAATAGCGTAAA
This sequence comes from Lysinibacillus sp. LZ02, assembly GCF_050613145.1. Classification (GTDB taxonomy): domain Bacteria; phylum Bacillota; class Bacilli; order Bacillales_A; family Planococcaceae; genus Lysinibacillus_B. The sequence continues at coordinate 2,247,445 of NZ_CP192507.1, read as the reverse complement.
GTCACAGGAGCTTAGCGAATTTACATCCTCCAACAATTTTTTGCGATTGGCAAGTACTGTTAAGTCATCATGATAAAGACGATGGGCCATCTGATCGATTTGTTTTTGCGCTGTAATATCTGTTCGAATTGAAATGTATTGATAGGGTTGTCCTTGTGCATTGATAAATGGCACAATGGTTGTTTTTACCCAATAGCATGAACCGTCTTTTGCTTTGTTGCAAATTTCACCATGCCAAGTGCTCCCACCCTGAATCGTAGCCCACATTTCTTTGAAAAAGGATGCTGGATGATAGCCAGAATTAATCATTCGATGATTTTGCCCAATCAGTTCCTCTTTCGTGTATTGTGATATTTGGCAAAAATAATCGTTTACATATTGAATAACACCTCGATAATCTGTAATAGCCACAATAGCCGATTTATCTAAAGCCGTTTGAATATCATACAGCTGCTGCGTAGTTAGATGAAAATGCTTTAAAGAATTAGGATGTAAAATAGTCATCACCTTCAATTTCCAATAATATAGAGCTTTATCATTATATTAATCTTATTGAAAATGATTATCAATTTAAAATGCATTTTTAAGGGAATTTAGCAGATTCTAGAGTACAAAAGCAGATTGAGAAACCGTTTACATAGTTAAGCAGTGTATGCTGAACCTAATCCAAGCGCTGTTTCTAGAAGCCGAGCCCTCTATTTGTTATAGTAACTCTATTTTTCAATTAGCTTCCTGTACCTAAAGTTATCATTCGCCGGTTAAATACGCTATGATAATGGTATTAGTTATTTTCAAAGGAGATAGATTTATGAAGAAATGGTCTTTTCTACTAGCGGCAGCTTTACTACTTGGAGCTTGTAATAATGATGAAGTAAAACAACAGGAGACAGATGAACAAGGACATGAACAGCATGATCATGTAACAGGAGATATACAAGAGGAAACGAAGAGTGCAGATATTCTACCTTCATTTTTAGATGAACAAACGGATTTAATGCGTGCAACTTATCAAATCGCAGGCCAAGCGCCAGATATTTTACAATGGATGCCATGCTATTGTGGGTGCGGAGAATCGGCTGGTCATAAAAGTAACTTAAATTGTTTCGTACAAGAAATTAAAGAAGACGGTTCAGTTGTTTGGGATGACCATGGTACACGTTGTAATGTATGTGTTGAGATTGCATTAAGCTCAGCGAAGATGCATCAAGAAGGAAAGTCATTAAAAGAAATCCGTCAAGCGATTGACGAATATTACAAAGAGGGCTACGCAACGCCGACACCAACTGAGATGCCAGCATAATGATTGATCTTCTGCATCATTGAATACGCACCTAGAAATTTACATAAATACTTATATGCTTCTTAGAGTATTGACACTCCCACCCATAAATGGGTAAGCTGGCTGATACCAGTGGGATTCTTGCTACCAAAGACCGATTACATTTCTGCTACGGCTGACGTGCAAGATTGCGGTGTGCCATCACCACTCCATATCCAGTGCATATAGAAGATACGGCGCTCGTTCTATTACCAAACGAGCCAGATTGTTTGTTCGTCTATGTTTTAGCGTCTTTTGCATGACGACACATATCGTTTTACACACGAAGCGATTTAGTTCGTGCAACCTCATACTATATCCAATTATCAACGAACGGAATGGTTTTAGAGACTTGTACTTGTCTATCAGCAAAGTGTAGCACATTTCAGACAACTTAGGTAGCCATAAGCTCCCCTTTGTCTGATCTCACTTTCATCCCACATCTAAAGGAATGCGCTTTCTCGTTCGGAAAATCTGTAATAGAAAGAATAAGTAAAGGTGTTGATGTGATGACTTCGAAACAAAAAATGATTTTATTCATTTTAATGATTGGCAACTTTTTGGCGATTATAAGCACTTCAAGTATTAATATTGTGTTGTCTTCATTTATGACGATTTTCGATAGCGAGTTACAAACCGTTCAATGGGTAGCGAGTATTTTCTTACTAGCCAATGGTTTAATTGCGCCCATTACGGGCTGGCTAGGGGACCGTTATACATTTGCAAAGATTTTTGTCGGAGGCATTATCGTTTTCGCAATTTCTTCCTTGCTATGTAGTGTGGCATGGTCTATTGAATCACTCATATTCTTCCGTTTCTTGCAAGGGTTAGCAGCAGGGGTTATTGTACCAGCGAGTATGACACTCATTTATTTATTAATTGAACGGGAAAAGCAACCGTTTGCTTTAAGCCTCTGGACATTAGGAGCCATGTTTGGTCCTGCGGTTGGTCCAACATTGGCAGGCTTTTTAGTTGGTTCGCTATCGTGGCATTGGCTATTTTTAATCAATATCCCGTTTTGTATAGCGGTCGTCATCCTTTCAAAGTATTATTTAAAAGCAAATGAAGAATCCTCTTTACTGTCTCGCTTTGATACGAAAGGTTTTTTACTCATCGTTTTTGGCACGGTAGGGATTGTGTATTCGCTCAATATCATTGAAACACAGCTAGTATTAGGCATCTCACTATTCTTAGTTGGCTGTGCACTCATTATGTTTTATGTGTTCGATAGTTTTAAAAAGCAAAATCCGATTTTAAAGCTTTCTGTGTTTAAAATCCCGTCCTATACATACGGGTTACTCATTTCTTTTTTCTTGTTATTTAACTTGTATGCAGCTACCTTATTTATGCCGATTTATTTACAAGATATAAGAGGGATCTCCGTGTTGGAAACAGGGCTCATCCTCATGCCAGCTGCCATCTGTATGGGCATTATTAATTTATTTGCAGGCAACCATTATTCGCATCAGCGAATGCTTGTGTTAGGTATTGTTGGGGTTACGGGGACGGTCATTGGTTCGTTTTTATTAGGGCAAATTGATTTAAATACATCCATTGTATTTATTATGGTAGCACTTTCTTTACGGAATATGGGGATTGCGGTGACGTTTACGGTAGTAAGTGCTGCAGGGATGAGTCAAGTCCCGAAAGAACTAAGCGGTCACGGATCTGCTGTGCTAAACTGGCTTCGTCAAACATTCAGCGCGGTGGCTTTAACCGTCATTTCTATTGTCATTAGTGCCATTACGTTATTGATGGAAGGGCAAGGCATTCCGTATAGAGAAGCATTTACACAAAATGTATCGACTATTTTAATCATCGGCGGGCTAGTGACACTGCTTGTTATACCGCTGTTGTGGGTCTGCTCGCGAAATTTATTACAGATGGCTTATGGTGCTTCAACGACGGATTAACAGTTACACCTTGAATTTTAGAGATGCTCTAAAATTTAAGGTGTTTTTTGTATGTTAACTTGTAATGAGAAAAAATCGCATTTAAAAAAATATCCCATTAAAGTAGGGGAACACATTACCTATTTAATATTTACTGCTTATTCGGGTTGCGATCAATGAAATCATTAATTTCATCTTTTAAGCGATATACTTGTGTGAAATAAAGACGTTCAGGTACATTATCACGTACTAGCCATTCTTTTAATACGTTATGGTGAAAAGTCACGAAGTACTCCATTAAAATTTCTCTGTCAATGCCTTGTTTTTTTGCCATTTCTGCTATAGAAAGACCTTCCTTCCAGTAGGCATCGTACTCTTGTTCAGTTAAGTTTAACAATTCATAAATTTCTTCGTAGTTATATTTTAGACTGTATTCGTATTCTTTTTCTACATCATCGTTATTTTCCAAGGCCGTTAAATCAGTATTATTAGCTAAAATTAAATCAGCATTATTCTTTTGTGCTATATCGGTATTTTTAACTCCACTATCATTATTTGAATTTTTCTCCGCATTAGCCAAAAGCGTGAAGGTAAGGAAAGTTGGAATCAGTAGAAGAGGAAGATATTTTAAAATCCTTGTCATTCTTTTTCTCCTTATATTGTAATTATTTATTTCAAATTCAGTTTGTATAAAATTAAGAAATATTATACGGAAGTTCCTCAAATAGAATAAATTGTTTCATTATAAGATATTAGAAATAACATTTTAGAAATTTGCAACGAATTCCAATTTTTATCGTCTATAGCGTGAAAATGAGGTGATGTGATGCGAGAGGAACTGTTACATGAGGCAATGGATTTGCATACCGAGCATCTGCTGCGGCTTGCGTATTTTTATGTACAAAGCTGGGACGTAGCAGAAGATATTGTACAGGACAGCTTCATTGCGCTCTATGAAAAAGCTGAACAATATAAGGGAGAGGCTTCTCTCAAAAATTATTTGAGGAAAATTGTGATTAATCGTTGCCACGACTATTTACGTAAGAAAAAAAGGTGGCAGCTTTTTCTGCCTTTTAAAAATGCCAAAAGTGCCGAGCAGGAAGTTGTTCTTTCAAATGAAAAAACAACATTGCTACAGGCAGTAATGAAACTAAATGAGAAATACCGAGAAACAATTATTTTGTATTATTTTGAGGAGCTTTCAACTGTCCAAATTGCACAATTACTTGAACTGAATGAAAGCACGGTAAGGTCCCGCTTAAAACGAGCAAGAGATGAGCTAAGAGGATATTTAGATGATTCACAATGGGAGGTGCTTTTACATGAATCACTTTAAGAAACGATTAGAAGAGCAAACACCGATTTCATCAGCTCAAAAGCAACGTGTAAAAAGAAGGGTATTAAGTCAAAAAGAAAAGAAGCGAAATACCGGATTACTACCGATAGTAGCGTCCTTTATGTTTGTTTTTGTTGTTATAGTAGGAAGCTATATGTTGCTGAATACAAATTCTTTACAAATTGAAACAGGTACAGCGCCTCCTATTGAATTTACAACCATTTACGATGTGATGGTGAGGGATGGAGAATCCGTGTCGGCAGCCGGCATGGATCAATGGAATAGTGAGCTTTACTATTATGATGATCGTAAGCACATATTTCAGAAACGTCATTTTAATGTATATACGACATTAGTGACAGATAGTGATCGCCTAGAAATAGGTGATTTAGTAGGAGTACTCGATGATAAGCAAAAAGTTCCGATGATTGGAAATATCATCGCTACACCTAATGACCGAGTAAAAATAGAAAATGGCAAATTATATATAAATGACAAACTGTTCGAGCAATATTATTTTGCGGGGATGAATAGGAACGGTTTTGAAGAGAAGGGCGGGAAGCTGCTTGAAGTGAAGCTAACAGAACAACTGGAAGTAGATACATTTGATTATGTTATTGCTTCTTATGATTGGATAAACGCCCCTATTTTAATGGCTAAAGAAGCAAAAGAGGTTTATAAAGTCGAACATGTACAACGTTCTTCAACAGATGAACAAGAGCAAATGGCAAGCTATTTAGAAACGGGAGATGAACAATATTTAATCGGTGTATCGCCAGAAATGGTGCTAAAAACGTATTTATTTACAGAGAGTGACGATCATAATACAGTTCCTACAGTGAAAGCGCTAGCCTTAAAAGAATTTAGTATTGTATGGCCATATGATTTGGCCTATCATGAAGAGAAATTTGAGGAAATGCTTTCACATGTTCCTGCATCTATATACCAAGGAACAGCAAGCATGCATATTAAAGGTTGGGATATTCCGTTTGTTACTGTAGAATTTCAAAAAATCAATGATGTTTGGAAAATTTCTAAGATTGAATAGTGTATCAAATGTTATTTTTAGGGATTTTCTCCTTCAACTAAAGATGCAAAATCATTCAGGAAGGTGGAGGTGCCACTATGAAAATCAGAATGTTTTTACTGCTTTTCGGAATATTGTTTGTTTCTGCTTGTGGACAAGAAATTGTTAAGGAAGAACACGAAGTATATTTATTAAATAAAGGATGGGATATAAAAGAGTCTATCGAAATGGAAACCTATATATTAGATATTCCTAATGAAATGCTTAGTAATTATGAAGCGAGTGGTATTACATTTTTAAGTGACTATTTAGGAGAAGAGGTTACAAAATATTCTTATGAGCTAAAAGGAAAAGATATCGAAGGAGAACGTTTGAAGGCAGTTCTATTCGAAGCAGAAGAAACGATTATTGGAGGCTATGGACTACTCCCAAGTTGGACACCGGGTGTATTTGATTTGGATGATAAAGAACGTCTAATCAATGAACGAATGATTAAACATTGAACTACTCCCACTTATCGAAGTGGGAGATTCCTAGTAATGTATTTAAATGAGGTTCTAGATTTTACATATAGTTTTACAGCTGAGCACTAAACACCTCTTTTATTTCCCCAAACAAGTGCATGCAGCTGGGGTAGTACTTTAATATTTTTTAATTCTTCATCCATCATCACTCGATCGATTAGCGTTTGATACTTCTCTAATAAATGACTGATCAACCGTGCATTGTCCATCGAAGTAATGTCATCATTTCCGACTTGAAGATAAAAAGGGATGGTCGGATATCGAAGGTGAACTTGTTTAGCATAAGCATAATCCTCTTGATTAAATACAACGATTTTGAGAGATATATGCTGATGGCTGTTTCTATCTCTAAGCTTTCTCAAAATATCTGAGAGCATAGAAAAATCTGTCGTCATTCCAGAACTAGGGGGCTTTGGTGAAATCGTTAGTTCATCGATATCATACAGCCAATCTTGCCATTTACTTCCCTGTGTTTCAACACCAATCTCTATGTTATTTTCTTTTAAAATTGCAACAAGTGCATCCAAATTACGAAGAAGTGCGGGATTTCCTCCTGAGATCGTGACGAATGAAAAACCGTTACCCCCAAGGCGTTTCAACTCAGACCAAATCTCTTCCGCTGTCATTTGAACGATCAGATGCTTGCCACTGCCATCCCACGTAAATGATGAGTCGCACCAAGAACAAGAATAATCACAGCCGGCAGTACGTACAAACATTGTCTTCTGGCCCACTACCATTCCTTCACCCTGAATCGTCGGACCAAAAATCTCCATAACGGGTACTTTACTCAACTTTCATCCACTCTCTTCTCGCTTCGGCATAGCTTGTAGGAGTTTCATACAACCTGATAAATTCCACGCGTGCCCCATTATATAGTTGTTCATCAAGTAAGGCTTCATTCAACTTTTCGTAAATCCAAACAACGATATTCTCTGCCGTCGTATTCATCGGCGGAAGAGTTTCATTTAAATAGCGATGATCCAAATGAATTTCTATTTTTTGTTTCCATATTTCCTTTATGTCACCAAAATCAAGCATGATGCCTCGTTCATCCGTATAACCACTCACTCCGAAGACAACACGATACGTATGACCATGTAAATTTTTACATTTCCCCTCATAGTTATGTAAATGATGAGCAGCATCAAAGGTAAACTCTTTGCTTACGAGAACACGTTTTGAATGATAGTTTAATTGACTTCTTTGAATATCTTCATCTATTTTCTGTAGCTTCTCAACAATTCTAAAATTATACATGCCTTAAAACTCCCTCCCAGAACAGATAAGTGATGCTGTCCTGACTTCTACTAAATACAACGATTGCTTTTTCCTGCTTCACCTTCAAAAACTCCTTTATAACGAAAAAACAGCATCCCAAGAAAAAATGCTATTTTCCCCTTAGTGTACGAAATAATTACGATTTACATGTAGACTATCAACTGTCTCCACTGCCTCAGACCCATAACCTGAGCTATATTTTTAATCCTGTTTCAACTTTGCAGCCAGATATAAAAACCTCCCTTGTAAAATGTTCCCGACACTTTTCAAGAGAGGCGCTACCAATTATTCTATTAAAACATATGAATAAAACATAAAAAGCCACGTCCTATATGGACATGGCAGATTGTCATGTTTCCATAGTTTTTTATAGAGGGTATTAGCTATGAACCTCTCCCGTTCTATTCCGGGCATTCTTTCTTAAGACTATAATATATGGAGTGGTAGAAAATTTCAAATATAATTTTATTTTTACACTATCCGAATAATACTTCTCTGAAATATAAGTAGTCATTGCCGTAAACGTGAAACATGATTCTGACCATTCTAACTGTCAATAAAAGAACCTGCAATTCTAACATAGATCAAAGATTTTATTTATAGATGCTTTCACTTTTTACAGTGCAAATAAGAAATAGCAAGTTCAGTACGGCTTGTGACTTGAAACTTACGATATAAGTTTTGAAGATGTTTTTTTACCGTATTTTCACTGACGAATAATTGTTTGGCAATATCGATATTTTTATAGCCCCTACAAATATACTCTAAAATTTCTTCCTCTCGTTCGGTAACATAAATTGTACTTCTAGGCTTAGTATATTGGTGTAGCAAATAATGATTTTCGATCGTATGTTTTAAATAGAGTAATGTTAACATGTCCTTTTGATTAAAACGTGGCTCATGATCTTTTCTGAGCAGACCAATTGCTGCGACGGATTCCTGCTCCTTTTTTATATACATGACCATTTCGTCATCATAGGCATTTGCCTTTAGAAAATGTTTTTTGTAGTATTCCATATGCTTTGGAGGGCAATCATGATTTTCATGCATTAATTGAATGGATTGTTGCTTTTGGATATTCGTAGGGTGTAAAGGATCATAGTATTGATAAGTAGATAAGTAATTTTGTAAAGTGTGTTGGTCCATATTGTAGAGTACGGGTGTATCATGCAAATGCTCGTTTGATACCTCCCAAAAGAGCGTATGATGGAAATGTAAGTTCTGGCTAAATAACTGTAACACAGCGTACTTAAAGCCCTCGTTGCTTTGAGATAAATTTATATTCGAGATTTGGTAAATCGTTTTCAAAATACTTTCATACTCATTTTTTGTAAACAAATAAATCACCACTTTATCTATTTTATGTATTATATATTCTCTTAAAATAAATATTATCCTTTCGGGTAATATCTTTTTTTATTTTATGTATTTAAACTGGGTGTAGGAAGTGAATGGTTTTCATACATGAAATGAAGGAGTGGTTACATGAATTTGCAAGAGTATGCTTCATATGATGGATTGGGACTAGCGGAATTAGTAAAAAACAAACAGGTGACACCAAAAGAGCTTGTACAATTAGCGATTCAAGGGGTAGAAAAAGTCAATCCAACGATTAATGCGGTAGTGAGTGTTCTTGAAGAGCAAGCAGACAATGCCGTTACAAATTTAGATGAAACACAACCTTTTGCCGGGGTACCATTTTTGATTAAAGAATTAGTATTACATGCGGAAGGGGTTCCTCACAGTATGGGGAGCCGTATTGCGGAAAATACAGTAGTACCCGTGGATAGTGAACTAATGAAGCGGTTCAAAAAAGCAGGATTGGTGTTATCAGGTACAACGACAACACCAGAGTTCGGCTATAATGCAGCAACAGAAGCAATTGTTTATGGACCAACAAGAAATCCATGGGATCCGAATTTTAGCCCAGGTGGATCTAGCGGTGGATCAGCGGCGGCAGTTGCTAGTGGCATTGTACCAATAGCTCATGCAAATGATGGCGGTGGATCTATTCGTATCCCAGCTTCTTGTAGCGGATTAGTAGGCTTAAAGCCGACACGTGGACGCATTCCAGAAGGACCGTTCAATAGTGAGTTATTAAATGGGATTGCAATCGAATTTGCTGTAACAAAATCGATTCGTGATACAGCTGCACTACTTGATCAAGTAGCGGGACCAGATATCGGCAGCTATTCAAAATTAGAAATGAACCATGCCCCTTATCGTAGCTTAATTCAAACACAAGTAAGACCGCTAAAAATTGCTTGGACAACTGAACCAAATTCGGATGTACCGGTTGATTCAGAGTGTGTAGAAGCGGTTCATAAAACAGTCCAATTATTAAAAGAATTAGGACATGAGGTTGTAGAGGCAAGACCGAAATATGAACAAGCTGCTTTTGCAAAGGCAACAGTGAACATTTGGACAGCTAATATTTATATGATGATTCAAGGGGCAGCAGCGGGTAGTGGCTTGAAGCCTTCGCCAGAATACATTGAATCAGCTATTTGGAAATGTTATGAGTATGGGCGTGAATTAAAGGCGAGTGAGTTATTAGAGGCGACAGCAGTTAATGCGGGTGTATCTCGCCAAGTCGCGACATTCTTTGAAGATTATGACGTATTATTAAGCCCAACGATTGCTACATTACCAGCAAAAATTGGTGAGCTAAATGCGAATAATCCATCCATTGATGCTGTAGAATGGACAGAGCAAATTTTCACATATGCACCATTTACGAATTTATTTAATGCAACAGGACAGCCTTCATTGTCATTACCGATCGCTATGAGTAAAACAGGCTTACCAATCGGTTTACAATTTACAGGTAAATTTGCAGATGAGTTAACTTTACTCCAATTAGGTAAGCAACTAGAGGAAGCTGTACCGTGGAAAGATCGTATACCAAATGTTCATGTGAGTAAGCCTATCAACCAAAATGTAACAACTGTTATAAGTTAGAATAAGGATCAATTTTAAGGTAGCTTCGGGAAATGGCTCATTTTCCGAGGCTGCCTTTTTTCTAAACTTTATGAGTGATAGTAGGAGGTGCACTACCATGTTAGAGAAAGGGATTTACTAATGTCGAATCGAATGTAACAATAGAGGGATTGAAGAACGGGAGTGAAATAAGAGAATGCACGATATGCTACAGAAAAAATTAATATTATTTTTCCTTCAAGATCATATTACTTTTCTTACGAATAAAATAGAAGCTGATTTTCATCAGCATCATTATATACAAGTAACGCTTGCGTTGGATGAGCCTTTTACACTTGAAGTAGAAAATCAAGCATTCCATACTGTAGGAGCGATTATTGATTCCAATAAAGCGCATAAATTACACGGGACGAATGGTTGGCAACTATATTTATTGGTGAATCCAGAGTCTATTTTTGGTGAGGACTTACGACAGAAATTAAATGACACGAATGGTGTTTATATTTTTCAGCAGATGCACCAGGAGCTGTTAACAACCATTCATCGCATAAAAGCTGTACATAATCATCAACAGTACGATTCATTTTTGCATAATTTAAAACAAGCATTGGCTATTCAAGTAGTGACATCACAGTCGATGATTGATTCACGCATTCAACAAGTGCTTGATTATATTAAAGGTACACCTCTTGAGGAAGTGGAGATAAAGAGGCTAAGTCGTTATATCTATTTATCGGAAAGTCGATTGTCACATTTATTTAAACAGGAAATGGGTATTTCTTTAACGAGTTATTTGTTGCATGAAAAGATAAAACGAGCATTTCAACTCATATTTAGTGGTGAAAGTATGACAGATGCAGCGATTGAAGCGGGGTTTAATAGTTCCTCGCATTTTACAAGGAGTGCAAAGGAAAAATTAGGTATGACTCCTAGTGCAATTAAAAAAGATAGCATCTATTTGAAAGTATGAGGCTGAATCACCCGTTATAGTAAAGCTAGAAAGGGTGATCGAATTGAATGAATTTTTAAAAAGGACACCGATGTTAGACTTTCAGCATCCGTGTATTCAGAAAGTAGTGAAACAGCAAGGTTGGCGTAATTTATCGGAGAAAGAAAAGATTGCGCAAATTTATGATTTTGTGAGGAATGACATTAAGTTTGGCTATAACAGCGGTGATGATATAACGGCATCACAGGTGCTCCAAGATGGATATGGCCAATGTAACACGAAAAGTACACTGCTTATGGCGCTGTTACGAGCAGTTGATATACCTTGTCGTATTCAAGGGTTTTACATCGATAAAAAAATGCAAAAAGGGGCATTAACAGGCTTAGTTTATTTCTTTGCACCAGAGAAGGTTGTTCATGCTTGGACAGAAGTATATGTTGAAGAACAGTGGTTAGCATTGGAAGGGGTTATTATCGATGATAGATACTTACAGCAAGTAAAGGATAGGCTGAGCTGTGTCAATAATGGCTATATTGGTTACGGTATTGCAGTAGAGCAAAAAGAGAATATTAATCTATGCTTTAACGGTCAGAGTACGTATATTCAAAGTTTCTCTATTACAGATAAGCTGGGCATTTTTACAAGTCCCGATGAGTTTTTTCAGCGATACAACAACACAAAGATTTTTGTCAAAAGAGTGCTATTTAACTTCTTACGTAAAAGAATAAATAGACGATTAGAGCGTATAAGAAATACGTCTTCGATAAATGATGGAAATAAAGGGATTTAAAGCTAAATAGTATTTGAATGTTTTGCGTGCGTTCCCTTATACTTAAAAAGGGAACGTACGTTTTTTAGTGTGGATGGAAGGAACAAAAAGTAAAATCGTATTGCTAACTATAAAGTTAATGATTGATAAGATTGCGTATAGGATGCTAAGTACGAGATGATTTCACAGGAGGGGAATGGCATGGAAAGCGAGGATATGCGATTAGTAAATCTGATTGAATATGCTAATTCAAAAAGAGGAGCAAAAGCCTATTTTAGAGAGGATTGGGGCTGTTATTATTTTGATTTACAGGGAAAACAATTTGGGCTAATAGGAAACAAAAATGATCGATACGTTCTTACTGTAAAAGGCATCCCTGAAGAGAATGAGATGTTACGTACAATGTATCGTGATGTGAGTGCCGGCTATTATGCTAATAAAAAGCACTGGAACTCCATCAATCTGGAAACGGATGAACTGTCTGATAATGAATTAAAACGAATGATCGATATATCGTACCAATTAGTTTTTGAGAAATTACCTAAAAAAGTGCAATCTTCTTTAAATGAGGAGCATCAGCAAAATGTAGATTGAAAAGCCTATTTTAAGTGAGTTTTTTAGAATTCTCCATAACAACTATGGTGTATTTAAAAAACTTTTTGCTAACTATAAAAACCAAGGAACATGAATTATTAATAGTGTTCCTTGGTTTTTATTTTATTCTTTAGTTTTAGAATAGCTTCATTTTATAACAATGGTATGAATGAAAATCTAATGAGCATGGTTATGTTCATGCTGTGTATCAAAATTACATAAGAGTGTGTTTTCATGCTTGTGTGAAGCGGGTTCCAGTTGGATAGTTACATGATGTATCGATAAATGTTGCAATTGGTGCTCTAATGTTTGAAGTATAATTTGACCTTCTTTCATAGTCAGTGTATCTTGAACGACGGCATGGCAAGATAATGCATTTTGGCCACTTGTAATAGACCAAATGTGAAGGTCATGCAGGTCAAGTACGCCCTCTGTTTCACGGAAAGTACGGATGATTTCATCGATATTTACATTCACCGGTGTACCTTCCATTAATACATGGACGGCATCTTTTGTTACACGGAATCCACTCACTAACACTAAAGCAGCAACAATGACACTTGCTAATGGATCTGCCCAACCCCAATCGAAAAATAGAATGAGAAGCGCGGCAATAATAGCGCCAACTGAGCCAAGCATATCACTAATCACGTGTAAAAAGGCAGCACGCATATTCAAATTATCCTTTGTACCGCCCCCACGCATTAATATCCAAGCAACAAAGATATTTACAAGTAACCCGATAGTAGCAATGTAAAGCATGCCTGTTGAAGCAACTTCTGGCGGATTGGCAAAACGCTCGATTGCTTCGTAAAAAATGAAAAGGGCGATAGCAATTAAGGTAATGCCATTAAAAACAGCGGCCAAAATTTCAAATCGTTTATAGCCATATGTTTTTTCGTTGTTTGCGACTTTCTCTCCGAGGGAAAAGGCAAGAATACCAATAGCAAGAGAGATGGCATCACTTAACATATGACCGGCATCGGATAATAGTGCTAAGCTATTCGTTAATAATCCGCCAATTACTTCTACAATCATATAGCCTGTAATAATGAGAAAAGCAATGAATAATGTTTTTTTATTTGCTCCGTGTGTATGGTCATGACCATGACCATCATGATTGTGTCCCATAATTAAAACCTCCTACATATGTTTGGTATGTTCAATCATTTGTTGTAAAACGGCCATTACGTGCTCATCGTCCTGTGTGTAATAAATCGTAGTTCCTTCTCGACGAAACTTCACTAATCGCATATTTTTTAAAAATCGTAGCTGGTGTGACACGGTAGATTGCTTAAGATTGAGGTGTTCTCCAATCTCATGTACGGCATATTCTTGCTTAGATAATAAATGCAAAATACGAATACGTGTAGGATCTCCTAAAGCTTTAAATGTTTGTGAAACTAAAAATAATACTTCCTCATCTAAATCGGTTACGATTGTTTCCAATTGTTCATCATTCATAAACAATACACATCCTTTTTTATATTAATATATGCTTATATGATTAGTTGTTCATATATAAATATAGTACATAGCATATTATAAAGTCAAATTTTTTTGAAAATAAAGTGGTTTTATTTATTTCTGTAAAAAAGCTTTTCATCAATAATTTAAATAACAGCCGACACTTGTACATATAGTGAAGCATGATGAAAAAAGGAAAGAAGTGAGAGAGCGAATTAATGGAAAATTGGATTGAAGGCATTATGAGTGAATGGGGATATATCGGGATTGCTTTATTGGTGGCATTAGAAAATATATTTCCACCAATCCCTTCGGAGTTCATTTTGACATTTGGTGGTTTTATGGCTATTCGAACTGCCATGACTGTACCCGGTGTCATTATTGCTTCTACTATTGGCTCGGTAGCAGGGGCGATTTGCCTTTATAGTATAGGCAAGCTAGTTCAATTATCGACTTTAAAACGATTGTTAGCAGGGAAGATAGGATGGATTCTTCGGCTTCATCCGAAAGATATTGATTCGGCCGCTGTATGGTTTCAAAAGCATGGATTTGTGACGGTGTTCCTTTGTCGTTTTATCCCGGTTATTCGTAGTTTAATTTCGATTCCAGCTGGGATTGCTAGGATGCCGTTCTTACTTTTTATTCATTATACAGCACTTGGTACATTGATTTGGAATACGGTATTAATTATGTTAGGGGCATGGGCGGGGGATAATTGGTCTATTATCGTATCGACATTTGATCAATACAAATATTATCTCTTCGTTCCGATAGGCATTTTTATTATTTATTCCATGTTTCGTTTTAATAAAAGACAAAAGGAGATTTGATGAAAGCTAAATGGGGTTTACGGGTCATTTTATTGTTTGGTGTTTATGCCGCTGCGATGTATTTTTATATTTTTTACAGTAGTAATAATAGTATCCCTGATGTATTAAAGGGAACAGCAGCAGACCCAAGTACTTATATGACAGGGCGGGAGCTATATTTAAGTGAAAACTACTCGAAAATAAGAAATTTTTTATATTTTATTAAAACACCATTTGAATGGTTAATTTATCTTTTTGTTCTGATAACAGGTCTATCCGAACTGCTCGAAAAGTGGAGTTTAAAGTCAAAATGGACAATTGTAAGAAACGCCTTATACGTATTGTTGCTATCGGTCGTAACGTTTTTATTGTTGTTGCCAATTAATTATTGTGCTTATTTTTTTGCCAAGAGCTATGGGGTGAGTACACAACCTTTTCAACAATGGCTGACACAATATGCGATGAATTTCGGCTTGGAATTTATCACATCACTCATCTTTGTCAGTATTTTATATTTCTTTATTCGTCGAGCAAAAAAGCGTTGGTGGGTGTATGTATGGGCAGTTCAAATTCCGATTACGCTATTTTACGCATTTATACAACCACAAATCATTGACCCCCTCTATAATGATTTTACTGCGATAGAGGATAAACAGCTGGAGGAAAAAATACTGGCACTCGCAGAGCAAGCAAATATTCCAGCCGATCATGTATACGAAGTTGAAATGGCGGATGAAACAACGGCGATGAATGCTTATGTTAATGGGATTGGCTCGAATGCACGGATTGTATTATGGGATACAACACTGCAGCAATTATCGGAGGAAGAAGTACTATTTGTCATGGCACATGAGATGGCGCACTATGTACATAAGGATATATACAAAAATTTACTTTATTATTTTGGCATTACATTCATCCTGTATTGGCTAATCGCTAAATGGATGCCTGGAATTATTGCGAAGTACGGAGCCATTTTAAATATTAAGCGTATGGAAAGCCTTCATTCATTACCGTTGTATTTAATCCTTTCATCGATGCTGTTTTTTGCAACGAATCCGCTAGATAACGCAGTGAGCCGTCATCACGAAATACAATCGGACAATTATGCGTTAGCATTAATAGAAGATGAATCGGCAGCCATTTCTTCATTTCAAGCTTTAGCGAGAGCGGGGCTTAGTGAGGTAAACCCTCCGCTACTTGTAAAATGGTTCCGCTATACACATCCACCGCTAGTGGATCGGATCTATAATTTAATGGAACAATAAAAAAAGAAGTAATAGGAGCTATCCAATAAGTGATAAGCTCTTTTTTTGATATCCTCTAGATTGATTTCCGTTCTGGCGCTTCGTTTTCCACGTGCACGACTCAAACTAACATCGCCGTCAAAATGGATTTTCCGCGAGTGCTGTTCCCGTAGGAATCTCCGTATCTATCCTCCAATCAATTTAATAAAGTATCACATGTTTAAAACAGTTATCCATATAAATTGCTATAAAAATACTTATTGTACAGCTTCATTAGAGGTTAAAGAGCTGTTGGTAGCGGTACCCGGCTTATGCTAGTGTTTATTTGTGATAAGGCTTAGTCAAATAAGCTTCTTATCTTCCTTGTTAGAAGTCTTGCATTTTAAAAATGTTTTAGTAGTTTAATATGATGAAGGAATAACAATTATCATGTAAAAATGAATCTTGCAAGTATGTTTGATTCGCAACTAAAACAGTTTAATTTACATAAAAACAAAGAAAAATGACAATAAAAAAATGATTCACCTTTATCCCTCGCGCTTTTTATGTGAAATTATATTATCGAAAAAATAATTATTTTTCCAAAATAAGGGTTTGATATTATCTTTTTTATAAAAGAATGATTATTTATTGTATTGAGAATGTTCGGATTATTAATTATAAAGATTAAGGATAAATCTTCAAAGAGAGAGAACGATAGGGGGAATAATTGGTGAAACGTTTATCTAAATCGTTTTTCGGGCTACTATTCACACTAGCATTAGTACTAGTTTTGGCAGCTTGTGGTAACTCGGAAAGCTCAGATGAAAAAATTAGCACCGGTAATGCAGAAGGTGGCGATGAAGAAACCTATGTGATTAAAGTAGGGCATATTGCACCGGAAGATCACGCGTTTAGTAAAGGTTTAGAGGAATTTACAGCTGCTGTTGAAGAAGCAACAGAGGGGCGTGTAGAATTTGAAGTATTTGGGAATGGAGCGCTTGGTGGAGAAGTCGAAGTAGCAGAACAAGTACAACTAGGTGCACTTGATATGACATTAGTTACTTCAGGTCCTGTAGGTAACTTTGTGTCAGATTTCTCTGTTTTAGAAATGCCATTTTTATTCCGTGATGTTGAGCATGTTTATGCAACATTAGACGGTGAAGTTGGACAAGAGTTAATGGGTAAATTAGATGCTGCTGGTTTCAAGGCCCTAGGTATTTGGGAAAATGGTATGCGTCATATTGCGAGTAATAAAGCCATTAAATCACCTGAAGACATGAAAGGGTTAAAGATCCGTACTCTAGAAAACCCAATTTACATTGATATGTACTCATCTTTAGGGGCTGACCCAACACCAATCGCCTTTCCAGAGTTGTATACATCTTTACAGCAAGGTGTAGTAGATAGTACAGACTTATCTTATGCCATTATGAATACTTCTAAATTCTATGAAGTAACAGACCACTTCAGTGAAGTAGGTATTTATTATGCATCAGCTCCGTTATTAATGAATGGTGATAAGTTCAACTCGTTACCTGCCGACATTCAACAAATTTTAGTTGAAAAAGGGCAAGAGTATGCTGTACGTCAACGTGAGATTAGCCAAGAGATGGAAGTTGATCATATTCAAGCTCTGAAAGACCACGGTGTTACAATTGTTCCTATTGATGAAATTGATTTAGAAGCATTTAAAGCATCTGTTGAGCCTGTTTATGAAAAATACGCTTCTAATTTTGGCGACTTAGTAGAACGTATTCAAGCAGTTGAATAATATTTCATTCTGCATGGGGAGAAAGTGAGGTTCCATCCTCCTTTCTTTCTATTTTTTAGCTTATTTTGTACATTCGTTCCGCAAGTAAAGCAGGGGCTGCTTTATTTGCGGGGCGAATGGACTTTTCTTATTAACGAGGTGAAATTAATTTATGTGGACAAAAAGTATGAAAGTCATTAATCGAACAACAGAATTATTTTCAGCACTATTACTTTTCATCATGGTGATATTAGTCTTCATACAAATTGTGTCACGTGTAATCATGTCTTCTTCATTCCCTTGGACAGAAGAAGTGGCAAGATTTATGATGATTTGGATTACTTTTTTAGGTGCGTCAGTCGCATTTCAATATGGAGCACATATTGGTGTAGAAGCATTAGTTGACCGATTGCCAGCAATTGTTCGGAAGTTTTTTGTAATCGTTGTAATGCTCATTTGTTTATCTTTCTTTGTTCTATTAATTGTATATGGTTACGAGTTGGCATCAGGTGCCTTTGTTAAAACGTCACCAGCTTTACAAATTCCTATGGGTTATATTTATTACATTATTCCTGTCAGTGGTGTATTAATGAGTTTAAATCTATTAGATGTAACAGGAAAAACATTGTTTAGTAAGAAGGAAAAATAAAGGAGATTACATATGGGCGTATTACTATTTATCATATTAGCTATTCTAATCGTTATCAATGTACCGATTGCGATTGCACTAGGGGTTGCTTCTGTAGCTATTTTGGCAATAGCTGGAAATATCCCGCTAGTTATTTTACCACAAAAGATGTTTGCCGCATTGAACTCATTTCCGCTAATGGCAGCACCATTCTTTATTCTTGCAGGAAAATTAATGGAGCACGGTGGTATTTCAGAGCGATTAATTGAATTTGCAAAAAGCTTAGTCGGTCAATTAAAAGGTGGATTAGCACACGTTTCAATTTTAGCATGCATCTTTTTTGCTGCCATTTCAGGGTCAGCATCTGCGACAACAGCTGCAATCGGTGCGATTATGATTCCCGCTATGGTAAAAGCAGGCTATGATCGTAACTTCTCATCAGCTATTCAAGCAGCTGCAGGAACAACGGGAATCATTATTCCACCAAGTGTACCGCTAGTATTATATGGTGTATCGGCAAGCGTATCCATTACAAGTCTTTTTGTGGCAGGGATTTTACCTGGAATCATGATTGGGGTTTCGTTAATGGTAGTTGCTTATATCATTTCATGGAAAAAAGGTTATGGTAGTGGTGTAGAAAAAACTAGTTTTAAAAATATCTTTGTGTCATTTAAACGTGCAATTTTAGCCCTATTAATGCCCATTATCATTTTAGGTGGTATTTATAGTGGTCTTTTTACACCAACTGAGGCATCTGTAGTAGCAGTTGTATATGGATTAGTAATTGGTATTTTTGTTTATAAAAAGATTAACTTTAAAGTATTACAAGAGATTTTAGTATCTTCTGTTGTAACGACTTCGGTTATTATGTTTATCATCGGTACTGCAGCATTATTTGGAATGGTACTAACACGTGAACAAATTCCACAGCAAGTGGCATCTATGTTCCTTGAATCTGAATTATCAGCATTATGGGTTTTAATTTTAGTTAACTTATTCTTACTTGTTGTTGGTACATTTATGGAGACGATTGCGGCTGTTATTATTTTAACACCAATTTTAGTGCCCGTTATGACAAGTATTGGTGTAGATCCAGTTCACTTCGGTATTATTATGGTAGCGAACCTTTCTATTGGTTTAGTGACGCCTCCGGTAGGGGTTTCATTATTCATTGCGGCTCAAGTTGGTGGTACGAAGTTTGAGCCTGTCGTAAAGGCAGTAATTCCATTCTTACTTATGATGATTGTCGATATTTTCTTGATTACATTTATTCCTGGGTTAACACTCGTTGGCACAGGGAAGTAATCTGATAGCTCTATTTTAAAATAAAGACAAGAAGTCCTTGTGCTATAATGGCAAAGAGGTGAATGAAATGTATATATCAGAAAAGCAAGTAGAAGTCCGCTATGCAGAGACGGATCAGATGGGGGTAGTCCATCATGCAAGTTACATTATTTGGTGTGAGCTTGGACGTACGCAAATCGTAAAGGATTTAGGGTTTGATTATGCCGAATTAGAGCGTTCTGGCTATGTTTCGCCGGTATTAGATATATCTCTTCAATATAAAAAAGCGATGCGTTACGGTCAGGTTGCTACAGTCCGTACTTGGATTGAATCGCATGGTAAATTGCGTACTACATACGGCTATGAAATTTTACATGAAGATGGCTCAGTGGCCGTAACAGCTACGAGTCAGCATACGCTCATTCGAAAAGACACATTTCGTCCTGTAGCGCTCCGTAAAATCGACGAGGCGTGGGATGAGAAATATAAGCAAGAAGCGCGAATAGTTGAATAGGGGAAAGGGGGTATCTGGAACGTTTTCCCGTTCTGGATACCCCCTTTTTAATAAATAGTTACTAAGAAATATTGCTCTGGCGGTAGTCGCGAAGATTCCATACGCAGATGGCTACTTTTTCACTTTCAAGGTATTTAAATTGTTGGTATAATTAAGTTTGTGACTATTTTTGAACGAATGAAGGAAAGGGTGTTCAGATGCAGACAGTAGCAACTGAGAAATTGCGTTTACATATCGTACTGACAAATACAGCACGTGAAGCGATTAAGCAGCATGTTCAAGATGAACACGCCTTTTTTAATTTACAAAAAGCGTTTGTTGTGTTCGTTGAAAAACTTGAAACGGATGGTACACAACTTTCCTTAACGCTTTATTTTGACCCGCAGATCAATAAAGGGCTTGCAAAGAAATTCCCAGAGCGCGTTTGTATTATGGATTGCTTATTTGATATGAAAAGCGGATTAGTAGCGAAAAGCTTCCGGACACGTGGTATTGGTACACCGGTTGCGACGAATCGACGTGAACGGATGTTAGTTCATTTTGTACCAACACGTATTAATGGGCATACATATCCGGATAAGTTTATTACATCGCTTGCTAGTCTGCCGTTTTCCAAAGAGCGATATGATTATATCAATAAGCGCATTACGAGCTGGGAAGGGTATTTAAAAGTTTTAAATAAAAACGCAGAAATTGAAGACATTGAAGCGAACTTTTCAAGCCCCCGTTTTAATGCCGAGTTTTCACATGTTGTCATGCAGTTATCGGGAATCGATGCCAAGCAGTGGAAGCAATTGAAGGGTTTGAGTTCTCGCGTGCGTGGCTATCACGTGGATTTAGGAGATGTTGTGAAAGTCAATCGTGGTGATCGCACTGTAGAAATCGAGCTAAAACCTGACATGGCGCGTCGTGCACGAAAAAATGAGCTCCATTTTGAATCGAATAAAATCGAATTTAGCAATGCAGCAACAAAAGCACAATTACAACGCTTGCTGCGCGGCTTTGAGCGCTTGAAAGAAGGTCTGGCAGCTAATGCGAACTTAGAAAATATCTTATTTGAAGATAAACCAGTTATCGCAGAGCGCCGACAAGACGTCGAATTACAATTTCATAATCCATTAAATGAATTCCAACAAGCGGCTGTTGTCGGAGCCATGAGTGCGGAAGATTTATATGTTATTCAAGGCCCTCCAGGCACTGGGAAAACAACGGTTATTTCTGAAATTTGCTATCAAAATGCAAAAGCGGGCTTAAAAACGCTTGTTGCCTCTCAATCCAACTTAGCGGTGGATAATGCCTTAAGTCGTTTACTTTCAAACAAAGATATCCGTATTCTTCGTTATGGTCGAACAGAGTCCATCGAAGAAGAAGGGAAGAAATTCATCGAAGAAAATGTTTCGGCTTATTGGAAAGCGCAAACGTATGAAGCGATTACACATGAAGTAGAGCACCATACTTCAAAAGAACAGCAATTAAATGATGAAATTGCTGAAACGAAGCAAAAAATTGATACACTTACAACGCAAAAAGTAGCGCTAGAAGAACAAATTGAAAAGAAGCAACAGGCACAAGAGCAGCTTGCTGAAATAGAACAATCGATTACAACATTAAAAAAGCAGCTAAGTTCACTGAAAAAAGAGCGAGAGGAAACAGAGGCGGCACTGGAAAAGCTGCGTGCTAATATTGCCGGCTATGAAGCGGAAATTGCTAAGTTAGATGAGGATTTATCCCAATTTGATACAGAAGATGTCATTCAAAAGCGTTTAGAAGAGGCAACGAAATTGTTTGATGAAGCATCTGTAGAGCTAGAATTAGCGGAATTATTAGCAGAGCAAGCAGAGGTACGTACACAACTTGACGCTTCCGAACAAAAACTGCAGCACTTAACGGGCGGCATATCTGCTATTGAAGCACAGGCACAAGAAATTACAGCATTGAAGAAAGTATATGAAGTCGAAAGCTATATAGAGGAGCGCGGTCTTCGTCGTAGCTTCGTATTGGATCGACTTCTCATGTCTCTCGGTGAACGTCAGCAACAACTCGAAAAATATAAGGGCATTAAAGATATAGCAGTACGCCTCGATAAAGCGATCGTTTATAGTGAAACGACGCTTGGTATTCACGTAAATCACTTGCCACTCCCACCGAATCACATATATTCAATTGGAGAAGTAAATGATTTTTTATCTAAGCTAAGTAAAGCATTTGTGGAGAAAAAAATTAACACGACAAATGGGACCCGCTCTATTCAAGGGCTACATTTACGAAAAGCATACATCGATGAGCAAATGCATCATTATAGTGCCTTAATCAGTGACACAGTCATTATTTTTGAACGTTTAAAAGAAGGACTCATTGCTGCTTTACAAGAACAACAAGGAGCAAATGAAGGTGTCATTCAATCACTGCAAGATCAAATTCAGCGATTAAAAGGGAAGTTAACCGTTACCTCGATGCATATCGAGTCACTGCCAGTCCAAGAGGCGCGCCCAGCAGACACATTGCGTACGATGCGTATTGAAGCAGACAAAACAAAAAAAGAAGCAACGAATTTACTTGCCAGCATGGCAGAAATTACATCTGTCAAAGCACAAAAGCAAGAGGCTCTTCACATTGTTCAGCAAGAGCTACAAAGCGGAGAAAAATTACTAGCAGAAACAGTTGCTGCACTAAAAGACGTTAATAATACAGGACTCACGCTTGAAAAAGAAAAACAAGAACTGGAGCTACTCATTAAGCAGAACCCTGAACAAGCATTAGCGAATGTTGAACAAGGGCTTGTTGCATGCACAGCTCAAATAGCAAAACTGGAGGAGCGTATTGCACTTCTTCCTGTTACACAAAGCTTGCAAAAGCAATGGCAACAGATGCTAGCATCCGCGAATGAGCATGACTTAGATGAAATTCGTAAGCTGTACGTGAAGCATGCGAATGTGATAGGTACGACATGTGTAGCTTCAGCTAATCGTGAGTTTATGGATAACTACCCAACATTTGATGTGGTCATCATTGATGAAGTGTCGAAAGCGACGCCACCAGAGCTACTACTGCCAATGCTAAAAGGGGCGAAAATCATCTTAGTAGGAGATCACCATCAGCTACCACCGTTAATTGGCGATGAAACATTTGAAGAAACACTAGAACAAGTATTAAAAGAAAGCGATACATTTGAAGAAAAACGGGAGCTTGAAAAACTGCTAGAAGAATCGCTATTTGAGCGTCTATATAAAAACTTACCAAAAGCGAATAAAACAATGCTTGCTATTCAGTACCGTATGCATGAAAACATTATGCAAACAATCGCACCATTTTATAAAAATGAAAGTGATGAATTGCAATGCGGCTTATCTGATTCCGATGCATTACGAGATCATCAGCTTGAAACAACGCATTTCAATCGTAACCATCATTTACTTTGGTTTGATGTGCCAAATGAAAAGTCTTATTTCGAGCAGCGTATGCAGGAGGGGGCAAGTTTATTTAATGAAGCAGAACTCTCAATTATCAAAGACCTTCTTCTTGACATGAATGATGCGACAGAAAAAGCAAAAGCAGCAGGCACGCTGGAGCAAGATGTTTTAAAATCGGTTGGTGTTATTAGCTTCTATGCGGAGCAAGTGAAGCGTATCAATCGCCTAATCGAACAGGAAATTAGTGTGCCACATCTTCATATCCGTACAGGTTCAGTCGATAAGTTCCAAGGGATGGAAATGGACGTTATTTTAGTGTCAATGGTACGAAATAATGGGGGCAACGGGGAAATTGGTTTTGCTAAAGATTATCGTCGCCTCAATGTTGCACTTTCAAGGGCGCGTGAATTACTCGCACTCATTGGCAGTACGCAAATGTTTGCACAAAAGCCAAAAAAACGAGAAGTGCGTGATATGTACAGTCATGTACTTGAAACGGTCAAAATACAAGACGGTTACCGTGCATTTAAGGAGGCGCACTAAATGGAACTAACAACATTACAAAAGCAGTTAGCCTCTCAGCTCACACAACTGGATGGAGCTAAAATTGTCCATGACATGCGCTTCTGTATTCCCGTTCATACTTTTAAAGTAACATATCATCCAGTCTTAAAAAAGCCGATGGATATTTTAATGAAAATGATGCTTATATCTTTTCAAACGGGTGCTTTTCAAGACGGGGAAACAGTAGCGGAAGTGCTGCTTGTCGAGCCGCTTTTTATTAACGATTTATTGAATAAAATGATAAAGACAGGTCTTGTTGAAAAAGACACGACGTTACAATTAACTCCGAAAGGCGAAAAGCAATTAGCAGAAGGCGTTTATGAGGAAGAGCTTGATGCGGTAAGTGATGTATTGCAATATAGTCCGCTGCATGAAAGCTTTTTACCAGGGGATATTGAGGCGGTTCTAGATTTTGATGAATTCCCAGACGAATTATCGTATGCAGCCAATATGGAAGTAGGGCAACTAGATGAACAACAAATGATTGAGCTTCTAACCGATCAGCAAGAAGAGGAAGAAGAACTGAACACATATGTTACCTCTATCCTATCGAGTGAGGAAATTCAAATTAATGACGTCCCATGCCTAGCCTTTATTTTACACAATGAATCAGAGGATGCATTGTATGCCCGTGTTTATAATACGCTAACAAATGAATGGGACAAGAAACTAGAGGACGTATTACATGCCAATGAACGGGCAATGTGGAAAGAGCAGTATTTGTAAGAAGCATAAGAAGATGAAAAGAACTGTTTTCCTAAAAAGGAGGCAGTTCTTTTTTTGTTTCATGTAACAGAGTATATTCCCTAGTTTTTATGTAAAACTAGGTGGTACGATTTGAAGAAGTATGCCACAACTTTTATAGATAGAATAATTTGATTAACTTAAAAAGTGTGTTAAATTATTCCTGTTGTTTAAACTCAGACAAGGATTAAAGGTGGAGGGGTGATTTTGATGGATCTGGAAGAAAAACTGAAAGAAATAATCAACAATGATGCTTATATCATGTCTATTTTAAGAGCAGTTGAATCGTTGAAATTATATGATTCTTGGGTTTGTGCAGGCATAATAAGAAATAAAGTTTGGGATGTATCACACAAATGTACGACTCCGTTGAATGATATAGATGTGATTTATTATGACCGATATGATACCTCTTTAGAAACAGAAAAGCTTTTAGAAAACAAGCTTGAAGCGTTAATCTCAAATCAGCTTTGGTCGGTAAAAAATCAAGCACGTATGCATATTAAAAATGGTGTCTCTGCTTATCTTTCTTCTTATGATGGAGTTGCTAATTTTCCAGAAACACCAACTGCCATAGCTGTAAAAATTCAAAATGAGGAATTACTTATTATGGCTCCATATGGCCTTCATGATTTATTTCATCATATAGTAAGGCCTACACCAAAATTTCATCAACATATGGAATTATACAAAATTTATAGAAGTAGAATGAAAGAAAAACAATGGCATAAAATTTGGCCAAGATTAGTGATAGAAAAATAAAGAATGATTTATCCTATATTTCTAGTTTTCTCTAAACTACTTTTTAGGACAGGAGAGATACATATGAAACAAGCATTAGCTTATTTTGAAGGAAATCAGTATCATCAAGCTTTTCAACGAATGAAACAATTAGTTGAGCAAGAGCGTTCGGTCGAAAATTTACATAATTTAGCTTGGGTGTATGTAAATGAAGAGGAGGATATAAATTATCTTAAAGCTGTCGACAGTGAACGGTCAAAAAGCTAAGGTATCCGAGCAAAAAGTCGCTACATCCGGTCAAAACCATCCACATGAGCAAAACCCTACCATATCCGGTAAAAATCCTACAGTGAACCGTTAAAAAACATTTATTTTTAGCCGAAATGCAAGCAAATGAGACGATAAGCTGGCAACATGGCGGCTGATTTTTAAAGTTAATCGTTATGCTGGAACATTAAAATGCACATATATAAGTCCCGTTTGAAACAAGTATAGTAGGTTCCCAATATCCTCTCATCCTCAGTAATTTGCATAAGAGCTAGTCTTTGATCTGGCGTAAGTAATTCTCTTCCTCTCGCAATTTTCATATTGTATCATCCCATCTCTGCAATTATTTAGTTTATTAGTATAATTATATATCAATAGAGTGTACTTTATTGATACCAATATAGTAGACAGATAAAATCATAGTTAAGAATGTCTCATAAGACTTGTCTCAAAAACGAGGTGATATTTTGCGGAAAATCGGGTATATACGTGTTAGCTCGACTAGCCAGAATCCTTCAAGGCAATATCAGCAATTAAACGAAATCGGAATGGATATTATTTTGAAGAAAACGTTTCTGGAGCAACAAAGAATCGTGAGCAACTTCAAAAAATGTTAGAAGATTTACACGAAGGTGACATTATTTATGTGACAGACTTAACTCGTATTACTCGAAGTACACAAGATTTATTTGAATTAGTTGATTATATAAGAGGTAAAAAGGCAAGTTTAAAATCAATAAACGATACATGGCTAGATTTATCAGAGGGTAATAATCTATACAGCTAATTTTTAGTTACAGTTATAGCTGGTGTTAACCAAATAGAGCGAGTTCTTATACGCATGCGGGGACAACGTGAAGGGATTGAGTTGGCTAAGAAAGAAGGGGAATTTGAAGGTATATTAAAGAAATATCATAAAAATCATGCAGGGATTATGCAATAAAGCTATATAAGAAAGGAAATATGACTGTAAATCAAATTTGTGAAATTACTAATGTCTCAAGAGCTTCATTATATAGAAGGCTAGAAGAAAGTTAAATTATATTTAATAAATCTGGAGGTTTTTAGATGGAAGTTATTATTGTCGAGGATGAGGTAAAGCTTCAAAAAGAGCTTGGCATACTATTGCAGCGAAATAATTATAGGGTGCATGTTGTTGAAGAATTGCGAAATGTTCAGGAGGTTGTAGAGGAGATACTAACTGTAGATGGAGATCTATTATTGCTGGATTTGCATCTTCCTTTTATGAATGGAATTCTTATTGCGGAGGAATTACGTAAACATACACTATTACCAATCATCATGTTGACAAGTCAGGTTACGGAGATTGATGAACTGCGTGGATTACAGGCTGGGGCAGATGATTATGTGACAAAACCATTTAACACACATATATTATTAGCTCGAATAGAAGCCTTGCTGAAACGTTCGAAAAAACAGGGGACCGTAGTGATGTTAGAGCATAAAGGAGTAGTGCTTTATTTACTTGAAGGGACTGTACATTTTAAAGGTCACAAGATAGAGGTAACGAAAAATGAACTGGGTATTTTAAAAGAGCTTATGCGACAGCCAGGCGTCATTGTGCCACGGATTGATTTGATTCGAGCACTTTGGGAAATGGAGTTCTTCGTAGAGGATAGTACTCTTACAGTGAATATCAACCGTTTACGTAAAAAACTCGAGCAAATCGGTATTGAGGATTTTATTCATACAAAGCATGGGATGGGGTATCAAGTATGAAGTTTACGGACTATTTGGCAGATCAACTAATACCAATATTTCTTTATGTAATTGGTTGTGTTGGTACGGCTTTTTTTCTTTGGATAATGGAGATTGATTGGTCGATTATCACTATTGTAGTCGGATTCTTGATGATTCTAAACAGCACTACTTTTTTCTATGAGTGGTTTCGTAGAAAGGCATTTTATGATGTACTTTCGGAACAAACTTCCACATCATTACATATTAGTTTGAACCAGCTAAGACGTCCTTCTTTTACAGAAGGTCAGATGATTTATCGTTTACTACAATCTCACCAGCAGCATTTAAATCAGCTTGAGCTAAAGGAACTAAAGAATCGGGAGGAGCGTAAGGATTTTATGACCTCCTGGGTGCATGAGATGAAGACGCCAATTACTACAATTCGATTGCTTGCTGAAAACAATCGCAATACGCTCATGGAAAATGTTGAAGAAGAAGTGAATACGCTAGAACACTATATTGAGCAGGCACTTTATTTGAGTCAGGTTGAGGAGGCAGAGCAAGACTTCATCTTACATAAAACGGAGCTGAAGTCCCTTGTAAAACAAAGCTTGAACCAACAGATTAAGCCATTATTACTGAAGGAATTCAAAATTAATTGGGGGCCAATTGAGGGCGTTGTATTGCTTGATCAAAAGCGTACCCTTTTTATTTTAAATCAACTATTAGTCAATTCGATAAAATATTGTACGACGGCTAAAAAACCAGAACTAACATTGGAAAGCCATGTGCTAGGAGAAAAGATTGTTCTAACCATTTCAGACAATGGTATAGGTATTCCAGCAAAAGATTTGCCGCGTATATTTGACCGTGGATTTACTGGAGAAAATGGTAGGCGACATCCGAATGCGACAGGTGTCGGCCTTTTTTTATGCAAGCAACTTGCTAAAAAAATGGGAATGGATATTCGGGTGGAATCTACTGAAGGTAAGGGAACGACTTTCTTTTTAACGATGCAAAAAGCAAATATTACATCATTGTTATAATTATGTTTTATTATATCTACGATTTTGTACATTAAACCTTTTAAACTTTAAGTAAATAATCTAAAAGAGGTGGACAAGATGGCAGAGTTATTACAAGTAGAACATGTTAGCAAAGTATTTAAAAATGGTACGCAGTTAACAAAAGCGCTTGATGATATCACGTTTACAATTAAAGAAGGTGAATTTGTTGGTATTATGGGTCCATCTGGAAGTGGAAAAACAACACTTCTAAATGCAATATCTACAATCGATACCATTGACCGGGGGCAAATTTTACTCAAGGGATCTCCTTTATCAGGACTTGGAGAAGAACAAGTTAATCAGTATAGGAAAAAGGATTTAGGCTTTATTTTTCAGCATTTTAATTTGATTGATAGCCTAACTGCCTTTGATAACATCGCACTTGCACTATCGATTAATCAGGTACCATACAAGCAAATTCAAGAGCGAGTTGCAATCATTATGAAAAAGCTCGAAATAGAACAGTTAAAGGATAAATATCCATATGAAGTATCTGGAGGTCAACGTCAGCGCATTGCTGCAGCTCGTGCTGTAATTACCGAGCCGTCCTTATTATTAGCTGATGAGCCCACCGGTGCCCTTGATTCGAAATCATCTGTTGGTCTGTTAAATGTAATGGGAAATTTGAACAAGGAGCAACACACTACAATTGTGATGGTGACACATGACGCATTTTCAGCAAGCTTTTGTCACCGTATATTGTTTATTAAGGACGGTAAAATCTACCATGAGCTTGTAAAGGGCGATGCGAGTCGTAAGGAGTTCTTTGATCAAGTTATGAATGTACAATCGACCCTTGGAGGAGGCTCCTATTATGCAGATTACTAATGGTAAAAAAGCATCGACGTTATATTTAAATAACTTGGCGAAGCAGAATATGAAAAGGAATAAGCGCAATTATTTTATTTATTTTCTAACGCTTGTCTTTTCAATTGCACTTTTTTATATGTTTAACTCCATTGGTGCACAGTTTGAGCTGTTAGGGATTGAAGATACGCTAAGTTATTTACCGTTTGCAATTGGTATGATGATGGTGATTTCTGTTTTTACTAGTTTTTTAACTGCATTCCTCATTGTATATTCAAATCGACTCATTATTTTAAAGCGGAAAAAGGAGTTTGGCATTTATCTTTCTTTAGGGATGGGACGCAAAGAAGTCACTAAGCTTATTAGCCGTGAAAACCGTCAAATTGGATTTTTTGCACTTGTAGTTGGAATTGGGCTTGGCTTCTTTTTATCTCAAGCGTTGGCGCTAATTACTGGGAAGCTTATCGGAGTTGGTTCAGTCTCATTTCAATTTATTCTTTCTCCAGTAGCTCTCATTTGTACAGTATTGTTAGTTGTACTCGTATTATTCATTGCCCAAATATATAACAAGAAGCAATTGAAATCACTTACGATATTAGAACTTTTACATGCGGAAGAGAAGAATGAGAAGATCACTCATGTATCAAAAATGAAACTTCTATCATCTGTTGTTGCCATTTTATTATGGGTGTTCGCTTACTGGATGTTTTGGACAATGCCATTTTCATTCACATATACTTTTGGTCTCGCTTTAATCAGCATGGCACTTGGTAATACGCTTATCATTTTTGCAGGAATGGATTCTATCATTCACTTTGTAGAAAAACGTCGTAGTCGTTATTACAGGGATATTCAGTCTTTTACAGTATCACAGTTGCGAAAGAAGATGACATCTTCTAGCTTATCTTTAAGCGTTGTTACGCTTGTTCTATTTATTGCGTTTCTAATCATGCCAATGAGCATCAACCTTGGAAAAGAGATGATGATTAATTTAGAGCAGGGAACACCGTATGATGTGAGTTTTACAGTATTTCCGAATGAAAGCCAAAATGCTTCTACATTTGTTGAAGAACAGCTAGAGAAAAATGATTTAACAATAAACCATTATTTCAAAGATTACGCACAAATTGCTCTTTATACAAATGATGACATTATGTTACCTGCATTTGATATGCAAAAAGGAAAAGATGTTCTGATGCTCAAGCTATCAGATTACAATAAAATACGTAAGCTGCAAGGTCTTGCACCAACTCAGCTTGAAGATAATGAATATATCCTGAATTCACCACAAAAGAAATTTAAAAAAGCATTTGAAAAACAACTTCGAGCAGGTAAAGGGGGCTTTTTTTGGCAAGATCAGCAGTTTAAACCTAAAGCTAGCACGGTTACAACACTCGTGCCCGAGACGTCTAATCTTGTTTTAGATGGCGGCATGCTAATTGTAGCAGACGATTGGCTTCATGATCAGCAAATTAATCGCTATATTTGGAATGGAGTTTATAAAGATAATGGTTCAACCTTTTTACATGACTATCGAGAGCATAACATTAATCTTTCGATGGATACGAAGGAAGTCGTAACAGTTGAGCTTACAACTTCTAACATTACTGTATCTTATATTGGTGTCTATGTTGGACTTACGTTGTTACTCACTTCTTTAACGCTACTATCTCTACACATACTAGGGCAGGAGGAACAAAGCTTTACAAATTATCAAATACTCCGGCAGCTCGGTGTATCGAAGAGGAAAATACAAAAAAGTGTATTGCAACAACAATTCTTATATTATAGTTTGCCTGTTGGCATAGCATTTCTACATGGTCTCGCTTTTAATATATTAACTATTCCACAATTTGCAAATTTAACAACGTGGTCAGTAGTAAAAAGTGTCATTCTTTCTTTCATATTGATGATTGGTATGTATAGCTTCTACTTTATTGTGACCTATCAATATAATCGAAGAGCAATTGACGCATTAGATTAAAAATCTATTTTTTTACGGAGGTAATGATGAAAAGAATTAAAATGCTGGATGTTGCGAGAGGCATTGCTATTATTGGAACTCTCGGTACAAACGTATGGCTTTTCGCGGGTATTCAGCAAATGGGGGCAGAGGATATTGATCAGGTCTCATCGTTGTTTTGGATTGCCTATGCTCTAGGTGGAATAATTACAAATGGTAAGTTTCTCGGTCTGCTTACGATTATGTTTGGAATAGGGATGCAGCTGAAGTATGCGAGCTACAAAAGACGTGGACTCCCGTTTTATAAACTCTATGCATGGTCAATGATTTTACTATTTATAGATGGGCTACTGCATTTCGTATTTGTTTTTGAATATGATGTGCTCATGAGTTATGCAGTCACGGGTCTCTTTGTTGCCTATATTATTCAAAAATCAGATAAAACAATATGGATTACCATGATTAGTGCCGGGGTGGTTCACCTTGCTTATCAAGTTTATACGACACTAATTGCTCCAAGAAACTCATTAATTGCTAACTCGACGACAGGCATATTAACGAATACGACGTGGATGGAACAGGTATCGCATCGCTTAACAAATTTTATTGCGCTACGTGGTGAGGCGATTACGATTATCCCAATGAATATTTTCTTATTTTTAGTCGGTGTGTTATTAGTTCGCAAAGGATTATTGAAAATGGATAAGGCAAGTATTAAGTTGCAAAATCGTTTGATGCTATGGGGGTTAGCGATCGGTTTTCCATTAACACTTGCTTCAATTGTATTAACAGGGCTTGACCGATATATAGCTGCACCAGTTGTAGCAATTGGATATTTAGGTCTTGTATTTTGGATAGATCGTCATCAATTCTTCCCGCGTATTCAACAAGCACTAAGTAGAATTGGGAAGATGGCACTATCATGCTATATTTTACAAAATATCCTTGCTTCTGTCTTGTTTTATTCGTGGGGATTTGGACTAGCACAAGCGCACAGTTTGTTCGTTATCGCTGCCATTTGGCTAGGTATTGTATTATTCATGATGGCATTCTCATACGTATGGCTAAAATTCTTTGAGAGAGGACCGTTTGAATTGTTCTGGACTTACTTGAGTAATCTTCCTACCAAACGTTATACAAATACTATTAAAAGAGAAATCTAATTAGGTGATGTAGCTTTTAAATAATGTCGTAACGTTTTTAAAGTAGATGTGATACTTAAATAATGCCAAGGTACAGGTATCGGTTGCAGATACAAGCCTTTGTTAAAGGTTCAATATGTCTCCTCATTAGGGAATGGGAGCCTTTATTAGATTTGTAACGAAAAAAGCCCAACTTCTCAAATTTAAAACTGAGAAGTTAGGCTTCTTTATCTTAATTTCCTTATCGTTGTAAATCCGCATTTTCCCCCTATACGTTTTACTAACCAATAAAGTTTCAGAAAAATAAATTTATTAACAAAAAGACCCCTTAATATGTATTAATTTTGAATTTTTTAATAAAAATTACCATATTTTATTTATTCCTTTATCATTAGTAGTGTAACAAATGAAAGGGGGAAGGTTGAATGATAAAACGATTGTTATCATTCATTTTAGTAGCAGCGTTAGCCGTTTCAATACCAGTTACCGCTTTAGCAAACGATACGACAGCTGTTACAAATGAAAGTAACCAAGTGACAATTAAAGCTTTTCTTGAAAAAGCTGTCACTGCTTTAACGTACGAGCATGGTTCGGACTACATGCGAGCGGAAATTATAGAGAATTGGCTTGGGGATTATCAGTTTGAAGATGAAAATGCTTATATTACACAAAATGAAGCTGCACTTGTGTTAATAAAAGCATTAGGTTTAGAAGAGAATGAGGAAATGTTAGTTGACTATAGAAAATCAGCTAGCAAACTAGGATTCTTTAAAGGCATTTCGATTTTACAGCCAGTTACAGAAAAAAATTCATACAAAATCTTTCATAATGTACAAAAATATTTAAATAAAGATATTGATAACACAGGAGTAGCTGAAATTTCAGTAGAAGATTTCATGAGAAACCCTGGAAATTTAGCGTATCAGCTTTCTCCAGATGGACAGTACATTTCTTTTGCTTCTGAGTGGGAAAATCGTTTAAATGTGTTCGTCAAAAATATGAACGGTGATAGTGAGCCAGTGCGAGTAACGAGCACAACGGATCGCGATATTGCGGGATTTTTCTGGAAAGATGATCATGTTTTCTATTTGAAAGATAATGGCGGGGATGAAAACTACCATATTTATTCTTCGTCATTTAATGGTGCAACAGAGCAAGATTTAACACCATATCCGAATGTTGTCGCATATCCAATTGATTATTTAAAGGATGTCAAAGATGAAATCTTAATTATGATGAATAAAGAAGATGCAACTGTATTTGACGTGTACAAATTAAATGTAACAACAGGTGAAACAAAATTAGTTGCAAAAAACCCTGGGAATATTCAAAGTTGGATTCCTGATAGCAATGGGCAAATTCGTATGGCTGTTGCAACAGATGGAGTTATAGGGACTGTTTTATACCGTGAGACGGAAGAAGAGGAATTTAAACCATTCATGGAGATTGAAGCTGGTGATACGGTATCTCCACTAGGGTTTTCACAAGATAATCAATCTATTTACGCTAGATCCAATAAAGGGCGTGATAAGATTGAACTAGTCAAATTTGATTTAAAAGGCAATGAAGAAGTCGTTTTCTCAAATCCTAATGTAGATATTGCAGGTGCATTGTATAGTTCATCGAAGGATCAGCTTCTTTACGGTGCATACATTACGGATAAAGTACATTACGAATTTTTCGATAGCGAATTTGAACAAATTTTTAACCAAATCAAAGAAAAGCTAGGTGTACATGAGAGTGAATTAGGTATTAATGATTATAACAAAGAAATGACGAAATTTATCGTAAGTGTTTCGAGCGATACAGTGTACGGTCAATACTATTATTATGATGCTGACACTGATGCAATCACACCATTAGCAGAACTAGCCTCTTGGTTAGATGTGAACAGCTTAGCAGAAATGCACTCTATTTCATATAAAAGTAGAGACGGCTTAACGATTCATGGCTATTTAACATTACCAAAGAATAAAGTAGCTGAAGACTTACCGTTAATTGTTATTCCACACGGTGGACCATGGGCTCGTGATGTATGGGGATTCAACTATGAAGTTCAGTTATTAGCAAACCGCGGCTATGCTGTTCTGCAAATGAACTTTAGATCGTCAACAGGTTATGGGAAAGCGTTTGTAGATGCAGGTAATAAACAATGGGGCTTAAAAATTCAAGGTGATATCACTGATGGTGTACAATGGGCGATTGACCAAGGCATTGCAGACCCTGAGAACATCGGGATTTACGGTGCTTCATTTGGCGGGTATGCAACATTAGCTGGGATTACATTTACACCAGACCTTTATGCAGCAGCGGTAGATTATGTAGGGGTTTCAAATATCTTTACATTACTCGACACAATTCCACCATATTGGGAAACACAACGCAATATGTTTTATGAGCGAGTAGGGCATCCTGAAAAAGATAAGGAATTGTTAAAAGCAGCTTCACCAGTATTCCATGTCGATAAAATTAAAACACCTTTATTTGTTGCACAGGGGGCAAATGATCCACGTGTCAATAAACAAGAGTCTGACCAAATTGTTGAAGCGCTAAGAAAAAGAGGCGTTGACGTACAATATATGGTCAAGGACAATGAAGGACATGGCTTCGCTAATGAAGAAAACCGTATTGAATTTTACAATGCAATGGTTGACTTCTTTGCGGAACATTTAAATTAAGATAAAAAGATGATTTCTGTTTTCAAAGCAGAGATCATCTTTTTTATTAGATACCTTTATCGTGAGCATGTTTGAGGCAACTCAGTACGTAGTCTTACTATTTAATTAAATTATCCAACTCACTAAGATTATGTATTTCCATGAACATATTATAGCTCATAGATTTGTTTCTATTTATCCATACCGCGTTCATTCCACATCGTTTACTTGCAATGACATCAGCTACTAGCTCATCACCGATATAATAAGCTTCTTGTGGATTCACGTTGGCTTGGCGACAAGCTTCTAAAAAAATCTCTGGTCTAGGTTTAGCTGCTCCAACTTCACTTGCTGTAATGATATAGTCAAAATAGTGATGTATTCCTAGAAATTCTAATTTTTTTATCTCTTTTATATAATGGCCATTACTTATAATCCCAAGCTTAAATTGCCGTTGTTTTAATTGATCGAGACAAGGCACTACGTCATCAAAAGTAGTACAATGCTTGCTATAGTACTTGAGTAAACCATCAAATCTATTTTCTGCATCTTGATCTGTCAGGTGGTAACCAAAGAAGTCTCTCATTTGCTTTCTTTTAAGTTCTTGAAATGATAAATCTTTCACTAAATTTCCTTTTAAGTAATTTGTATACGATCTATACCATAAATCCATGCATTCGGTTCGACTCATTTTCAACTCATTTGAATACTCTTTATAAAAATCAATTGTTGCGAGCCGATCTGTTCGTTCACGATCAAATAAGGTATCATCAAGATCAAAAAATATCACGTGTACTGCCCTCCAAGAAAATAATATATGGGTGAAGAAATTCTATCATTTCAAAAAAATATTCTCTTTAAAACTCTAAAACTAGCTTTTAATCAATTATAAATGAATACATACATGAAATAATGCTATATTATTAAGATTTTGTGAAATTTCTAATTTTTGTTATTTAATACATTCATGATAAAATGCTATCTCTTATTTTAACAACGAAATCGCTCATAATATGTTCCATTCTAATTCTAACTGCTTCAAAGCTCACTACAAATTGACAGTGAGTTTTTCTTTATAAGTCGGATACATTTGACGTTTTTGTAAAATAACTTTGAAATCCAATTTACAAAATGGTGAACTCCCTATATTTCACTTTTCTCACAATGTTTCTTCAAATTTCTCACATAACTTTCCGTTACGATGTAGCCATTAAAGTAAAAGGAGGCTACAACAATGAATTTTCCATCCGTTGACTTTACATGGTTTGGAAACGGAACAGTTATTGCAGCGATTGCTATTATCCATGTCATGATTAGTCATGGCATCGCAATCGGGATGACCGTACTGGCGGTGTCGGCTGAATACCGTGCAATGAAAAAGAAAAATAACGAATTAAATGAACTCGCTAAAAAGATGGCGAAATGGATTTTAATTATTACGACGACAATGGGGGCTATGACGGGAGTAGGAATATGGTTTTCAACGACTGTTTTGCAGCCCGACTCCATCGGCTCACTACTTCGCATATTTTTCTGGGCATGGGTTGTAGAATGGATTGTCTTTATCACTGAGGTTGTATTGCTGATTATTTATTATTACACATGGGATAAATGTCAAACGATTGTACAGCGTAAAAAACATATTAATTTAGGGATTGCACTTGCCCTTTTTTCATGGCTTACGATGGCGATTATTACAGGTGTTCTTGCAGCAAAGCTAACACCGGGAAATTGGATTGAAACGAAATCATTTTGGGATGCATTTATCAACCCAACGTACTTACCATCACTTGGTTTCCGCATGTTCTTAGCGGTTATGTTAGCGATTACGATTACGTCATTCTTTGTGAGATGGCGATTAAAGGATAAGGAACTGCAATCGGAAATGCTCAATGTTTTTGCTTTCTGGGGGGCGATTAGCTTACCGGGAACGTTCATAACAGGATTATGGTATTTAAAAAGTATTCCTGCAGAAACATATGACATGATTGTTTGGTCTACGGGCATGAGTGACACGATGTTTCAGATTATAAATGGGGTAGGGTTATTACTACTCATCGTCTTTTTATTCTGGATTACAGTAAAACCGAAAACATTGCCATGGGTTTTATCACTTGCTGTATTTGCTACTTCTTTAAGCTTTATAGGGGAATTTGAAATGGTTCGTGAGTCTATACGTAAACCATATATTATTTATGACTACATGTATGCCAATGGTTTACTAGCAGAGAAACAAGATGAAATCAATGAAGAAGGCTATTTAATGAATGCTGCTTGGGCTACATATGATACGGTTGACCAATATACAACAAAAGCAGAAGCCGGACGCGATATTTTCATTGGTCAATGTTTAATTTGTCATACAGAAAATGGTTGGCGTTCCAGTCGTGCGATGGCCAATCGTGTGGAAGGCTGGTCTGAAGAGTCGATTAAAACATTTATACCGACGATGCACAATGTCCGTAAAGCGATGCCACCGTTTATGGGGACAGAAGAAGAACTGGAGGCACTTGCCGCCTATTTAGCAAAAATTACCGAACAGGAAAATGGGGTGGCTGCGAATGAATAATATTGTACTTGGTTTCATATCCAACGATATTAATTTGCCGATTCCTGCAAATATTGGGTTGCTGGAAGTACTTATCGTCATTACATTTATTTTGCATATTCTATTTGTGAATTTTACGATTGCACTAGCTTCAAGTGCGGTGTTACTTGAGGGAATAGGCATCATCAAAAAAAATAGCAAGCTAGATGCAATGGCAAAAGTTTGTTCATGGCATGCATCGATTCATAAAAGTATTGCTGTTGTATTAGGTGTTGGACCGCTGTTAATCGTCAGCGTTATTTATACACAGTATTTTTACAATTCCACGATATTAATTGGTAAAGCATGGTTAAGTGTAATACTCCTATTAATTATTGCATTTCTTTTACTGTATTTATATA
This sequence comes from Lysinibacillus sp. LZ02, assembly GCF_050613145.1. Taxonomy (GTDB): domain Bacteria; phylum Bacillota; class Bacilli; order Bacillales_A; family Planococcaceae; genus Lysinibacillus_B. The sequence continues at coordinate 2,209,122 of NZ_CP192507.1, read as the reverse complement.
AGTTTACATGGGAGCGTTGGCAACAAAAAAAAGCGCTACATATGATGGTGGGGGGACTTGGTGCAGCGATTTTATTGTTTGTACCGCTCATCTTTATCGTAAATGTTGTATCGATGCTATATCCTGAAAAATGGGGAGATGCACAAGGGTTCTTTCACAGTTTAATTTATTATCCACAAATTTGGCAGCGCTATTTCCATTTTATTTTAGCTAGCTTAGCTGCTGGTGGATTTTATTTATTTGTTTATTACACATGGAAAGGGCGAAAACAGAAAGCGATTTTAGAGCACGAACAAGGATTAAAGAAGTTTGGTGTGAAAATGGCTTTATGGGTCACATTATGCCAAATCGCTACAGGATTTATTTTATTATTCTCATTTGAGACAAATATTCGGATGCTTTATTTAGGGGAAGATGTATTATTAACCTCCCTGTTAGTTGCTTCTATTATTTTAACGATTGTACTTTGTGGACTTCTACATGTAGCGGGCGAGCGAAATAGCGGAAAAGCATTTTTCCTATCTGTCGCAACATTCGTCCTCATTCTTGGGGTCATGGGGTATATGCGTCACGAACTGCGTGAAAATTATTTACAGCCTTATATGGAAGAGCATCCACGTGTCACAATGGATGAAACAGATTCAAAAAGATAGTAATCGTTCAGGATGAGCCCATAACAGGGGCTCATCCTGAATGCTTATAGAAGGTTAATAATGAAATTTCACACGGACAGTTGCACTAATCGTCATTTCTCCTTGTTCGATAGGGGTTGACATTGCCTCATTTACCATTGCTACCTCGCGATAGAGAGCAGGAGCTTCTGTACGTTCTTCCACAATTTCGATTGGTTGAGGATACAATGGTAAGTGCATTGTCTCTGCAATCGTTTTGGCCTTCATCTGCGCATTTTGTAGCGCTAAACTGAGTGCTTGTTGATAATAGACGTCTGCATTTTCGATTTGAAATTGTAAGGAGGAAATCCGATTTGCGCCGTTTTGTACAGCCACATCCATAACCTTCCCGGCCTGGCTAATGTCTGTTACTTTCACGGTAATGGCATTTGTCACCACATAGTCCCTGAATACTTGCTTTCCTTCAATATAATCATACGTTGGAGAGATTGTATAGGCCGCTGTTTGAATAGCTTCTCTTGGCACATTTAATGCTAAAATCGATTGGATAACACGATTCATACTGTTGGCATTGTCTTGCTGTGCTTTTCGTATATCTTGACCGCGTGTACTCACCGCTATTTCAATCTGAATATAGCTTGCTTTTGCCGTTACCTTGCCATTTCCTGTTACTGTAAGCACACGTCGATGAAAATTTGTACAATGCATGGCATGCCACCTTCCGTATTCTTCATACTACTCATACTATGCATTTGCTCTTTGAAGATTGTCAGTCATCACCATTCGGCATGTCCTCGGGGCAAAAGGGGAGTATTATATCCTTCATTCTTCCTGTTTAGCTATGTATTTATTGCTCCCAGGAAGCTGTTTAATTTCCTTCCAAGCTGTAATAGCATCGTCTCGCGTTTTTTCATTATTTTTGGGGTCTGCAAAATAATCTTGGATGAACTGATTATATTCAAATTGTGGGGCGATTACTTTCTTGTACGCTGGGTCCTTTTGGCGTTCTAATTCTTCATACCAAGCGCTGACAACATCACGATATGTTTTTCCGACATTTTCTTTAAAATAATTTTGAATATAGGTAGAAAAATGAAAATTAGGAATTTCAGCTTTGAAAAAGGCTCTTACTGCTTGGCTACAACGATGATTTTCAGTAATCACCGTATCCAAACTCAAATTGATAGCTATGTTTTCGATTGAGAGTGTTTTTCTTTTTTTGAGTGGCTGTTGTATTTCGCCTGTTTGAAGAAATACAGCAATTCGATCAGTTAGCTCAAGTTTAGAGCCAGAAGTAATCATGCCATTGTCTCTGCCAAATGATTGTAGCTCTTCTTTCAACCAATAATAATTGCGAAAATCTTCTACATTTAAATCTTTAGTTAGTGGTGGTCTCATATCTTACACCTCCATTTGAATTAATTACCATTATAGAACGTACATTCTTATTTGTCATCTTGTTTGTATGGGAAATTCTGTGTAAAAATAAATAATTTATTTGATTGCTAGAAGTAGAGCGTGAAGTTATTAAATAAAGAGCTTGTTGATTGGAGTGGAGGTTGGACACCTGGAGGAAAATGACCAACTGCTCCTCTCACTCTGCTTTCGTTGCAAATAAATTTGGAACGGAAATCAACCCTATGTTAAATCATTTATAGAGCTAAGGAAATAGGATTAATGACTGCATTTCGATTAGTAGTTGTGTTCTCTTTTCCATGCAATATTTAGCAATTGCACACCGTGTTTAATTTCATCAATAGATGAAGCACCATAGCCAATCATTACGTGATGATTCGGCTTGTTTTTCCCATACATGACGGATACGGGGTCAATTGAGACACCTGTCTGTTTTGCTAATGTAATAGCTTTTGTTTCATCTAATCTCTTTGGCAGTTGTACGATGATATGGAGACCAGCTGCATCTCCGTGGATTGTGATATCTTCTCCGAAAGATTCTTTTAGACATTCTATTAAATATTTTCTCTTATTTCGATATAAGGTCCGCATTTTCGCAATATGCTTGCTGTACAATCCTTCCTCCATAAACTTAGCAATAACGTGTTGATCGATTTTGGATACAGTCGATTTTTGGTGCTTGTTAAACTCTTCAAAGTCATTCAATAAAGATTTAGGGATTACTATATAGCTCACCCGAAGAGCCGGTAATAATGTTTTTGAAAATGTCCCTAAATAAATGACATGTTCATCGTTATCTAAATGGGATAACGTAGGGATGGGGGAACCTTTATAACGAAATTCAGCTTCATAGTCATCTTCTAAAATATAGCTGTTATTAGATACGGCCCAGTTTAATAACTGTACTCTTCTTGAAACCGACATAATGATACCGGTTGGATATTGATGAGCAGGCGTTGTGTAAAGGACTTTAATATTCTCAGTTGGCACGGTACAACCTTCTTCATCAATAGGAATGGCATACGATGTCATTGTTAGTTGATTGAATATAGCTTTTGCCCGAAGAAAACCTGGTTCTTCCATTCCTACTGCTTGGCGATTGAAAAATAAACAGATATTCATTAACTGCTGCTGAAACCCACTAAAAATATATACTTGTTCTGGCTGGCAGTGAAGACCTCTAGCTTGTGCCAAATAAGTAGCAATTTGAATTCTTAATCCAGCTTCTCCTTGCCATGGTGCATTCATCCCATTAAATATTTGAAGCTCCTTTCCATATAGCCGATGCCAATGTTTATAAGGAAACGTATCATTGTCTACTTGTCCACTTTTAAAATTAATGATTTCATCATCTACAGTGACTTTTTCCGGGATGATTATAGTTTTGCCTATGTAATGCCCTTCACTTTCGATTTTAGAAACAAAATAGCCTACACGTTCGATAGCATAAATAAAGCCTTCACTTAATAGCTGTTCATAGGCGATTTGAACAGTCATTACGCTAACGTTCAATTGTTCCGCTAATTGACGTTTTGCCGGTAGCTTCGTATGTGCCGAAAGCCTGTTATGTAAAATGGCTCGGTTAATCTGTTCATATATTTGAATATATTTAGACCTGTCGTTTGTTAGCAAAATTTGAAGCTCCATCTCATCCCTCCTGGTATAGTATTTTCATTCATTTTTGGTTATACCTATCATATCAAAAATACAGTTAAATAAGAGCAAGGAGGGATAACATGAAGAAATTAGAAAACGAGTTCATTGCTTTAATTCCAATAGGTAGGGAACATGAGGATGGTATTTTTAAAGCGGCACAGGACAAGCGAATTTGGGAGCATCTGTCGGTCGATTTAACGGAGCGAGAACGAGTGGTAGCGTATATACAAGGGGCAATCGAGAAGTGTGAGGCTGGAACAGATTTTGCTTTTGTAATTGTTGAAAAATCGTCAGGAAACATTGTTGGCTGTACATGGTTTCTAGATATTTCACGTGAGCATAAACGTCTTGAAATCGGCTCTACATGGATTACACCTGCATATTGGCGAACAGCAGTTAATACAAATTGTAAATACGTATTGCTACAATACTGCTTTGAGGAGCTTCAGTTGAACCGTGTGCAAATTAAAACGGGTCATGAAAATATCCGTTCACAACGAGCGATTGAACGAATAGGTGCAACAAAAGAAGGGGTCCTCCGTAATCATATGATTCGAAAAGAAGGCACCATTCGCCATACAGTAATGTACAGCATTATGAAAGAAGAATGGCCACATGTAAAAAAGCATTTTGAAGAAAAGTTATTATAGATATATTTCTTTGTGCATTCGGACTGTCAATGAGTAGGAAGCAAGATGTTATTAGGTAGATTTTTATTCCATATACATTGTTTTCTTGTATAATGAATAGTTGTAATATTTAGTTATTTAATTAGAGGCACTCATTAAGGGAGGACGTATCATGCCAGTCATTACTATAAAGCTAGCAAAAGGAAGATCGGTCGAACAAAAACAGCAATTTGTAAATGCAATTACGGCAGAGGCAGAAAAAATTTTAAATGTCAAAAAAGAGTGGATAACGATCATATTTGATGAATATGACCGAGATAATTGGGCTAGTAATGGGCAATTGCATTCGATCCAATTCGGCGAAGGTTACGGTAAGCAGGGAACAGAATAGTTCATCCAATCTAACAACAGGATATATGGATAGCATTTAAAAAGGATGGGATTTAAAGGGGTGATTTTATGAGAGTGATTAAAGTGATTGCCATGTTTGCTTTTATGATATTTTTATGTGGATGTGTTGAGGAAGAAGATCCTGCTGAAACGATAAAAGATTATAATACTAATGAAGCATCAGCAAAAGAACAATTCACTTACCTCGAAGAACTAACAGAAGAAAAGCTAGAGGCTTATAATCAGTTTTTAGAAAGTGGCTCTATAGCAAATCTTACAAACTTCACACCAGAAGAAATGGTCTTAATCCATATGAATTTAGTAATGAACCAAGAATTCGAAAAAATTTACAAAATCACTTATAACGGTGGGAAGATTAATGATAGTACAAAGTTTGTTGAACAGTACATCGAAACAGTGTCTTCGCAATTTGAAATCGATTATTTAATGTATCGTTACTATGATTCGATTTCAGTTATAGAGGATACAAGTAACGAAGAAATGAAAATTGTTGAAATGAAGATCTCACTTGGTTCATCCACATATGGAATAACCTTTGCCATGTTAAGAGAAGATGGCATTTGGAAAATGGATTATTATCATTTAATTGAATCTAAATTATAAGTAGGGCGAATCATTAAAGGTCAAAACTTTAACACGCTTCTATTTTAAGGAAAAGCAGCAATAAAATTTAGGTTCGATTCCAAAATATGTTCTTGATTAAAAAATGTAGAATTCTAAAAGCACATGGAGTGAAGGGCGGCGAGTGTAGCTGACGGCATGCGCCTTTTGCTACAGAGCAAAGCTTCCAGCGGGAAAAGCGATAGAAGAACAAAGGCTAAAACCGTCACGTCCTGTGACAACGCCTTTGTGACCAACATCCTGTTGGCCCGAGACCCCGCAGGAAATTTATTTGCGACGAAAGCGTAGCGACAGGAGCACCGAAGTATGAGTGACGAGGAGGCTTGACCTCGCCCGCGGAAAGCGTCCGCCCGTAACGGAATGTGCGGTCAAGTATACGTTTTGGTGAAGAGCTGAAATTTAACGCAATCATTTGAAAAAGTTTATTAACTTCTGAATGAGCTACTATCTACATATACTTTCTTTGCTACAAACATTTGCAAAAGAAAGGATAATACATAGTGGATATTATGACGACTGAGTTTTTAACGGCTTTACTATCTATCATTGTCATTGATTTAGTGCTTGCTGGTGATAATGCATTGCTGATCGGGTTAGTGGCGAAAAATTTACCGAAAAAGCAGCAAAAGAAGGTCATCCTCATAGGCACTTTTGGCGCTATTTGTGTACGAGTTTTGTTAACGTTAGTCGCTGTTCGCTTATTAGAAATTGATGGGCTGTTATTAGTTGGCGGTGTACTGTTAGTTTATATTGCGTATAAGCTTTTATTGAATGAGGAAGAGATAGATGTTAAGCCTTCTGAGAAGAGCTTTTGGGGGGCAGTTGGTACGATTTTATTAGCAGATATTTTAATGGGTGTCGATAATATTATTGGCGTTGCGGGTGCAGCACACGGTAATTTTTTATTAGTTGTGATTGGTCTATTCATCTCGATTCCCATTGTTGTGTGGGGAAGTACAATCGTCATTAAATTGATTGAGCTTTTCCCGTTTATCATTTATATGGGGGCTGGTATTTTAGCATGGACAGCCTCTAAAATGATTATGAAGGACGCTTATGTGGCACCGTTTTTCCAAAGTCATGTGTCCATGTTTAGCTTTGAATTGTTAGTAGTAGCGACCGTATTGTTTACGGGATATATCACGAGGCATCGCCTACAAAAAGCAAAAGTCGCAACCAGATAAAAATAAGCCCCTTATTAAGACATGTTCTTAATAGGGGGCTACTTCTCTATTTTACAACTAATGCTGGGCAGTTTACACGCTTCAACACTTTATGGCTCACACTGCCTAAGACCATTTCTTGCAGTGTATTCAGTCCGCGGCTGCCGATAACGACTAAGTCTACTTGAGATGCATTGGCATAGCGAACGATTTCCGGACCAGGTGTCCCTTTTAAAATCGTAATTTTTGATTGGATCTTTGCTTCTTTTACTAGTTGTTCAATAGGAGCTACTTTACGGCGACGTTCTAAAGCTAGGCTTTCTGGCGATGCTGCATGTAGAACATCTTGCTTCGCTTTTTCAAAGTCTGCTACATAGACAATATCAATGAGTGCCCCTTCTGAAAGACTCGCAATTTTAATCGCTTCTTTTGCTGCACGGATGGCATTCTCAGAGCCATCTGCGGCTAATAAAATGTGCTTATACATTTCCCATTCCTCCTTAGTGCCCGCCTGTTAAACCGACTAGTTTATTGTATAATTCTTCACTTGCCGGATTTAATCCTTTCACATGAACCGTTGTTCCTTGCTCTTCTAGCTTGGCTACTACTTTTACAACAGCGCCAACTGCTGATTCGTCCCACAGGTGAGAGCTTGATAAATCGATTGTTACTTCTTTTTCTAACACTTGTTCAAATGACTGTACAAAGCTTTGTGTGGAGGCGAAGAAAAGGGGTCCTTCAATAATATACGTTGTCCCATGCTGTTTCATTTTTACTTTTGAAATACTGGCGACAAAGAATAGGGCACTTAAAATAACACCGGTTACTACGCCAATCGCTAAATTATCTGTGTACACAACAATTGCAACTGTTGCTAGCATGACAATGGCATCTGCACGAGGAGCTGTTACGATATATTTAAACGATCCCCAGTCAAATGTACCGATCGATACCATCACCATAATACCAACCAGTACAGGCATCGGAATATCGACTACTAAGTCACCTAACACTAAAATAAGGAACATTAAGAAAACACCCGCTATTAATGTAGACAGGCGACCTCGACCACCTGATTTTACGTTAATGACCGATTGACCAATCATTGCACAGCCAGCCATTCCGCCAAAAAAACCGTTAATGAAGTTCGCAATCCCTTGACCACGTGCTTCACGGTTTTTATCTGATTTTGTATCGGTCATATCATCCACAATTTGTGCCGTTAATAAAGACTCCAGCAAACCAACAACCGCAAGTGCTAATGAATACGGTAAAATAATGCTAAGTGTCTCCAAATTAAATGGCACATCCGGAATAAAGAATGACGGTAAGCTTTGTGTAATCGTACCAAGATCACCGATTGTTTTTAATTCCACACCTGACATAAATGCGACTGCTGTTAATACAACAATGGCAATAAGCGGAGCAGGAATCGCTTTAAAAAAGCGCGGTACAGTGTATACAATCAGTAAGGTCACACCGATAAATACATACGTTAGCCATCCTTCACCGAGGAAGTGGGGAACTTGAGCCATAAAAATTAAGATGGCTAATGCATTGACGAAGCCAATCATCACGGCATTTGGAATGAATCGCATAAGCTTAGCAATGCCGAAAACCCCCATGAATATTTGAATAATCCCCGTTAAAATCGTTGCGGCTAATAAATAATTCAATCCATGATCAGCGACTAAGTTCACCATGACAAGCGCCATCGCCCCTGTTGCAGCTGAAATCATACCAGGACGTCCACCGACAAAGGCAATAATGGTCGCAATACAGAACGACGCATAAAGCCCAACCATTGGGTCTACCCCGGCAATAATAGAGAAGGCAATCGCTTCTGGAATAAGTGCTAATGCAACGACAATGCCTGATAAAATATCGCCACGAATATTCCCAAACCATTGCTCTTTTAATGTTTGCATACTGTTTCTCCTTTCGATATAGTACTACCTAAGTAGTTAGTGACAAAAATGACATTCATAATAGTACCATTAATATTCCCAAAAAGAAATAGTTTTGGGAAAGGGGAGTGGAACATGATTTACGGGTATAAGCGTCCTATTCAAGGGGATGAACAAATGACAAACCAATTAACAACGGTTGAAGTGGATCAACTTTACATAGAACAACATCCTTATGCTAAAAAGCGAACACAACTGGAAGACTTATTGATGAACCTTCAATCTGGAGATGAAGTGTATGTGGAGAATATCGTTGTACTAGCGGACTCCTTGACACAATTCGAAGATTTACTGAAAGTCGTTGAACGTGATGAAGTAGCGATTCATTTTCTACATGACAACATTTCAAGTACATCGATGTTACAGTTGTCTCTTATAGAAGCAACGACCTTTTTTGCCAAGCTTCAAACAGCTTGTATGAGTCATCGTACAACATTCGGGATGCAAGAAGCAAAAAAGCAGGGGAAAGCCATCGGTCGACCGAAAAAATCAGATGATAATTTAAAAAGAGCCTTTCACATGTATCAAAGTAAAAAGTACACATTACAAGCGATTAAAGAGGAAACAGGGATTAGTAAGTCGACATTATATCGCTATATCGATCACCTAGGGGAATAGCATACGAATTTACAAAACCTTTACAAAAGTGATAAACCCATTTGTTAAAACATTTGATGTTACAACTTTGTAAATTTCTGCTTTGAACGCCCATCACCCCCTTTACACTACATCAATAACTTGATATGTTGTAGCAAATAAATAGTTTTAAGCATGGAGGAGTCAGTCACATTGGCACCCCCATGCTTTTTTATTGAAAGGAGTTATTTATGCTTCGGTTGTGGGAAATTTTTATCGTGTCGTTCCGTCTCGGATGTACATCTTTTGGTGGTCCGACCGCACATTTAGGCTATTTTCAACAAACATATGTCAAGCAGAAGAAATGGCTAACAGACGAGGAATACGCGGATCTTGTGGCACTAAGTCAATTTTTACCGGGTCCCGCTTCAAGTCAGGTTGGAATGGGCATCGGTTTAATACGAGGTGGGATAGTAGGAAGTATCGTGTCATTTATCGGCTTTACGATGCCATCTGTCCTTTTACTTATGCTATTTGCTGCATTTTATTTGCAGGCTGATTTTAATATGAGCTGGATTCACGGGTTAAAACTTGTCGCTGTGGCGATTGTAGCCCATGCGATTATCGATATGGCAAAGAAACTGCTTCCAACTTGGCAGCATATTACGTTAGCAGTTGCTGCTTGTGGGGTACTGTTATTTTTCGCTACTGCTTGGACACAAGTAATCGTCATTTTAATGGCTGGTGTTATCGGATACCTGATATTTAAAGGGGCTCCTAAAAAAGTCACTGCCACACAATTATTATCTAAAACAACAGGTGCTATTTTACTCGTACTATTTTTTGCATTACTCATCGTGCTGCCTCTTTTAAATAACATCGTAAATATAGAAGCACTCGTATGGTTCGAGAAATTTTATACAGCGGGTGCGCTCGTGTTTGGTGGAGGCCATGTCGTACTCCCGTTATTAGAAGCACAGTTTGTTCATAGCGGACTTATGTCTTTAGAGTCATTTTTAACAGGCTATGGGGCAACACAGGCGGTGCCAGGTCCATTGTTTACATTTGCGGCGTATATCGGCATGGTATTAGGCGGAGTAGGTGGTGCTGTATGGGCAATATTTGCAATCTTTTTACCCGCATTTTTACTTATACTCGGCGCCTATCCATTTTGGGTATCATTAAGTCAGCATCCAAAGCTGCGCGGTGCCATCGCTGGGATGAATGCAGCAGTAGTAGGTATTTTAACAGCTGCCTTCTTTACACCGATTGTATCAGGAACAATCAGCAATGTATGGGATGCAGTCTTTGCGATTATTCTTTTCACATTGCTAATGAAATGGCAAGTAAAGCCGTATATTATTGTAATTATTGGAATTTTAATTGGAATCGTGTTTTACTAAAATTTCAGTTGCGCTATTTTAGTACGAGTTAAGTTTTTTTGAAACGTATCAAGTCATCATAACGTATATAATAGAATAGAAGGTAATAAATGGGGGACTGTCGAAAACTTTCGGCATCTCCCATTTTGTCTAGGAAAATGATTTAAGGTAGGTGACATGTTGCTTATTTATTATTTAGTTATCAGTTATTTGATCGGGACATTGATGACCGCTTATTTCGTTGGTAAATGGAAAGGAATTAACCTACAACAAGCGAATACAGGCAATTTAGGTGCTCGTAATGCAGGGCGTACATTAGGAAAAGTTGCCTTTTTGCTAACTGTTATTGGCGATGGATTAAAAGGTGTTCTCGTTGTATTTTTAGGACGCTACCTCGGTTTTGAGGATGTATGGATTACAGCTGGGATTTTGTTTGTTGTACTCGGTCATCTATACCCGTTTTGGTTAAAGTTTAAAGGGGGAAAGGGAATTGCGACGGGCATTGGCGCTTTACTTACCTTTTCACCGATTCTCCTGTTAGCGCTAATCGCTGGTTTTGTTGTTTCATTACCGTTTACAAAAAGTTTAACGATTAGCATGGTAATTGGTTTTATGACATATAGCATCTATATAGTAGCAACGGGGGAATTTGAACTTCTTATACTCGTTGCGATATTGGCATTACTGACATTTGAGCATCGTCAGAACCTAATAGAAAGAGTGAAATAATATGTACTGGACAAAAATTGCGACAACAGAAAAAGAATTTGAGCAAATCGCTGAGTTGAATTACGAAACGTTCGTTGAGGAAATTCCGCAGCACAGGGAAAATACTACACGTCGTCTTGTGGATCGCTTTCATCATGAAAATACATACATCGTTGTTTATAAAGAAGCGGAACTTGTAGGAATGGTTGCCTTTCGTGCTATCCGCCCATTTTCACTCGATGAAAAAATAGGGCCCGTAGAGCACCATTTACCAAAAGAACTGTGTCGTCATCTATGTGAGTTACGGTTACTTGCTGTCAAAAAAGAGCATCGCAACGGTCGTGTTATGCTGAAGTTGTTTAAAGCGCTATATGCCTACTTTTATGAGCAAGATTTTTCTGCTTGTGTGATTTCAGGCACTACACGGGAAGAAAAAATGTATAAGCAAATTGGTTTTACACAATTTGCACCTGCTGTTGGACCAAAAGAAGCACAATACTTGCCAATGGTACTGACAAAGGAGTCGATTGATACATTCCGCCACCGTATGTTAAAAGAGCTAAAAACATTTTATCCTGGTCCAGTGAAACAAGCAACGGCTATTTCCCACACGGAGATGTCACATCGCAGTATTGATGCAACAACATTATATCAAGATGTCAAACGGCAGCTACTAGAACTTGCCAATAGCCGTTTTGTGGCAACGATTGTCGGTTCAGGAACCGCAGCAAATGAGGCCATGCTAGGGGCTGTAAAAGCAACTTGTCCGAATGAGCAGGGACTTGTACTGAGTAACGGGGAATTTGGTGAGAGATTAATTCAACAGGCGAGGAATTGGCAGCTGTCTTTTACGGAGAAATGCTACAAGTGGGGAGAGGCATTTAATCTTGAAGAACTTGAGCACATTATAAAAGAACACGATATAAAATGGCTTGCCTTTGTACATGGCGAAACATCTACCGGAACATTAAACCCTTTCAATGAGCTCATTTTACTTTGCCAAAAATACGATGTGAAGCTTTGTGTGGATTGCATTAGCTCTTTTGGTACACATCAGTTCTCGTTACAGGACGTCTTTTGTGCAACAGCTGTGAGCGGGAAGGCGATTGGCGCACTGAGTGGTCTAGCTTTTGTCTTTTATAATGAGGTGCCTACTGCTAACGATCATATCCCTTGCTATTTCAATCTTTCTACGTACCATGAAAAAATGCCGTTTACAGTACCGGTATACTTGTTAGCAAATACATTTGCAGCACTTGAACAATATCCGGCACGTTTTGAAGTACTACAAAATCGTCTTGAATTAGTGCTTACTTCTCCTATTTATATGCACTACGGTTTGCAAACAGTGCACTATCCAATTATTGTTACATTTGTAGAGATGGAAGATTTTTATACGTGTACACAGTTAAATGATTTTGCTTTGCACGGTGCGAGTCGTTACTTAAAACAGCGAGGACTTGTCCAATTAAGTATCATTCAGCCAACATTTGAAAAAGATTTTGCGGCACTGGTACAATTATTTTCGCACTATAAGAAACTAATGTGATAGAAGGTGAATTTTGTGTCTCAAGTACAAGATGCAAGCCTTATTTTAGAGGGCGGGACATTTCGAACATTATTTACAGCAGGCGTACTCGATGCGTTTATCGATGAAAAAATGAAATTGCCATACATCGTTGCCATTTCAGCTGGTGCGATTAATGCGTGTTCATACGTAGCAGAACAAAAAGAACGTACATTACGCGTTCTTTCTACGTATAGACATGACAAGCGCTATATGGGTATTGGTAATTTCTTTAAAGAGCGAAGTTATTTTGGGCTAGATTTTGCATATAATGTGTTACCTAATCAGCTGGATATATTTGATTGGGAGACGTATCGCACTTTCGACGGTCAGCTCGAGTTCGGGGTAACAAATGCTTACACCGGAGAAGTCGAGTACATGGACGCACTAACGATGGATACACAGTGTACGATGCTACGGGCAACATGTGCACTTCCGGTTTTATTTCCAGAGATTAAATTGAATGATGTCCCGTATTATGATGGCGGTTTAGCTGACCCCATTCCTGTGAAGCGAGCAGAGGAGCATGGTTTCAACAAGCATATTTTCGTGCTCACGCGACCTAAAGGCTACCGTAAAGAATTGGATCGTAAAAGTAAATGGGTCATGAAATTATTTGCTCGGAAGTATCCAGCGCTAGCTCAAGCAATGGCCAATCGCGCAGAACGGTATAATGCCACTTTAGAATATGTGGAGTCACTCGAAGCAACGGGACAAGCATTTATATTTCGACCTGATTATGCACTAAATAGTTTTGAAAAAGATATTTCGGTGATGCGTAAAACCTATCAAATGGGTTATGAGCAAACAATAAAGCGTTATGAAGAGTTAACCAATTTTATGCAAAAATAACATAACATTTTGATGTCCGTTTCATTACAAACGGGCATTTTTGTTTATTTTCAGTAATATTTCTGTAATAAAAAAGGCTTTGATTTGTAACAAGCATGAAATCTAAAATGGTTAAGATTATATTGTATGGAAAAACTTTAATCATAGTGGAGGTAATTCATGCGCAAACAAAGTATCTTGTCTTTACTAGGGGTCTTACTTTTAAGTATGACATTGTTTGTTACATCGGCTGATGCAGCAACACACACAGTACAAAAGGGCGATACATTATACGGTTTAGCAAAAAAATACAACACAACAGTAAACACACTCAAATCTTTAAATAATTTATCGAACGATACGATCAGAGTAAATGAAGTACTAACGGTATCTGAAGAATCGAAATCAGATACAACAGCTAAAGCAGATGTACAGGATGAAAAAGAAGTGAAAACATTGGAAGTAACAGCAACAGCATTTACAGCAAGTTGTCGTGGGTGTTCAGGCGTTACAAGTACGGGTATTAATTTGAAGAAAAATCCCGATGCAAAAGTCATCGCAGTTGATCCAAAGGTCATTCCACTTGGGACAAAAGTGTGGGTGGAAGGCTACGGTGAAGCGGTTGCAGGGGATACAGGTGGCGCGATTAAGGGCAATAAAATCGATGTCTTTATGCCAACAAAGGATAAAGCATATAGTTGGGGACGCCGCACCGTCACTGTGAAAATTTTAGAATGATGAAATAGGCCATTCTCTTAAGGGGGGTGGCTTTTTTATTTGCCATTGTATTTGAAATCCGTAACAATAGAAATACTAGAAAGGAGCTGAGTAGAACTGAAAGCGGGTTCTTTAATACATAATATAGTGGGGATTGGCTTAATTGTTGTAAGCCTTTTACAAGCGGTAAATTATTGGGATGAAAGTTTACCGAAATCTATTTTTTATCTTGTTTTTGCTGGTGTCATCGGTTGGCTCATGTTATTTGTAACGAAAAAACGGAAAGAACTTGAACGAGAAAAAGGGTGAGGGCGTAGGGAAACTAAAGCTGCCAGTCGAAAATATGGACGCAATTTGAACGTGGTACAGTGATGCAACGACGACAATACACATGTATTGGTAGTGAAAAAACAGTAGTCGAGCAGTTAAACGTGTTTACAGAAGAAACAGGCGTGGACGAAATAATGTTTAGTGCCTCTACTTTTGATAACGAAGCGCGGAAATAATCGTTTACATGCTTGTGAGAAATTTTTGATTGAATTGTTGAAATATTCTAATTCGCGTGATACAATTTATCTAATTTAATAATCTTATCAAGAGAAGCAGAGGGACATGGCCCGATGAAGCTTCAGCAACCTCTAGTCATACTAGAAAGGTGCTACTTCCAGCAAGGACTTTCCTTGAAAGATAAGAGCGAGCGTCTAATACCCTCTCATTCTTATTTGCTGGAATGGGAGGTTTTTTGCGTCGATAGGAAAGTTTTAAGAAAATACATTATCTCGATTTATTTTAGCGGAGATATGTTTTTCTAATTTCATAGAAATGGGGGATACGAGTATGCCGATTAACATACCGAAAAAATTACCAGCTGGAGATTTACTACGAGAAGAGAAAATCTTCATCATGGAGGAAGACCGCGCCCGCACGCAACAAATTCGACCACTAAACATTTTAGTTTGCAATTTAATGCCAGAAAAAGAGAAAACAGAATTGCAATTACTACGTTTACTAGGAAATACACCACTTCAAGTCAATGTTACATTTTTAAATACAGCTACATATGAATCTAAAAATGTATCGAAATCGCATTTACAGCTTTTTTATAAAACATTTGATGAGGTGAAACATCGTCGATTTGACGGCATGATTATTACAGGTGCACCTGTAGAACGGATGGAATTTGAAGAAGTCATTTATTGGCAGGAAATTGCAACAATTATGAACTGGGCGAAAGTCAATGTGACATCGATTATGTACATTTGTTGGGGAGCACAAGCGGCGCTGTATCATCACTTTGGGATCGGAAAATTTGAGCTACCGAAAAAATGCTCAGGTGTTTATTCGCACGTTATTACAGACTTAACGGTCGACTTAGTGCGTGGGTTTAGTGACGAATATGTAGCACCGCATTCCCGCCATACATCTGTTTCGATTGATGAAGTGCGCAACCATAGCGATTTAAAGCTTTTGAGCTATTCTGATGACGCGGGTGTATTTATTGTCCAATCCAAAGATAATAAACACATTATGATTACGGGACACTTAGAGTACGATGCTACAACATTACGCGATGAATATGTACGCGACATCGCCAAAGACGATAATGTTGATATGCCTGTGAACTATTTCCCAGAGAACGATCCACTAAAAGAGCCTAAAAATACATGGCGTGCACACTCACACTTATTGTTCTACAATTGGCTTAACTACTACGTATACCAAGAAACACCATACAAATGGGACTTCGTTGAAGAAAATATTGAGTTTCATATTTAACACAAGCCGCATGATTGGGAATTACTCGTCATGCGGTTTTTACGTTTAGTAGAAGAAATCTGTACTTTAATCGAAATACCATTTAACAGCATTCGAGTATAAAATTTTATCGGTAGCTTGTTCATCAAATAGCTGTTGTATTAGTTCAATATCTGCGTATTCAAAAGGTCTTTTTGCTCTTGTAGAGGGTAAATCTGTCCCGAACATAAGTGCATCTGGATTCATTTCATAAATCGATTTTAAGGCATTCATAACATTCACATCTACGCGACCAAAACCAGTAGCTTTTACATATACCCCTTTATCCACTAGCTTTAATAAATGAGGCAGTCCTTCTTCAGATAATCCTAAATGATCGATTGATATTGCGGGTAATGTTTCGATTGTTGCTGCAATTTCAGGTAACTCTTTTGCATCAATATAAAGTTCACTATGCCATCCTACTAAATCATAAACTCTTCTAGCGAAGTAATCCAACTTCGATAAATTTTCTGAACCGCCTCTTTTAATGTTAAAGCGTAATGCTTTTACCCCGTTTGCATGTAAATAGAGTATTTCTTGATCCGTCACTGAAAAAGGTAATTGTGTGACGCCGCAAAATGTTGGCCCCATTTTTTTGAGCGCTGCTAATAAATACTTTTGATCAAATCCTTGGAATGAACCGGACACAATAGCCCCGCCTAATACATTGAAATGAGCCGTTTCATCCTGGTAATCTTCGACAACGTAATTAGGGGGCAAATAGCCTTGGTTTTCGGTAATCGGAAAGTCAAAATCAATAATATGGAAATGTGCATCGAAAATTCTCATAATAATACCCCCTTTTTCTTTAACATATCAAAAAAGGTGTATAAAGAAAATTACGGGTTATTAATGCAAGTGCATTAATATATCTTATCGAATGAACTGAAACATATTCATTTCATAATATAGAGATAAGCATGAAAAATTTAAAAAAAGGATGATGAATATTTCGGTAGTGAGCACAGTTTTGTCTTTTCATCAAGGAAGAATGCCTGACAGCTTGGATGATTACTTAGACATTGATCGCTGGGAGAATGATGGCGGTAGCTGTTCGAGGACAAGGTATAGCTGCGGTCGTGCCTGAAAAAGTTAGGAGAGCTTAAGATAAAGTGGGAGGCGAGTAGTCTCCCTCTTTCAAAGAGGTCCGGGCTATTTCAAAAAAACTATAAAATTTATGCTATACTCAAGTAGTACAGAAGGGGGATACATATGACGACTTCATTTTTAATTATTTTACCAGTTGCCTTTACGCTTTTTGTTATTGCTTCCGCATTTGCATTTTATAAATTCCGCCACTTTTTCTCCCGTGAACAATAAAAGAAGGTAGCACTCACTTTGACGTTGAGGCTACCTTCTTTTTATATTAGTTTTGTTAGTAAAGCTTGGGCAGGTGCAGCGTCTGCTTCGCCATTATTTGCTGCTTTCATCAGCAATTTACGGAACTGATTTTTCATCTCTGCTGTTAGTGCATCCTTATCAAACACATCAAATTTACATTTATGAAGGGGAATTGTATCGCATTCACTAAATCCATCCTCGTAAAATAAATTCCACGTGATGTACTCACCGTCATCATCGATACCAACAGAGCAAGTAAGTAAAAAGCTTTCAGCGGTTCCTTCCGCTACCACTTCCTCATAAAAATCTTCATCTTCCAGTAATTGCTCCTCTAAATGCTCATAGGCCGTCGTTGTTGTAATCGTAATCATTTTTTCAACTCCTCTGTTTGCATTATAACAGGGGATGTAAGTTTTAACCTAGTTTATCTAATTAGTTATAAGCAGAGCTTTCCGTACCCGTTGCGGCGTAGAATAACTTTTCGTTTACTTTTAGTGCCCATTGCACAATCGGACCGAGTCCAAAAGACATAATGATCGTGCCGATTCCGATAGGGCCACCAAGTAAGAAGCCTGTAATCGCCACTATAATTTCCATCGTCGTACGAGCTCGACCGACACTCCAGCCAAGCTTATGTGAGAGGAGTAGCATTAATGCATCACGTGGTCCAATCCCTAGGTTTGCTACAATATACATGCCACAACCAAAGCCAAGCAGTAGTAGACCGATACAAAAAGCAATCAATTGTGGGAAGAACCCGTTCAGCGTCGGTAAAATGGCATTGAAAATATCAATGAAAATACCAGCTAAAAACATATCTAAAAATGTCCCGATTTTCGGTAATCGTTTCATAAACAAGGAGTCAATTGTTAAAATGATTAAACCAATGATAATCGACCATGTTCCAATCGTTAAACCGAAAGTATCTGCCAGCCCGATGTGGAGTACATCCCAAGAGCCAACTCCCAGCGATTTCGCTTTAATCGTTAATGTTATACCAAATGATAATATGAGTATCCCCAGTAAAAAAAATGTACTACGCCAATAAATGTGTCTTTCCATCGTATCCCTCTATCTCTCTGTTGTACAAATGCTTCTAAGATGCCACACATTATTATAGCGAAAGAAGGGTGAAAACCGCTTTTTTCTGCTAATTGCAAAAATAAAGACTTTATCCGAGCACAAGTCTATCGTCGCGGTGGTAAATCTATATAATGAATCTTTATACTCTTTATTTTTTATTAAAAACAATAATAAATATTGATTTTTAGTTATATATAACTATAATGGAATAAAATAAAGAAAATAGTTGAAGCGGTGAACGGCATTTTATGTAAGCTAGTAGTGCCCCTGATCACTACTATAGAATCTTTTGTATATTCCTCCTCTTGCTGTGCAAAAGGTTCCGAAAGCTTCTAGCTATGTGCAAGAAAAAAGTCCCCAATCGTAGAATAAATTCAAGTTTGCTAACTAAAGAGAAATAAGAAATGGAATCAATGTATTCGAGTGAAAAATAATATGATGTAAAGGTGAGGGGAAAAGATGGTCTTCTTTATAAATAAATCTAACAAATGGGATCAATATGTAAATGCTTCAGAAACAGACTTACCTAAAGTGGGGGAGCGAGCAAAGGAGCGCTTATCGTTCTTAGGTGTCGACCAAGAAACGCTTAATAGGGTAAAACAATCAGCGAATATATTAGCTCCTTTTAAGAAGGAAATAATCGATAAATTTTACGGAAGAATACAATCTGAACATATATTTAATCAACTTATTGCGCAACACTCCACAGTCGATCGTCTAAGAGAGAAGATAGAACAATATATTGATCAATTTTTAGAAGCGGAAGTCGATCAGCATTATATCGTGACGCGAATAAAAATAGGGGAGTACAATAGTCGAATTAATTTGACAGCGGAAAATTTTGTTGCTGCACATGATTTGTTGATTCAGATAATGACTACAATTTTAATGGAAAAACTACATCGTCATCCTCAGCGTATGATAGAGTGTGTGGTTGCTGTACAAAAGTTAGCAGCTTATGACAAACAATTAATCGTTGAAGTATATATGGAAAATACGTTTAAATACTTTTTAAACGAAGTATCTGACATGTTAAATGAGATGACGACTTTAGATACAATCAAACAACTGCTTTCTAATATGCAGAAAAAGATAGACGAGACGCATAGTGTAACTGCAGCAACCGAAGAGATGAGTGCTTCTATACACGGGGTAGCAAATTATGCAGTTGAAGTGGCAGAAGGAACAGATGATTCGGTTCATTCTACAGAAGAAAGCAGACGAGTAGTAGATGAAACGATGGAAGATATAAAGCAAGTTGGTCATGTATATGGAACAATTGTAAAGAATGTTGAACAATTGAATCAAGAAATTGATCAGACACAGGATATCATTAGAATTATTAAAGAAATCGCTGATCAAACCAATTTATTAGCCCTCAATGCATCCATTGAAGCTGCCCGAGCAGGGGAACATGGACGTGGTTTCTCGGTAGTTGCTTCAGAGGTTAGGAAACTGTCGGAACATACAAAGGAGCAAATTGTAAAGATTATTTCTAATATGGAGTCATTACAAAACGTATCTTTAGAAGTCATTGAAGGAATTGGCCAAACGGAAAAGTTAGTTGAAAAAAGTGTTGTGAGAGCGGAGAGTGCAAGTGAAGCATTAATAAACATCGTTGAAATGATGAAAGGAATAAATGGAGCAACCTCTCAAATAGCAGCGATGAGTGAAGAGCAAACTTCTACGATTGTGGATATCGCTTCGAGAAATGCGAGTATCTATGATAATAGTGTAGAGTCGCAAGAAATATCAAAGCGAACAGCAAAAACATTTTTTGAAATTAGCAATAAAATGGATACGTATCGCAAGAAATTTTTAAATATTAATGTGAAACTAACGTCAAAAGATATTTTGAAAGTGGCGAAAACGGACCATTTACTATGGAAATGGCGAGTGTATAACTTAATTTTAGGCATAGGGACGATCGACTCGAAAGAAACGATTTCTCATAAAGAATGTAGGCTAGGAAAATGGTATTACGGAGATTTACCCGAGCATGTGAAAAGCAAAAAAACATTTAAAGACTTAGAACAACCACATATGCAAGTACATCAAAGTGCTCAATTGGCAGTGAAATGTTTTGAAATGAATGACCATATAGGAATAGAAAAAGCTTTTGAAGAACTAGAGAAATATTCTGAAATTGTTTTGAATTTATTAACAGATTTAGAGAAGGAACTTTAGTGATAAGTGAAAGCGCAATAACCCTTGTATTGTTAGGATTATTGCGCTTTCAGAATGCTATCTTATTTGTATATTCAATGGTAATTGTTATAGTTTATATTGTTTTACTAATGCATCTAGTTCTGTAGCGAGAGTAGCTAGTTGCTCTGTTCCTCTTGATACTTCTTTAATTAATGCACTTGATTGGACCGCTGTTGCTGCTGTTTCTTGAACGCTAGCTGATGCCTCTTGTGTAATGGCATTGATTTCTTCAATAGAAGCATTGATTTCTTGTCCTTCTTCTGCCATGCCCTGAACATTTTGCATCATACGCACTACATGATTCGCTACTTGTTGCATCGCTTCGTTAATAGATATAAATGTTTCTGTCGTTTGTTGTAATTGAGCGGATCCTTCTTGTACTTTGCTAAATCCAGTAGCTAAGGATGTATTGACGTTTTTTGAATCTTGTTGAATCGTTTGGACAATCGTTGTAATTTCATCTACGGAACTGGCCACTTGTTCTGCTAATTTTCGTACTTCTTCCGCTACGACAGCAAAGCCTTTCCCGTGTTCACCAGCACGCGCTGCTTCAATCGATGCATTGAGTGCCAATAAATTCGTTTGGTCAGCCACAGCTTTAATGATAGAGACAAAGGAAGAGATATCCTGTGCTTGATCGTCGAGTTTTTTCATTTTCTCCATCGAATCTTCGACAATTTGATAAATGGACTGCATTTGTTCGTTCGAATGGGTGATGAGTGTTCGTCCTTCATCTGCTAAAGCAACAACTTCTGCTGTTCCTTGCTGCAATTCACTTGCATGGTTACTTGTATCTTGTAGTTTCCAAGCATAGTCATTCATAATCGTCGATAGTTCCGTTGTTGCATGGATTTGACTTTCTGTTCCCGCTGCAAGCTCTTCCATCGTGTTGGCTATTTGTGTAGCACCAGCAGCTACTTCTTTTGATGCGGAAGATAATTCGTCACTATAAGAGGATACTTCTGTAGCCGTTGTTGCTACTTCTGTAAGCGTCTGTTTTAAGCTGTGTTGGAAGTGTTGTATGCTTTCGATTAAATCGCCCACTTCATCCTTTTGCTTTTTGAGCGCTAGCTGGTTACGCAAGTCACCTGTTGCTAATACGGTCATTTGCTTTGAAATAGCTTTCACTGGATTGGAAATAGAGCGACTAAATAAAATAGAAATAAACACAACGACAATCGTCGTAACAACTAATAAAATGGTTGCTACGATAAAAATTTGTTTTTTTGTACCTGCAATAACCGAAATGTCTTGACTAATATGTATCATACCAATAATCTTCGTATTCGTTGGATCGTACATCGGCATATAAGTTTCAATAATCGAGTCATTTTGCATGCGCACAGGTTCACCATTTTGAATAGAAGGAAGCATTGTATTGTCTTGTAATGTTTGACCGAGATTTTGTTCTTCGGAAGATACAACAATTGTTTGCTCTTCGTTATATAAATTGATCGTAATATTCGGTAGTAATTCCTGCAGTTCTTTTACAAAAGTATCATCCAAGCCTGTTTGGAGCGTCCCGATTATTTGATCATTGTAAACAAGTGGCATAAATGCACGAACCGATAGTCCACTACTACCAAATTCAAAGCCAGCAGTCGATGTGCCCGTTAATGTAGACTGAATAGCGGGTAAATTACTTTTATCATCACCGTATTTCTCTGGATTATGCCCGCGCAGCATCACGATTCCGTTTTGATTGCCCACTTCAAAAACCGTTACGCCATGTTCCGTTTGTAATCGCTCATACATAGGGATTAACGTCTGTTGAATTTGTGTACGATCCCCTGAAGCAAAAGCATTTAACACTGCTTCATCTTCTGCGTATAGCGCGGAAAGGGTTAAAAGTTCGTTCGCTGTCGCTTCAAAATGTGTTTTCACTGTCTGTTCCACTTCTATTTGTTGACTTTCGCTCATGGCATTTAAACTACTCGCAGAAGTAAAAAATAAAATGGCAACCGTCATTCCTAACGCAATGAGAGTGACAGATAAAAATACAGCGACTAACTTTTTGTTTAATGTATTAAATTGCATAAGTACTCCTTTCTAAACAATCCTTTCCAATATAACATAAATATAGTCCATTTCGTCTATAGGTTTTGTTTGAAAGCGAAAAATAAGTATAAAAAAACTTACTACGAATTCGTAGCAAGTTTGTATTCATAGACCAACTCATCTAATGGTTCATTCAGTGATACATATAGATCATGTTCATTAAAGAACCACTCATCGTTTTTTTCAATATAAAAACGAACACCGTTTACGTCCGTTTCAATACCGATTTCATGTGGTCGCTCACGATTCATACCAAGTGAAAATCCTTCATGGAACGGGGAGGAACCACCATACCTTGCATAAAAGCGAATATAGTCACCTTGTTCGACTTCTATTTCTTCTTGAAACCATGTAAATGCCTCTTCTGTTATAACAATTTTCAATTTCATCACCTCGTTGTTTATTATGCAAGTAAATTGAAAGAATGAAAATAAAAAAGCTCTCAAGTAGAGAGCTTACAGACCACTTTCATCCTACGTTGCTTGCTTGCCAAACGCTTTCAAGACAGTCTGCGGATTTTGTTGTTTTTAAGTTTTACCTAAATCCATTTTACTTTTGGTTCTGTGCCATTTTTGATTCGTTTAATATTTTCGCGGTGACGGTAAACAATAAACGTAAATAAGCAAGCGATCAAAATGCTTAATTCCCATTCACCACTGACAAATCCGTAAACAATGCTATAAATAAGTGCTACAGTGGCTGCGATGATTGATGTGAGGCTAACCATCTTTGTTAATTTTAATGCCAACAAGAAGGTGAAGAATAAAACGATAAATAACGGCCAAGTATAGCCTAATAATAAGCCCGCACTTGTCGCCACTGCTTTTCCACCACGGAAGCTTGCAAAAATTGGGAACATATGGCCAATTACCGCGACAACACCTAAAACAAGTGGGTGAATGCTTGTCTCCTGAAAATATGGGAGAAGTGGCAATAATACGGCTGCTGTTCCTTTTAACACATCAATAATTGTGACAGCAATCCCGGCTTTTTTTCCAAGTGTGCGGAATGTATTCGTCGCACCTAAATTTCCGCTACCGTGTTCACGAATATCCGTTTTATAAAAAGCTTTTCCGACCCATAATCCAGATGGAATGGAACCAATTAAATAAGCACAAAGAATAATGAGTGCATTTAGCATGCGGTTGTGCTCCTTTCAATAGTAAAAAAATTATTAGTTGGTACTAATAGGTTGTATCAAGTATTTTACACGTTTTTCATTCAATTAGAAAGTGGAATTTATCATATACCGAGATATATTAGCATGTAATGACGCATCATTAGTAGAAAGAAATCCATTTTGCATAGGAAAAAGGGTATATTTTTGTCGTTATTTTTAAAAAAAAGAAGGAAATATGCCCCTATTTCATGAATTTCAATAGAGCATGAACTTTTATTGGAACAGAGATGATGATACAATAAATGTCTAATTGCGCTTGTTGGAAATATTGACAGCGCCTACTATTCCAAGTACGATTAGTAGTGATAGAACGTTTGTTTGGTTTTGGAGGGGAATTGATTTGGTAAATAAGCAACAAGGGATCGCCTATAATGACGATGCCATTCAAGTATTAGAAGGGTTAGAAGCTGTTCGTAAACGACCAGGGATGTATATCGGTTCTACAGACGGGCGCGGTCTTCATCATTTAGTGTATGAGATAGTGGATAATGCGGTTGATGAAGCACTTGCTGGGTTTGGTTCACATATCATCGTAAAAATTCATGAAGATAATAGTATTAGTGTACGTGACTTCGGACGAGGTATGCCTACAGGAATGCATAAAATGGGTAAACCTACGCCAGAAATCATCTTTACAGTATTACATGCTGGAGGGAAGTTTGGGCAAGGTGGCTATAAAACAAGTGGCGGCTTACATGGTGTAGGTTCATCCGTTGTCAATGCCCTTTCAACATTTTTAGAAGTCACAATTTATCGTGATGGTGTCATTCATCGTCAACGTTTTGAGCAGGGAGGAAAGCCTGTTACATCGCTTGAAACAATTGGAAAAACGAAAGAAACAGGCACGCTTGTTCATTTCTTACCAGATAAAGAAATCTTCTCCGTAACGAAATTTAACTATGATACATTAGCTGAGCGTCTTCGTGAATCCGCTTTCCTGTTAAAAGGGCTGAAAATTGAGCTGATTGATGAGCGCGGTGAGGGCACGTCTGATATTTTCCATTATGAAAACGGTATTGAAGCATTTGTCGCTTATTTAAATGAGGAAAAAGACGTGCTACATCCCGTTCAATATGTGGAAGGGTCACAGCAAGAAATCGAAGTGGAGTTTGCCTTTCAGTTTAATGATGGCTACTCGGAAACGATTTTATCATTCGTCAACAATGTACGCACACGAGACGGCGGCACACATGAAACAGGTGCAAAAGCGGCCATGACACGTGTGTTTAATGAATATGCACGGAAAATTGGATTACTAAAAGAAAAGGATAAAAACCTAGAAGGGACAGATATTCGAGAAGGCTTATCTGCCATCGTCTCTGTTCGTATTCCAGAGCATTTACTACAGTTTGAAGGACAAACAAAAGGCAAGCTCGGTACAAGTGAAGCGCGTTCTGCTGTTGATACGGTTGTATCAGAGCAACTTTTATATGTACTGGAGGAAAATGCTGAATTATCATCCTCTTTAGTTCGTAAAGCGATTCGCGCTCAACAAGCACGTGAAGCGGCACGAAAGGCACGTGAAGATGCACGAAACGGCAAGAAAAATAAAAAGAGTAGTACGCTGTTATCAGGTAAATTAACACCGGCTCAGTCCAAAAATGCCGCAAAAAATGAATTATACCTTGTAGAGGGAGATTCTGCGGGTGGTTCAGCAAAACAAGGCCGTGACCGTAGCTTCCAAGCGATTTTGCCACTGCGCGGGAAAGTCATTAATACGGAAAAAGCCAAGCTGCAAGACATTATGAAAAATGAAGAAATTGCAACGATCATTCATGCAATCGGTGCGGGTGTTGGATCGGACTTTAATGTGGTAGATACTGCATACGATAAAGTAGTCATTATGACCGATGCCGATACAGACGGTGCACATATTCAAGTATTACTACTTACGTTCTTCTATCGTTATATGCGTCCACTCGTTGAAGCGGGAAAAGTGTTTATTGCATTGCCACCACTGTATAAAGTATCTAAAGGGGCAGGCAAGAAAGAAGTCATCGAATACGCTTGGACAGAAAATGAATTACAGCAAGCGATGAAAAAAGTCGGCAAAGGATATGTTATTCAGCGTTATAAAGGGCTTGGTGAGATGAACGCCGATCAGTTATGGGATACAACGATGAACCCTGAAACACGTACATTAATTCGGGTGACAATTGACGATGCCGCGCGTGCGGAACGTCGTGTTTCCACATTAATGGGTGATAAAGTAGAACCTCGTCGTAAATGGATAGAGACAAATGTGAACTTCGGTATGGAAGAAGACCTCAATATCCTAGATAACGAGTTCATTCACGAGGAGGAAGTATAATGGCAACAGAACGTTTTCAAGATTTACCGTTAGAGGAAATTATGGGTGACCGCTTTGGTCGCTATTCAAAATATATTATTCAAGACCGCGCGTTGCCTGATGCACGCGACGGTCTAAAACCAGTACAACGTCGTATTTTGTATGCGATGTATAACGATAACAACATACACGATAAACCGTTCCGTAAATCAGCTAAAACAGTCGGGAACGTTATTGGTAACTACCATCCGCACGGTGACTCATCTGTTTATGAAGCGATGGTACGTATGAGCCAAGACTGGAAAGCGCGTCATATGCTCATTGAAATGCACGGAAATAACGGTTCTGTCGATGGAGATCCAGCAGCAGCTATGCGTTATACGGAAGCACGTCTGTCAGCTATTGCCGGGGAAATGCTGCGTGATCTTGGAAAGCGAACAGTAGAGTTCGTGCCAAACTTTGATGATCAAGATGTGGAACCAACTGTATTACCAGCACGTTTCCCGAATTTGTTAGTGAATGGTTCAACGGGAATTTCGGCTGGTTATGCAACGGATATCCCACCACATAACTTAACGGAAAGCCTAGATGCTGTATTAATGCGCCTTGATCATCCAACTGCCACTGTAGATGAATTAATGACGGTTATTAAAGGACCAGATTTCCCAACAGGTGGTATTATCCAAGGCGTAGACGGCATTAAGAAAGCATACGAAACAGGGCGCGGGAAAATTATCGTTCGTGCGAAAGCAGAAGTTGAAGCGATTAAAGGAAGTAAAGAACAAATTGTTGTGACAGAGCTTCCGTATGACGTCAACAAAGCAAATTTAATCAAAAAAATCGACGAACAACGGATGGACAAACGTTTAGAAGGCATTTCCGAAGTACGTGATGAATCAGATCGCAATGGACTGCGCATCGTCATCGAAATGAAAAAAGATATCCCCGCACAAGGGATTTTAAATTACTTATATAAAACGACGGATTTACAAGTCACATATAACTTTAACATGATTGCCATTCATAATCGTCGCCCAACGATGATGACATTACCACTTATGTTAGATGCTTATATTGCACACCAAAAAGAAGTGGTCACAAGGCGTTCGGAATATGATTTACTAAAAGCGAAGGATCGTTTACATATTGTAGAAGGTCTAATGAAGGCGCTATCCATTTTAGACGAAGTGATTGCAACAATCCGCGGATCGCTTGATAAACGAGATGCGAAAAATAATTTAATTGCGAAGTTTAGCTTTACGGAAGTACAAGCGGAAGCGATTGTCAGCTTGCAACTTTACCGTTTAACGAATACAGATATTACAGAACTGCAAAAAGAACAAGGCGAGCTAACGAAGCTGATTGATCAATTAACAGCCATTTTAAATGACGAGAAAAAGCTAATACGAGTGATTAAGTCAGAACTAAACGATATTAAAAAGCGTTTTAGTGAGCCGCGTCGTTCACAAATTCAAGCGGAAATTGAAGAGATTAAAGTGACGCTTGATGTCCTTGTACCAAGTGAAGAAGTTGTTGTGACAGTGACAAAGGACGGCTATGTTAAGCGAACAAGTCAACGTTCCTATGCGGCATCTAACGGCAAAGATTTTGCAATGAAGGAATCGGACTTCTTACTATACGAGGAAACGCTGAATACACAGCATTATTTACTGTTATTCACAAGCAAAGGGAACTATATTTATCAACCGGTTCATGAATTACCAGATATCCGATGGAAAGATCTCGGTCAACATATTTCAAGTATCGTACCAGTTGATACGGAAGAACATATTGTGTCCGTCATCGGAATTGAGAAGTTTGAACAGGAAGATATTTTTGTATTTACAGCGACAAGGGAAGGGCAAATTAAACGCTCGTCGCTTGCAGATTACGCTGTCACACGTTATTCGAAACCGATTAAGACGATGAACTTAAAAGGGGACGATGAAGTCATTACCGCTGAGCTTGTGACATCGGATCAAGAGTTGTTGCTCACATCGAACACAAGTTATAGCATTCGCTTTGTGATGGAAGAATTACCTGTAACCGGTGTAAGAACAGCAGGTGTAAAAGGCATGCAGCTAAAAGAAGGGGAATACCTTGCTGCAGCAAATGTGTTAAACCTTGGTGCAGAACAAGACATCGTTATCGTAACACAGCGCGGAGCTGTTAAGCGTATGAATGTCTCAGAAATTGAACTGGGCAATCGTGCGAAGCGCGGCGTTGTGACGCTAAAGGAACTAAAAACGAACCCGCACCGTGTATATGCGATTGTCGTGGTAAAAGTATCAGATACAATTGTCCTAGAAACGGAAAAAGGCGTTCAAGAGGAAATTCAAATCGTTAATCTTTCACGTACAGACCGCTATTCAAACGGTTCACTCCGTATAGATACGGTAGGAGATGGCAAACTAGTTCGTGTAGCAGTCGTCAAACAATAAATGGTATGAAGCATCCTAGAAATAGGGTGCTTTTTATTTTTATAGATGATTAGAAGGGAGTACATACTATAATTGCTGAGCAAATCAGGTAGCTTATTTTGCGCTTTTGAAAAGCAATCTAAAAAGTTGACAATCCAAAAACAAACAGCTATGATTTACATACCCCATACAGGTACCTTATAAGAATAAAAGGAGGTATTGCATGGATCATTGTGAGGACACTTGTCGAAAAAGTCATCATCCTGAGCATGTGAAAAAAGATTTAATGAATCGTCTCAATCGTGTGGAAGGGCAAATTCGCGGTATAAAAGGGATGATTGAAAAAGATGTGTATTGCGATGATATCATTACACAACTTTCCGCTACACAATCCGCTTTAAATAGCGTAGCGAAAGTGCTACTTGAAGGGCATTTAAAAGGCTGTGTTGTGGACCGTTTAGCGGATGGGGACGAGGAAATTATGGATGAGTTATTAGTAACAATCCAAAAATTAATGAGAAAATAACAAAAGGAGTCAAGAAATATGCAAACAGTTACATTAAACGTACAGGGCATGTCTTGTGGCCATTGTGTAAAAGCAGTTGAAAACAGCGTAGGAGAATTAGCCGGTGTCAAAGAAGTAAAAGTACATCTAGAAGACAAGAAAGTAGATGTTACATTTGAAGAAGCAACAGTTACACTTGATCAAATTAAAGAAACAATCGATGATCAAGGTTATGATGTAGTGGAATAATAGATGGGAAAGAGTGCGTATCTACGCACTCTTCTCTTTACAAATAAACATACCCTATATAGGTATAAGCGAGAGGTGTGACATGTAGTGAGTGAGCAAAAAAAAGAAAAAACACTTCAAATTTCCGGTATGACCTGTGCCGCTTGTGCAACGCGAATTGAGAAAGGGCTAAATAAACTTCCGGGTGTGGAAAAGGCGAGTGTTAATTTAGCACTTGAAAAATCCGTTATTCAATACAATCCACAAGAGATAGATGAAAAGGCATTCGAAGAAAAAATCCAAGCACTCGGTTACGAGGTTGTGAAAGAAAGAAAAGAGTTTACGATTACAGGCATGACTTGTGCCGCCTGCTCTGCAAGAATTGAAAAAGGATTAAATAAATTAGCAGGTGTCACCGTTGCTAATGTAAACTTAGCACTCGAACAAGCAACCGTTGAATTTAATCCTTCCGAACTTACCGCTTCAGATATTATTCAACGAGTTGAAAAACTAGGATACGGTGCACAATTGAAGGTAGATGAACAAGAAACGACGGATCATCGGGAACAGGCTATTCAGAAGCAAACACGAAAATTCATTTTTTCGGCTATCCTGTCTTTACCGCTTTTATGGACGATGGTTGGGCATTTTTCTTTTACCTCATTCCTCTATGTGCCGGATTTTTTAATGAATCCTTGGGTACAATTTGCGCTTGCAACACCCGTTCAATTTATTATTGGTCGCCATTTTTATGTAAGTGCCT
Organism: Lysinibacillus sp. LZ02; assembly: GCF_050613145.1. GTDB lineage: Bacteria > Bacillota > Bacilli > Bacillales_A > Planococcaceae > Lysinibacillus_B. Next base: position 2,178,973 of record NZ_CP192507.1, on the reverse strand, counting down.
ACAAAGCATTGCGCAATAAAAGTGCAAATATGGATGTCCTCGTTGTAATGGGCACATCCGCTGCTTACTTTTATAGCGTTTATCAGGCGATTAAATTCTCGGATCATCATGCGCAGTTATACTTTGAGACGAGTGCGGTTTTAATTACGCTTATTTTGCTAGGGAAATTATTTGAAGCAAAAGCGAAAGGTCGTTCGTCAGAAGCGATAAAAAAACTAATGGGCCTACAGGCAAAAACAGCTGTTGTAGTTCGTAATGGTAAGGAGCTTGAAATACCACTTGAAGAAGTGATCGTTGGTGATGTTATTCTCGTGAAACCCGGGGAAAAAATCCCTGTTGATGGAGAACTAATCGAAGGCTATACAACAATCGATGAATCGATGCTAACAGGGGAGAGCATCCCTGTTGATAAGCAAAAAGGGGACCAGTTATTTGGTTCCACAATCAATAAAAACGGCTTCATTCAAATGAAAGCGACAAAAGTAGGGCGAGATACTGCTTTAGCACAAATTATTAAGGTAGTAGAAGATGCACAAGGTTCAAAAGCGCCTATTCAACGTTTAGCCGATAAAATCTCAGGTGTTTTTGTACCGATTGTCATTGGTATTGCACTCGTTACATTTTTAGTTTGGTTTATGTTTGTAACACCAGGTGAATTTACACCCGCACTTGAAGCCCTCATTTCCGTATTAGTCATTGCTTGTCCTTGTGCATTAGGTTTAGCCACACCCACTTCCATTATGGCTGGTTCAGGTCGTGCTGCCGAGCTAGGGATCTTATTCAAAGGTGGCGAACACTTAGAACGGACGCATCATATTGACACGGTTGTCGTAGATAAAACAGGGACAGTAACAAACGGCAAACCAGCATTAACCGATGTGACAGTAGCTAGCACTTTAGATGAGATGACTTTCCTTACACTCATTGCATCAGCTGAGAAACAATCCGAACATCCGTTAGCGGAAGCGATTGTACATGGTGCGAAGGAGCGAAATATATCACTTGTTGCTGTTGATCAGTTTGAAGCAATCCCAGGGTACGGCATTCATGCAACAGTAAACGGGACAGATGTTTTAGTAGGGACACGTAAATTGATGGCGCAACATCATATCGACATAGTGCCGATTTTATCAGATATGGAAGTGTTAGAAGCGGAAGGAAAAACGGTGATGCTTGCGGCATTCAACGGGCAATATGTTGGAATGGTAGCAGTTGCGGATACAGTGAAAACGACTTCTGAAGCAGCGATTAAGCGACTCCTTGATATGAATGTCAATGTCATCATGATGACAGGGGATAATAAACGAACAGCACAAGCCATTGCAAGGCAAGTCGGTATTACAGAGGTCATTGCAGAAGTATTACCAGAAGGAAAAGCTACTGAAATTAAGAAATTGCAAGCCGCAGGGAAAAAAGTAGCGATGGTCGGCGATGGGGTCAATGATGCGCCTGCTTTAGCCGTTGCAGATATTGGGATGGCAATTGGCACAGGAACAGATGTCGCGATGGAAGCCGCTGATATTACGTTAATTCGTGGTGATCTAAATAGCATTGCAGATGCCATTTTAATGAGTCATAAAACGATGACGAATATTAAACAAAATCTTTTCTGGGCATTTGCTTACAATACATTAGGTATTCCAATTGCAGCGATTGGACTATTAGCACCTTGGGTAGCTGGAGCTGCGATGGCATTTAGCTCCGTTTCTGTTGTACTCAATGCACTCCGCCTTCAACGAGTGAAATTAACGAAATAATGGATAAAAAGCTATAAAATCTTAACGGGTTTTATAGCTTTTTTGTAAATATATATCTAATTTATTCCATGAGAGTATGAATTCTTTTTTGCTGTGTCATGAATGCTGTGCTGAAATTTATAAACCTTTCATTCTCAGAATCTTAGAGTGATGATATTATCGCAATTTACAAATGATGTTTTTCATAGAAAGTTTCCAGTGTTTCTGCTAATCCTTGCGGTGCTTGTATATTTACTTCATGTCCTGCATTAGCTATAAACTGAAGTTCTGCTTCTGGAATACGTTCCACTAAACCTTTTGAAGCATTTCTGTTTGCACGGTCTTTCTCTCCACAAACAATCAAGGTGACACAAGAAATATTGATTAAATTTTTACTGAAATTCAAGTCTACCATGGAATCGGTCAACTGAAAAAAGTCTTTCTTCTTGAATCCCGTTTCCTCAAAAGAAGCCTTTGGTACAAACCGGAAGATGATATTTTGCAATTTTAATAATAACCTAGGCATTACATAATGTGTGCCTATCAATACTAAAGATCCTACTTTTTCTGGATAATCTACTGCATAATTTAACGCTAAGATTCCACCTAATGACAATCCACATAGATTCAACGGCTTGTTCATGCCTTCGCAGTATTCTACAAAACTGTTATACAGGTTATTGTAAGTAACCTCTTTATCATTAAGCATAGTAGATAAATCAGGGCAAGTTATATGGCGGTGTTCCGGTAAATAAGAAATCGTTTGATCCCAACTGGACGAATTTTGTCCAAGTCCATGTATAAAAATATATTCCATATATACTACATCCTACTTTCTTTTAACTTATTTTCTGAATGAACGATAAAATAATCTATGCTAAAACAAATGACCGACAACACCAATATGATAATAGCATGTAGTAAATCGGAAGCCCGGTCTATAGATGAATCTTGGATAAAGTAGGCTGAAATATGAGTGATTCCCCATGTCGGGTAGCGCCAGAAAAATGCGGATTTACAACGTTAAGAAATATACATAATTTTATGCATATTAGACGGCAATCCGTAATCGTATAAATATTGATTTAACAACACTCGTAGTTTTTGGTGTATGTCCAAACTTTGATTTTGGAACGTTATTTGTATTTATTTTGCATACTTTATAAATCTTCAATGAACTAAAGTGATTTTGAATTTAATAAAATAAAAACACTTTTTAGCTCCAAGTTGTGGAATTCAAAAGGGTTTCTATTGGCGATTTAGTTCAGCTAATTATTTTTCTGGTACTATAACGCTGTGTTGAACTCCTTATTATTCTTTCCCACCACTAAACTCTAAAATATTTAAACCCTCGGATGCTTCTGGTGCTTCAAAAAATTTAGTAACATGAATAAACGTCTCTTCCGTGTCAAAAGTTGCTCTTTCGGGTTGTTCGTTACACCTTTGTGCAATTTGACGTAAGCATTGCTCATTATTTAAATTAAGGAAAATTAGTTGATGGTTTGCATTTACCTCTGACGCAATATCCAAAAACCACTTTCGCTGTTTTTGAGTATTACCTGGAAAATCCATGACTACATTTGTACCAACACTTAATATGTTTTGGACATGCTTTTTCATCATCGGCTTGAGTTGCGCTGAGAATTTTAGGTAGTCCTCAAATGATGTAATCTGATTGGGATAAAGAGATGCGAGCCATTCATCCTCAGATAACAGTACTGCATGTTTTTCTATAGCCAATTGTTTTGATTTAGTTGATTTTCCTGCTCCCATTTTTCCACAGAAAAAGTATAGAGTCCCTATTTGTTTCATATTTTTATCCCCCGAGCTTATTTTATTGGTTGTTGCCCTATCTTGTAAAATTATATTTTACAACCTGGATTATTACTAATAGTATTTGTTATGTAATGAAAATGCACCCAAAGCGGAGATTGGGAATATTTCAGAATTTTTTATTGTCTTAAATCCCCGCACAGTAACTAACTCACCAGATGTTCTTTATTAAACGAATAATCATTTTGGGAATAAACATAAAAATGTTCCAAGCCACTTCAAATAAGATTGAACTGGTAAGCTCCCTTAACATCTCTTTAAAAAAGCCGTCCTGACTTTCTTTCTTTTTCATTTTCTAACTCCAACTAACTCAAGCTTTATTTAAATTATAACTCAACTTTCGCAGAGCAAAATAGGAAGGCAAGCTCTGATATAGCTTTACAAACCTTTAATCCAAGCCCCTCACTTAGAAAGAGATTGTGCTACTGCAACAAACCTTTTTATCCCTTCACTTAGTTGTTTTTCATTTGCGTAAGAATAGCTTAAACGTATCCAGGACGATGGTTGTTTTAATGGATCACAAACTTGACCTGGCACAAAGGATATAGATTGTTCGATACTTTTGGTTAATAATAATTCAGTTGGAAGGTTATCTGGGAGCTGCACCCATAAATTCAGACCACCTTTTGGACTGGTCCATTGCCAACCTGTTACTGCTAGCTCTTCCTCCATGATTTCCTTTCGGATCTGTAGGGCAATCCGGATTTTCTCTAAGTGTTGCTGCAATCTTAGTGATGAAAAGTAATGGAGAAAAATTTTTTGGTTGAGAAGTGGTGAGCCATTATCAGCTAACGATTTTACAGTTAGTAGTGAATTCATTAAGGATGATTGACAAATAACAGCCGCAATTCTCAAACCAGGTGAGATATATTTGCAAAAGCTTCGGATATAAATGACTGTCCCAGCAGTATCGAATGTGTAAATGGGTGGTGGCGGGGCATGATCAAAATATATATCGTGGTAGGCATCGTCCTCAATTAATAGACATCGATATTGTTCAGCTAATTCTACTAATTTTTTGCGTTGCGGGGCAGAAACAGTATAACCAGTCGGGTTATGGAATGTTGGGTTGAGATAAAATAGACGTGGTTTATATTGTTTAAAATATAATTCAACTTCCTCTAAATCGTACCCGTCTGGATGGATATCAACCGTTACAATCTGTGCTCCTTGGGCTCTAAAAATATCAATCGCAGCACTATAGCTTGGACGTTCAAATAAAACGACGTCTCTCGGCTTAATAAAAGTTTGAGCGATTAAGTGAATCGCTTGCTGTGAGCCAGAAGTGATTAACAGATCATCTGCACTCAGATGCGTTTTATACTGGTTAATAAAATACTTGGTAAGTGTTTCACGTAGCTCTAAATCACCTTGCACAGTTGAGTAGGTTGCAAGTACTTTTGGATAAAGGTCAAACACTTTCTTCACGTAATCTGAAAAATAATGATTAGGCAAAAGATTTGGATCAATTAACGCCTGAGAAAAATTATAGGAAACCGGTGATTGATGGATTTCAGATAAATGATTTTTTTGTACGTATGAAGAAACAATTGGATTGTCCAAATCTAGAGATTCAAGATTTTTCGTCATATTTGATTGGACAAAATAGCCTGCTTTATCTTTTACATAAACTTTGTCATGCTGTTTCAGTAATTGATAAGCCTTTAATACAGTTAATCGATGAACATTCATTTCAGATGCTAATTGCCGGACGGAGGGAATCTTGTCATGCTCTTTCCATTCTTTACGTTCTATTCCGTGCAGTACATAATCATATACTTTCTTAAAAAGATAATCTCCATTTTGAATCGCTTTGCTCACATCGATTCCTCCTATTCAAAACGATTGTACCACGCCCCAATCTAATCTGTTCTATCTTTTTCAATCTGTTCTACTGTCTTTCTTTTATGATAGAAACAGAGGAGGAGTTTTATATGGTTATTATTAATTATTTCTTTATGTGTTTAATTTTTGGAACGACATTTTTAGCGATTAAGATTGGTGTTGATGCAGGAGTGCCTCCATTTTTATCAGCGGGCCTTCGTTTTTTCATTGCTGGTTTGCTGCTATTTAGTTTTATGGTTTGGAGAGAAAAAACGACAATACGGTTATTATTTCGGAAAGAGATGTTTTTTACAGGAGTAGGTTTAACCTTTGGGACGTTTGCCGCATTATATTGGGCAGAACAGTATGTGACATCAGGGATTGCGGCTGTCTTATCTGCTACAGGTCCGATGATGATTATAGTTATTCAGACATTCATATTAAAGCAAAAAGGAAATCGGAAATCATTCATTGGTTGTGTCGTTGGAGTCATTGGTGTCACGTTCTTAATCTTACCTAGTTTTTCAATTGAAATTAGTCCCTTTTGGATAGTTGGTTGTTTCGCTATTATAGTCGGTGAAGTTTTTTACGCATGTGGAACGATTTATACGAAGCATGTCATCGGAAAATTTGAAACGATATCACCAATTACTTTAAATGCAGCGCAAATGATGCATGGTGGGATTTTATTAATCATTTTATCATTTTTTACGGAGAACATTCAGCTTGATTATCTTTTAAGCCCAGCTTCCATTGGCTCTCTGCTTTATTTAACTATTTTCGGTTCAATGATTGGCCATAGCATTTATTATTGGCTTGTCTCACGGACAAATCCTGTTTTTCCTTCTACATGGCTGTATATCTCACCATTAATTGCCGTCGTACTAGGTGTTACCTTCTATCATGAATATATTTCTTGGCTAACAGGTATAGGTACTTTGACGATTATTGTAGGAACGGTTTTAGTCAATTTCGAAACATTACGGAAGCTGTTTTCGGGGAAGGAGACTGTTCTTCAGGACATTAAAAATTAACCTGCTAGATTTTGTTCCGGTAAATTATATGACTTTAATAATAATTTTTGTCAAACGCTAGGATTCTAACTTCTTTAAATGAAATAAGATAGCAGAAAATCTAATAATACTTACATTATTCCGCACAAAAGTATTCCTGCAGTAATAGGGGGCTCTCCGGAAAACACGGACATTTGCGCACTATTTTCTAATGAAAACCCGCTAATCTCTTTATAAACCTGGACAAAATACAAAAACCGTTACGAATGATTAGGCATCTTCGTAACGGTTTTTATGTTTGCGTACATTCTTTTCCATGACATCTTTTTTCGTTTTTGTCAGCCGGACATGTGTAGAAAAATCGGCTGTGCCGCGCTTTTCTGTTACATCTTTCCCTTGCTGACGTAGTAGCTTTATACGTTTCTTTTTTGCTTCAGACTTAGACATCGGATCACCTCTATTTATATTTTATCATTTTCTGAAAAAAAGTGCCTATTACAAAAGCGGGAAGGGAAGGTGTCAAATTTCTGTTGGAGCAACAAGACTTCTTTCGTCCAGTGTTTTCTAAATTCAGATATATTGATTATTAAAATATTTCCTGTATAGAAGGGGGTTTTTTAGGTGAAACGTAATCAAAAATAACTTGCCAGTTGATTGAAGCGGAATCGGCGAGACTCCTACGGGAAAAGCATGAGCTGAAGACCCCGCAGGAGTGAGGTACGAGCGACGAGGAGGCTGAAGCCATGCCCGTGGAAAGCGAGCCGAATGAAGCGGAAATCAACGTTTCATACGATTTTATTAATAATAAAAGGTAAATCAATACACTTTTTCTAAATAAAAAGACTCTCGACCGAAGCCGAGAGCCCATCCCCTTGTGAATAAAACGATTAGTGTGATACGTCTTGTACAGAAATACCAGTTTGTGCTTTAACTTCTACTTCACGGTAGATTGCTGGGTTTTCAGCAGGTGTTAAGTAACTACCTAACCAACCAGCTAAGAAGCCAAGTGGTACTGTAATGATCGCTGGGTTTGCTAATTTGATTAATGCTTCACCAACGAAGATTGCTTTACCTGGTTCTGGGTTCCATACGTTTGGAGACATTGCCACTAATACTAAACATGAAACTAAACCTACGATAATTGCTGTTACTGCACCAGAAGTATTGAAACGTTTCCAGTAAATTGTGTAAATGATTACTGGTAAGTTTGCAGATGCTGCGATACAGAATGCGAATGATACTAAGAACGCTACGTTTAATGTTTGAGCGCCTAACGCTAAAAGGATTGAGATGACAGCAATTGTGATTGAACCAATACGAGCAGCCACGACTTGCTCTTTCTCTGACACTTGTCCTTTTTTAATAATTTGACCGTAAATATCGTGTGATAGGGCAGATGCACCTGAAAGTACAAGACCTGCTACTACCGCTAAGATTGTTGCGAACGCTACAGCAGAGACGAATGAGAATAGGATTTCGCCGCCAAGTGCTTCTGCTAATAATGGCGCTGCTAAGTTACCAGCTGGGTTTGCTGCAATGATATTGTCAATTCCTACGAATGCCGCAGCACCGAATCCTAAGAAGATTGTTAATACATAGAAAATACCTACAATCCAAGTAGCCCAAATAACAGAAGAACGAGCTGTTTGAGCGTCTTTTACTGTGAAGAAACGCATTAGGATATGTGGAAGACCCGCTGTACCAAGTACTAACGCGATTAACATTGAGATTGTATCAATCCCGTTCGTATACTTTAATCCAGGATTTAAGTATGCTTCACCATATTCAGTAGCTGTTTTCATTTCTGTAAACATTGTACCGATGTTGAAGTTGAACTTTAATAATACTAAGAATGAAATAATGATTGTACCAACCATTAATAAACAAGCTTTAATAATTTGAACCCAAGAAGTGGCTGTCATACCACCAAATAATACGTAAGTTGTCATCATGATACCTACAAGAATAACAGCCCATTTGTACTCGATACCTAATAATAATTGAATAAGTGCACCCGCACCAACAAGTTGTGCGATCATATAGAAGAATACGATAGTAATAGTAGATAATGCCGCTGCTCCCCGTACCTTTGCTTTGTCGAAACGAGCTGTAATCATATCCGCTAACGTGAATTTACCTAAGTTACGTAAAGGCTCTGCTACGATGTAAAGTACAACTAAGTATGCTACTAAATATCCTACAGAGAAGAAGAATCCATCAAAACCGAATAATGCAATCGATCCGGCGATCCCTAGGAATGATGCAGCTGATAAGTAGTCACCAGCGATTGCTAAACCATTTTGCCAGCCAGTTAAACCGCCACCAGCTGTATAGAAGTCACTTGCACTTGATGTACGTCTAGATGCCCACCAAGTTACGACTAATGTGGCACCTACAATTCCTACGAAGAAGAAAATCGCTATGAAGCTCATGAGCTAACACCCCTTTCATATTCTTGAATAATTTCTTTTGCTTGGCGGTCAAATTTGTTTGCTCTCGCTACATACAGATGACAAAGACCCCAAGTCATGACAAACAGACCGAAAGAATAGAACCAAACCCACGTAACATCTCCAACTGCTTTCTGATGCAAAATATCAGTGTAAGAAGTTAGAACTGGTAGCAACATATAAGCTCCTAAAAAGATTACTGTGAGTGTCCAAAGGAATGCATTCTTTTTCTTTGATAATTGTTTGAACGACTCTTGTTCCGCGATTCTGTCATAATCGACAATTGGTTTGTGTTTTTTCGACATAACCATACCCCCTTTTAAGTTAAGAAACATTTTACTGCTTTATGTTTGTAAAATTCTGCTTGAGAACCTTTACATTTTTCATTTTATGGCAGTGTTCACAGGAATGCAATAGTTATTCTACAAATTTTCTGAAAAAAATTTCTAGAATATTAGTTTTACCGAGATAATTATATATTTTTTATAGAAGAATAACGTTCGGTAAGAATTGAGAATGTTGATATAACAACGTTTATAGGGGTATTGACAAACAAAAAGGGTGCATAAGAGACAAAAAAATGTATTCTGTTATAAAAAAAGAGGGGAGATAATGTTTCGTATACTAAAACATTTTTGGAGATTTTAATATAGTCTTATAAGATATTACTTTTCTTATATAAAAAAAGCACCAGGATTTGCACCCTGATGCTTGGAAAATATTAGTGAGATACGTCAGAAACCGACACACCTGTATTTGCTTTAACGCGGATTTCTTTGTAGATTTCTGCCGCTTGTTTTTGATCTACTTTGCTAGCTGTCAACACAGATGCTAACCAACCTGCAAAGAAGCCAAGTGGAATTGTAATAATTGCTGGTACTGCAAGTGGAAGTAATGGCGTACCAACGAAGATAGCTTTCCCTTCAACTGGATTCCATACGTTTGGACCCATAGCACCTAATACTAAACATGAAACTAAACCAACTACCATTGCTGCAATGGCACCGTTTGCATTGAATTTTTTCCAGTAAATTGTGTAAAGGATTACTGGTAAGTTTGCAGATGCACCGATACAGAATGCAAATGATACTAAGAATGATACGTTTAAGCTTTGTGCAAATAACGCTAAGATAATAGAAAGAATCGCGATTGAAATAGAACCGATACGAGCAGCAATAACTTGTTGCTTTTCAGTTAATTTACCGTCTTTAATGATTTCACCGTAAATATCATGAGAAATGGCAGACGCACCTGTTAATACTAAACCAGATACTACCGCTAAAATTGTTGCGAATGCTACTGCACCGATAAATGATAATAAAATATTTCCACCTAATATTTCAGCTAAAAGTGGGGCAGCTGTGTTACCTGCTGGACTTTGTGCAACGATGTCATCAATTCCTACGAAATGCATAGCACCGAAGCCTAAGAAAATTGTTAATGAGAAGAAAATGGCTGTAATCCAAGTTGTCCAGTTAATTGATTGACGTGCTGTACGAGCATCTTTAACCGTGAAGAAACGCATTAAAATATGTGGTAAACCAGATGTACCAAGTACTAATGCCATCATCATTGAAACAGAATCAATAGAACTTGTATATTTAATACCAGGGTTTAAATATTGTTCACCGTGCTCTGAAGCGATTGTATCGAACATAGTCATTAAATTGAAATCGAATTTAATAAATACTAAAAGTGCAAGTAATGCTGTACCAAATAATAATAAACCAGCTTTAATGATTTGTACCCAAGAAGTGGCTGTCATACCACCAACTAATACGTAAGTTGTCATCATGACACCTACGATTAATACAGCGATTTCATATTCAATACCAAATAAAAGTTTAATAAGTGCACCCGCACCTACTAATTGTGCGATCATGTAAAGAATTACGATTGTAATCGTACTTGCCGCAGCTACACCACGTACACGTTTTTCGTTAAAACGAGCCGTTAACATATCCGCTAATGTATATCGACCAATGTTACGCATTGGCTCCGCGATAATGTAAAGAAGAACTAAGTTTGCTACTACATACCCTACAGAGAAGAAGAAGCCATCAAAACCTGTAAGAGCAATGGCACCGGATACCCCTAAAAATGCTGCTGCTGATAAGTAGTCGCCAGCAATCGCAAAACCATTTTGCCACCCTGTTAGCCCACCGCCAGCAGTGTAGAAGTCAGATGCAGAAGAAGTTCTCTTTGCTGCTAAATACGTCACAATAAGTGTTAAACCTACGATTCCAACGAAAAATCCAATTGTTACTAAATTATCCATCTACTAATTACCGCCTTTCGAAGAATGTTCAGCAATAACAGCTGCTGCTGCTTTGTCGAACTTTGCAGCCATACGTACATAAACCATTGCTAATATGACCGTCATAATAAATAGTGCAGCCGAATAAACCCAAACACCTGTAATGTTACCAAACCATTTCTGTTGTAATACAGACGTGAAGGCTAGGATTGGTAAAAAGATATAAAATGTTAAAAATGCTGCTGCAACGCCAAAAAGAAACGTGTTTTTCTTCTTAACAAATTGGTTGAACGACTCCATTTGGTCGATCTTTGTGTAATCGATAGAATGATTACCCTTTTTCTCTTGAGCCATTATAATTCCCCCTAATGAAATATTATTCTGTTTTAAACGGTTTATTTCTGTTTGCCTCCCGTTATAAGTCCTTATTGTAGGAGAGAAATCTTTATAATGCAATACTAAATTTTCAGAATTGAAGAGAAGAATATTAAATTCAGACAAATTAAATTGTATAGAATTATCAAGTGTTAAGTAGAAAATATGTGTATAAAGTAGAAACGTAACATAGGAAAGAATAATATTCCTAATATAATTAATTAGAAAATTTGCAGCGCAATACAGAAGAAAAAATGCACAATGCAGAAATTAATGTTTCGCTTGTCTAAAATAATAATCGCGTGCCAAAAGAGGTCTAACTACTACTTTGTTATATAACAAAGTATGTTTTTGTATTTTTTTGATCTTTTCAAAAAATAGAAAATAAATTTCTTGACAAATAAATTTTTGTCGAAATATTGCATGAACGATTCAAAATGGTGTTAGGGAGAAGAAGTTATTTGTCGAAAAAAGAATAAATGAGTGAAAATTAGTAAGGACATAAAATGATAGTAGAGAAATGATTTTATTATCATTTTCCAAAAAAAGTAACAAAAATAGAAAACTATTATTTAATATGTGGAACACTAAGATGGAATGTGGAACTACATCGTATTTACAAAAAACGAAATGCATTTAATACCACCTTTACAAATAGCTTGTACTCTAAAACAAACTAACTAAAAAGGTGGTCAATTCATGGGGAAATATGTTTTTTCAAAAGCAGCATTTGCACTTAGTTTAACGGGGGCAGCGATTATTGTACCGACAGTAGGAGCTGAAGCAGCAGAACCAACATATAAGTTATCATTAGATGCCCGCTATGATTCAGGTGTACAAAACGAAGATGGCGGCACAACGGAAATTGTTACCTACAATAAACACAATCATGCTACGTATTTAGTAAACGGGGAGACGAAAAAGGTAGAGGCGGTTTCATTAAACTATCAAGATGATGAAGCTTTCGCATTAAAGCCGTTTTTATCGATTGATATTGCTCAATTAATCCAAACAGTGGATGCAAGTTTCCAATATGGCGATTTAACAAGTATCGCTGTACATCCAAATGAAAATGTAATCGTTGCGTCTGTGCAGGCTGAAGACTATAACGAGGACGGGTATGCCGTATTTTTAACGGGAGAAGGGGCGCTACTAAGCTTAGTGAAAGTGGGAAAACAACCAGACAATATTACCTTCTCACCGGACGGAAAAAAAGTGCTCGTAGCAAATGAAGGGGAACCACGTGAAGGGTACGGGCAAGATATAATTGACCCTCAAGGCTCCATTTCGATCATTGATCTATCAAACGGTCTTGAAACTTTACAAGCACAGCCTGTGACATTCGAAGGTTTTGATAAAGCAGAAAAGCGTACAGAGCTAGTAAAGAACAATGTACTATTAAAGAAGGAGTCAGCCCCATCTGTTGATCTTGAGCCTGAATATATTTCGGTAAGTGAAGACAGTCAGTTCGCTTATGTAGCAATGCAAGAAAATAACGCCATTGCCACGATCAACCTTACATCAAATGAGGTTATCTCGATTGATGGCTTAGGCTTTAAAGATTTCAGCATCAAAGGCAATGAAATGGATGTACGTAAAGACGGTCAAGCACAGCTTCAAAATGAAAACTACTTCGGCATCTATATGCCAGATGGAATAGCTACATATAGTGTAAACGGGAAAAACTATATCGTAACAGCAAATGAAGGAGACAGTCGTGAATGGGGAGAGGAAGATTCCCCAAACTTCCACTTAAATGAGCAAGAAATCGAAGTAGATGGTAACGAAATTGTCTTTTACGATACAGCAAGCTATGACGGCTTTGAAAAAGATAAAGAGTATATTTTTGGTGCGCGTTCATTCTCCATTTTTGATGCAGATACAATGGAGCTTGTTTATGATAGTCGCAGTGATTTTGAACGCATTACCGCGCAAGCTTTCCCTGAATATTTCAACTCCAGTAACGATAAAGTAAAGCTAGATAATCGAAGCGGCAAAAAAGGGCCTGAACCAGAAGATGTAAAAGTAGGGAAGATTGGTGATGAAGTATTTGCATTTGTTGGCTTAGAACGGATTGGTGGCGTGATGATGTACAACATCACAGACCCAGCCAATGCGACATTCGTCGATTATTTAAATTTACGTGATTTTAGCGAAGATATCGCAGGCGACGTATCCCCTGAAGGACTCGCTTTTGTGCCGGGTGATCACCCGCAATTAATTGTTGGGCATGAAGTAAGTGGAACGGTGACGGTACTAAATTTACTCGTAAAAGAAGAAGTGTTTTATAAAGACATCGAAAACCATTCAGCAAAAGACGCTATTATAAAAGTAACGGAAGCGAATTTATTTAAAGGTGTAAATGCAACGACTTTTGCGCCAAATAAAAATTTCACGCGTGGTCAAGCTGCGACTGTCTTGTACCGATTAGCTGGTGAGCCTGTAACAAGTGACAAAATGCTATCATTTAAAGATGTAAAGTCGTCGGATCATTATGCACAAGCAATTAGTTGGGCAGTAGACAACGAATTGATAGCATCATTAAATAATCAGAGCTTTAATCCAAACAAACCAATCACACGTGAGCAATTTGCAGGAGCGATGTATGAGTACTTAAGAAGTACTGACTATTTATTTGAGAATGGGGAACAGGAAGTATATCTTGATGATGCTAAAATCAGCGCGGAAGCAAAAAACGCTATTTATGCGTTGCAATCAGCAGGCATTATGAATGGAAACAATCACAATTTTGAACCTCAACAACCGCTAACACGGGCACAAGCTGCCACTGTATTTGCGAAGTTATTTTAATGTATACAATGTAATGTACCCAAATCTAAAACCTTGAGGCAGGGGATAATTTCCTTGCTTCAAGGTTTTTTATTTATGAAAAACAATGGAAGTTAGATACTATTAATCAGAAGGAGCAGAAACGGAACAATAAGGGAGTGGTGTGGCTATGAATACAGAAAGTTTAAAGGTCGAAATAAAGGTCCTATCTAAGCGGTATGTTGCTAAATATGATGTGTAAGATAAACTTAGAGCAGGTGAATGTTCAAGTAGGAAACGGGCTATCCATTACGATTGTTGCGTTCGCTTTAATTTTTGCTATTGTATCAATAAGTGGTGCTTGGGTAGAAATTATATACTTGATTGGTTTAGGTATTTTCCTTGCTTTGGCTAACATTGAAAAATGGCCGCTAACAAAAGAAGCAATAGAAAAACTAACATTGTTAGAACAATATATTCTTTTGTATATTGATAGAGTGAAAAAACGCAATAGCGATTGAAAAGAGGAAAGAGTAGTGAAATATATCATTTTTGATTTTGATGGCACTTTAGCGGATTCAAACCAACTGTTTATGAAAGCTTGGAATCTATTTGCGGAGCAATACAATTATGATCAGGTGAATGCAGATGATCTCATTACATCAAGAAATTTGACCATTCCACAAAGAGCGAAGAAATACCGTTTTCCCATGCATAAGCTGCCGATTATTTTACCAAAGGTTTATCGTTACTTTAAAGAGCATATCGAAGAAGTAAAGCTATTTGAAGGAATCAAAGAAATGCTCGATACACTAGCGCAGAAAGGCTATACGATTATTATTTTGTCGTCCAATGCGAAAGAAAACATCGAACTGCTTTTACAGCAAGAACAGGTGGCCAGTGTATCGCAAGTACTAACATCCAGTAAATTATTTGGGAAAGATGCGGTTATAAAAAAATTTATGAAACAACAGCAAGTAATGCCAGACGATGTACTATATGTTGGAGATGAAGTACGAGACATTATCGCATGTAATAAAGTGAAGGTACCATTTATGTGGGTGAGCTGGGGGCTAGACGGATTTGAGCTCATCGAGAAGGAAAATCCGAAATATGTCGTACATACACCAGTACAGCTTATTGATACATTGACATAGTTATTTCAACTCAGTAAAGATATTTTTCTTTGCTGAGTTTTTATCCCGCATTAACGGGCATTAAGACTCCCACCTCAAGACTTAAGGAAAATCGAGAAGCGTAGGTGGGAGATCAACTGCCCATAAAAGCCCGATTGGTTCAACTAACAATCAGTGGGAGATGAGGAACCACCCACTGATTGAAGTTTCACTTTATCTTTATAGCTATATTTTCTCTAAATGTGCTTTAATTTACAAATATTAACTTAAAAACAATGCGTTTGACCTTGTAGAGTACACCTTATAATTGTATATTATTAACAGAAATATAAAATAGGGGGAGATTGTATTGTCCATTAAAAGTAAACTTATGAGCTTTTTTTTCGTTTTTGCTACACTTTTAGTGCTTACAATAATCGTGTTACTTTTGGTTGAAAAGAACCATTTGGGGAAACAATCAGAGGAAACAAACACAAAATTAGAGCAACAAGCCCAACAACAAGTAACGGGAACGCTCGAAAGATTAACGGAGACAATTGCCAATCAAGTTGTAACATTGGAAAAAGAAATTGATGCCTCTATGTTAAATGCAGCACTTATTGTAAAAGAAATGGACACAACTAGCACACTAACTATTCAGGATTTAGAGCGCTTAAAAGAAAATACAGATATGAGTGATTTTTACATAACAAATAACAATGGTATTTTTACAACGACAACAGAAACAGAAGCAGTAGGCATAAGTTTATTTGATATTTGGGAAGGGTACCGTATGCTTCTAACAGGGGAAGCGGCCATCCTGCCATCAGCTATGAAAATGAAAGTCGAAACGGGCGAGATTTTTAAATTTATGGCCATTCCACGTGCGAACGGAGATGGCATTATTCAATCGGCGCTTGCTGTGGATACCGTTGAAAATGCATTAACGAACTATTTTCAGCAAGACTACGGCTTACAAAGCTTATATTTATTCGATAGTAGTAATTTAGTTTTAACGGAGAATATTACGGAAGGGGCCACGTCGCCATTTACAAAAGGGGACACGGTAAATAATGCCACGGTCACATCGATTTTTACAGGTGAAGAGGGATCTACTACAATTACCGAAAACGTGGCTGAAATTTATGCACCCGTTTATTTCGATAATGAAATCCGCTATGTACTCTACGCTGCCATTGATGCAGCGCCGTATTTTGAATCCGTTCATTATACAAGTGAAGCATTAGCTAGTACAACTGACTCGATTAACCGTTCTATTGTAACAGTCATCATTAGCAGTATTATTGTGACGATTGTATTATGGCCTATTTTATTTGTAGCAACAAAAAAAATACTCC
Organism: Lysinibacillus sp. LZ02; assembly: GCF_050613145.1. GTDB lineage: Bacteria > Bacillota > Bacilli > Bacillales_A > Planococcaceae > Lysinibacillus_B. Next base: position 2,162,243 of record NZ_CP192507.1, on the reverse strand, counting down.
AGCCTTTAGCATTATTCGCCAATAGACTGCGCTCACTCGGTAAAGATCAGCAAGACACGGAGATTGTAGTAAAAGAGGCTGAACTACTAGCCATTCAAGATGCAATAAATGATGTGACAACACATTATCAGACGATTTTACAATCTGTTCAGGAAAATGCAACGGCTGTATCGAGTGTTCAACGAGAATATAGGGAAGCTATGCTGACAACAGCTGCAACATTAAAAGAAGTGACAACGGCTGTACAAGCTACGGCTAAAAACAGTCAATCTCAAGCAGAACAAGTAGCAGAAGCCGAAAAAATCGTAGAACGAAAATCGGTCACTTTACAAAGTATTTCAACCGAGGCAAACGATTTGGATGAATTATCTGATAAATCAAAACTTTCCGCTGAATTAAGTGTCAAAGGAATCGAAACACTCCATACAGCAATTGATAATATTGCACGTGAAGTAAATGATAATAAAGAACGTGTACATGTACTATTAGAAAGCTCAGCACAAATCGGAGAAATCATTCATTTAATTAAGGGCATTGCAGATAATACAAATTTACTCGCGCTAAATGCATCCATTGAGGCAGCTCGTGCTGGGGAAGCAGGAAAGGGCTTTGCTGTTGTAGCGGATGAAGTAAGAAAGCTAGCTGAGCAAAGTGGTGAAGCAACAGGCAAAATCAGTAGTATTTTAACCGATTTACAACAAGAAATTCAACATAACAAAGAGAGTACGGATCAGCAGATTGATGCCATTGAAACAAGTAAAGATAAAATGGCTCAAGCAAAAGTCTCGATTGAAAGTCTTATTGAAAGCACTGTACAATCAAGGACGAAAATTCAGCAATTTAGTGAGCTCATCGCTGAATTACAGCAAGATAGCCAAGTCGAAAACCAAGTATTCGATTCATTATATGAGCACATTCAATCGAATGCTGGAAACAGCGAAGAATTACTGTCTATGATTGAAGAAGTCTCACATGCTATGGATCACTTAAATATCTTATTAGAAAACGTAACAAGCAACACGCGGAATTTAGAAAATATTTTTTAATCAAAATTACTTTTCACAGGAACCAAGCCTTCATTTGGTTCCTGTTTTTTTGTCTGCTAGCACCATTATAAATATGCACTATTCTAATTTATCTCATCATTCTTTCAACTAAATAATTTAGTTCATAATATTGACACATTCTCGATATCAGGCTATTGTTGTTACGTAAAGTAACCAAGGTATCAAACATTACCAAAATAATAAAGGGTGCACCTATCATTCTAAAATATAAAAATATACCTATTTTACTAAACACACTAGTAATCAATTAAGTGAATCGAGGATAACATCATGAGTCAGTCAACGAAAAAAATCCACTATGCTTGGTGGGTATTATTAGGATTAGTTGTAATGGTCGGAGCTGCTAAAGGTGGCATTATGACTACAGGGGGATTATTTTTAACTCCCGTTACTGAAGAATTAGGCATTGGCATGGGCAGTTTAACATTGTACTTTAGTATATCATCCATCGTAACAATGATCTCCTTACCGATTGCAGGTAAGATGATAACAAAATACAATATTAGAGTGCTTTTAGTAGTAGCAGTTATTTTGGAGGCAGGATCCTTTGCGATGTTTGGTTTCATGAACTCCGTATGGGGTTGGTATTTATTTGCTATCCCGATGGCAATGGGTTCTGTATTAGTAACGCAATTGGCAGGTCCTGTCCTGATTAATAATTGGTTTAAAAAGCACAGAGGTTTGGCAATCGGCATTATGGTTGGAGCCGGTGGTTTAATCGGTGCTTTCCTTCAACCAGTAGCAGGGAATTTAATCGCGAGTGAAGGTTGGCGAAATACGTATATTATTTTAGGGGTCGGCGTAATGGCGGTCGTGATACCGGTCGTGCTCTTAACAATACGAATGGCACCACAACAAAAAGGGTTACAGCCATATGGTATGGATGAAATGAAGCCAAATCAAGAGAATAATCAAGTATCAACTACTACAAATAGTGGTGTAAATTTTAAAATAGCCAAAAAATCAAGTGCTTTTTATTTTTTAGTAATTTTCTTCTTATTCGATACTTCAATCGGTGCATTTAATCAACATGTTGCACCGTTTGCAATGAGTTTAGGCTACGATATCAAGTTTGCAGGGAATGCAATGGGTACTTGGTCGGTCGGTGTTGTCATCGGTGCATTATTTTTCGGTTTCCTCAGTGATAAAATCGGCGTGAAAAATACAACGATTGCCGCAATGCTGATAGGGTTAGTGCCGGTAGGAATTTTGTTAACAACTCCTGAAAACCCATTGATGTTTACGATTGCTACAGGTTTATATGGATTTGTTGTTTCATCTCTTGGGACATTAGGGCCTCTTTTAACGACAGCTCTATTTGGCAATAAAGAGTTCAGTCAAATTTATGGACTTGCAATAACAGGCTTAGCGATTGCAGGGATTGTTGCACTACCCGGATATGGCTTTATTTTTGAAGTCACAGGTAGTTATACTTATGTGCTATACGGTATTTTTGTCATGTTTATCTTAAATGTCGGAGCCATTACTTTAGCATTTAAAGGGAAAAAGAAATTAGAACAAGCAGGATTGTGGAATGAATAATAGGATGAGAAGTGATTGCTAACTGCTCATTTCAGACTGTAGGAAAACTCGAAAAAATTCGAGTCTGCCTACAGTTTTTTTTATCCATTCGATGCCTTTTATCCACATTCTGAATTTCGTTTTCTAAGTATAGAAAAAAACGTATAGGGCAAATTATTCAATGAGTTTCATTACTATTTGATATGAGGGATTCAATAGTGAGACATTTTCGAAAGAGGATGAAAAAAAGTGAGAAGCATAAAAAAGAGAGTCAACTAGCAGAAAAACAAAATGAATTTCAAATCGACATTGGCACAAAGCTAGAAGAGAATTTGGAAAGCTTACAAACAATGCTAGGGAAGCCCAGTGATCTAATTATCCGTGAAGTGAATATAGGTGAACAGAAACGTAAAGGTGCCATTTGTTATATTAGTGGATTGACCGACAACAATCTTGTTAATAACAATATTTTAAAAAATATACAAGAGAACAGCAAACAAGTTAGTTCAAATATGTTAGAGCAAATTTATCAAGATGTCATTGCCATAACTGATATTAAAAAGGTTCGAACATTAGATAAAGTTTCTTATGCTATCTTATCTGGAAGTACTGTGCTTTATCTAGATGGTAGCGATACGGTATTGATTATGGGGACAGAAGGTGCAGAGAAACGTTCAATTGAAGAGCCACAGACTGAATCAGTAGTTCGTGGTCCACGATCCGGTTTTGTTGAGAGTATACAAACGAATATTACTTTAATTCGTAGAGAATTAAAGGACCCCAATTTAAGAATTGAGACACATGAAGTAGGCAGACGCTCAAAACAAAAGCTCGTTGTTTGTTATGTAGCTGGCATTGTCAATCCTGAAATTGTAGATGAAATTAATCGTAGGTTAAAAACAATAGATATCGATTTTTCGGCTGGTTCTGGCTTCGTGGAGCAATGGATTGAAGACAGTTTCCTATCGCCATTTCCGCAATTATTGGATACGGAAAGACCGGATCGATTCGTTTATTCGATTTTACAAGGGAAAGTAGGAATCCTTGTAGAGGGTAGCCCTTTTGCATTGGTTGCACCGGTCGTATTTAATGATGCGCTAGAAAGTCTGGAAGATTATACACAACGTTGGTTAATTGGTACGTTCCTACGTTTAATCCGATACTTATCTGTTTTTATCGCTGCTTTTCTTCCAGCTATTTATGTAGCTTTGGTGTCCTATCATCCTGGCTTAATACCGTCACAACTCGCTTTCTCTATTGCAGGAACGAGAGAAAATATGCCTTTTCCAGCTATTGTAGAAGCGCTGTTAATGGGCGTCACATTTGAAATTCTTCAAGAGGCTGGAATAAGACTTCCAAAACTTATCGGTCAAACGATTGGGATTGTTGGAGGAATTGTCATTGGAGAGGCAGCAGTTAGTGCAGGGATTGTAAGTCCGGTAATGGTTGTTGTAACAGCTCTTACTGCCGTTGCTTCGTTTACCATTTCTAATTATAGTGTTGCCATCGGACTTAGAGTCTTGCGTCTAGCTCTTATAATAATTGCAGGTGTATTCGGGATTTACGGCATCATTTTAGGTTATATCATGCTAAATATTCACATGGTCAATCTCAAAAGTATAGGTGTTCCTTATTCAGCCCCATTTTCTCCTAAGTTTCCTAGTGACTTTAAAAATCTATTTATTCGTCCACCTGTTATAGCCTTAAAAGAGCGACCTTCTTATATTCAACCAGTGGATAAACAAAAAATAAACGATGGGGGTCAAAAGGATTCATGACGTCTTTTAAAAGTGCGGATGAACATATAAGCGACTATGAGTTAATGCTGTTAGTAACGACAAATACTCTCGGCGTATTAATATTATCTCTGCCTCGGCTAATTGCCAATAAAACGATCTCTTCAGATGGATGGGTTGGCATTATTTTAGGTGGGGGGGTGGCTTGTTTATTTAGTTGGATGATCGCAAAATTAGTATGTAAATTCCCACGACAATCCTTCTTTTCCTTTTCAGCTCAATTGCTCACAAAACCAGTAGCGATCATCCTTACGTTTTTATTCACTATTCAATATGTACTGACATCCAGTTATCATGCACGGGTCCTTACAGAACTTTCTCGACAATATTTATTTGATCGAACACCGATTGAGGTGCTATGTTTAGCCTTTTTGCTTGTTGTTGTATACGCTGTTTCTGGATCTCGGGTAGGCATTTTTCGTGTAAATGTCTTATTTTTACCTATTATCATAGCCATTACAATGATGGTTCTGATTTTTTCTTTAGGATCTGCTGAATCCAAAAATATATTTCCGGTCTTTCAGACAGATATTCAAGGTTATTTGCAAGCGACTACTATTAGTTTTCAAGCATTCATCGGACTTGGGGTTGTTCTTTTTTATATATCCCTTGTCGAGAAGCCGAAAAATACACCTAAAATAACAGCATTAGGTGTATTTTTGGCAATGCTTCTTTATTTGTTAACTTATATTATTTGTGTCAGTGTTTTTGGTAATATTACTACTTCAAACATCATGTACCCTACATTAGAAGTAGCGAAATCCATACAAATTCCCGGAGGCTTTTTCGAACGTTTTGATTCCGTATTTTTTTCTGTCTGGGTAATGACTGTATTTATTACATGTCTAATCGCATTCGACATTGCGGTCATGTTGTTTCAACTGATTTTTTCCAAGATGAAAAAAATAAATATTGTGCTCATGTTTTCTCCCATTATTTATTTCTTAAGTATGATACCTGAAGATTATCTTGAGTTAATGGAAATTACTTCTGTTTTCAATTACTTTATACCAACTTATTTGTTTATTGTGTTCGTTTTATTGGCCGTTGCGTATAAAAGGAAGGGTATGAAACATGTTGGCTAAATTTGTACTGATCATTTTTAATATCATTGCAGTATTATTCCTTACTGGCTGCTGGGACCGAATAGAAATTGAACAGAGAGCATTTGCTGTTGGCATTGCAATTGATTTCAACGAGGATCAGAATGCTCAACATAACGTGATACAAATAACGCAACAGGTGATTGTGCCGTCTGTATTCAATTCAGCTCAAGATAGTGGGGGTGACAGTCAAGCCTTTCGTAACCTAACCAAAAGCGGAGAAACTATTTTTGATGCGAATCGTAATACGACCAATCTTGCTAGTCGTACAATCAGTGTAACGCATTTAGAAGTAGTACTTTTTTCAGAAGAAGTAGTAAAAGAACCAAAACTATTTGCTAATTTAATGGACGTATTTCTACGAGAAATGGAAATGCACAGAACAATAAATGTCGCCATTGCAAGTGGGAAAGCACATAATCTGCTTAATGTAAAACCTGAACACGAAAAGCTTCCAGCAATATATATTCATGGGTTATTAGAGAATGAAGAAAGTGTCAATGTCATAAAACCAATTACATTCGGTGATATTCAAGAGAATCTATTATCCAAAACGAGCTTTATTATTCCTCAAATTAGAAAATTTAATTCAAAAAGCGTGGAATATGAGGGAATTGCTGTTTTTCATGGTGCGAGTAATAAGGTTGTAGGTACTTTTCATGAAGGTGAAGAAAAAGGAGTAATACTTATGAGAGGAGAAGTGGAATCAGGTAGTATCGTTACGAATATACACGGGAATAAAATAGCAAATGAGATCCTTGATATGAAAAGAGAAATCACTCTTACGAATGAAGATAAAAACAATTTAACATTTGACGTAAACCTTACAGTAAGGTCTGGTATTGCAGAAGTGTTAGGGGTAGAAAATTTACTAAGTGAAAAGAATTATGCACAAATCAAAAAAGCGTTGGAAGAGGAGATTAAGAAAGTCACACGGAAATCAATTGATACGCTACAAAATGAAATGAAGGCCGATGTTCTAGGGCTGAATCAACATTTATATAAATATCATTATCAGCTGTGGGATTCGATTAAAGATAATTGGGAGGATGGGGAAGACTACTTTTCTAAAAGTAAAATTAAGGTAAACATCAATGTCATCATTGATCAGTCTGGAAATATTAACAAAGCACAATAAAGGGAGGGGTAGTATGTGGAATATAGTTGTGGAACGCTTTCCAGGGGTACTCACTATTATTTGTACCATACTTGCATATGCTATCCCCTTTTCTATATATAAAATCAATCAAAAACTGCATAAAGATAATAATCCACCGTGGAAGAATGGAGAGAAGTAATCAAAATGGGTCAACGCAATTAGTGATGTAGCTCCAATATCTTGGGGTGGGTCTTCAAGTAAAAGATAAAGAATGACTCGAAGAAAGATTGTTTCATAACAGAGCGTAGACAAATTTTAAAGTCTATTTTATATTATTGGAGAAGTTTTTACTATGTCTAAGGATGTGTAACGATGAAGATAGCAGTGAAAGTGGCCTCTTAAAATAATTTTAAACATTTTAGGAGGCGAATAAATTGAAATTTAATGTAATTAATATTGATCATTGGGATAGAAAAGCTTATTTTGAGCATTTTCTAAATAATACTAGATGTATCTTCAGTGTGACTGTGAATATTGACATCACACAGTTATTAGAGAAGTTACGAAAAAAGGATATCAAATTATATCCTGCTTTTATATATATGGTTACTCGCACTGTTAATTCTCACAAAGAATTTAGAACTTGCTTTGATGAAGAAGGACGGCTTGGATATTGGGATGAAATGACGCCTAACTTTACTATATTTCATAAGGATGATAAAACATTTTCAAATATATGGTCAGAGTATTCGGCTGACTTTATGTCCTTCTATAAAAACTATCAAGAGGATATGAAGTTATACGGTGATGTAAAAAAAATGAACCCAAAGAAACATGAACCGAAAAATACTTTTCCTATTTCATGTATTCCATGGATTAGCTTCACAGGTTTTAATCTAAATATTTTTAATGATGGAACGTATTTATTACCGATTACTACTGGTGGTAAGTTTTTCGAGCAAGGGGATAAAATTTTATTTCCTATTTCATTACAAGTACATCATGCCGTTTGCGATGGATATCATGCGAGTCAATTTTTAAATGAATTACAGCAATTGGTTGATAGTTGTGATGAATGGTTGCATATAAGTGAGCATAAATGATATTAACTTTAGTCAGGAACTGGCATTAGCTAGTTCCTTTTCCTATTCAGCAACGTTGTAAATCCGCATTTTCCTGACATTCCCCATATTTCATCTCATTATAAATCATGTTGAGGTGAAAGAATAAACCATATATAAGTAAATAATTATTTACAAATACATAAGCTACCGTTAATATATAAGTGAATTCTTATATAAGGAGTGATAAATATGCAAATCGAATTGATGGAAAAGCAGTTAAAAGCATTAGCAGATCAAAATCGGCTAAAGTTGCTTTCCTGTCTAAAAAATGGGGAAGTGTGTGTATGTGAATTTGTGGATGTATTAAATATTTCACAACCAGCTGTTAGTCAGCATTTACGAAAATTAAAAGATGCAGGCATCATTACAGAAAGAAAAGTTGGCACATGGAAGCATTATCGTTTAGCTGAAAATCCATCACCAATTGTTCAACGTGTGATTGATGAGTTGAAAGCTGTTTCTATTTGTACATGTAAAGTTACGGAGGATAGTTCATGTTCGTCTTAGCAAGTTTAATCTTTATTGTAACGTTAATCTTTGTTATTTGGCAGCCTAAAGGACTTAATATTGGCTGGTCTGCCTGTGCAGGTGCGCTTATTGCACTCGCTGTAGGTGTGGTAGATTTTAACGATGTACTCGATGTTGTCGATATTACATGGAATGCCACATTAAGCTTTATCGCGATTATTATCATTTCACTCATTTTAGATGAAATTGGTTTATTTGAATGGGCTGCTTTACATATGGCTCGCGCGGCAAAAGGGCACGGCATCAAAATGTTTGTCTATGTAAGCTTACTTGGTGCAATCGTTGCAGCACTTTTTGCCAACGATGGCGCGGCATTAATTTTAACACCGATCGTTCTTGCCATGGTTCGTAATCTTCAATTTAAAGAAAAGATGATTTTCCCGTTTATTATGGCAAGTGGTTTTATTGCTGATACTACATCTTTACCGTTTGTTGTCAGTAATTTAGTGAATATCGTATCTGCAGACTTTTTTGGAATTGGTTTCGTTGAATATGCAGTACGCATGTTTTTACCAAACATTTTCTCATTAATTGCAACAATTACGGTATTGCTATTGTATTTCAATAAATCTATACCACGTACTTATAATTTGACGATGTTAAAGAAACCAGAGGAAGCTATTAAAGATAAAAAAATGTTTCGCTTATCTTGGTACGTGCTAACGATACTTGTTATTGGTTACTTTTCAAGTGAATGGACAGCGATTCCTGTATCTTTCATCGCAGGAATTATCGCTATTTTCTTCTTACTCATGGCTAGAAAAAGTCCAGTTGTCAATACAACAACCGTTATAAAAGGCGCTCCGTGGAATATCGTGTTCTTCTCCATTGGTATGTATGTCGTCGTTTATGGGTTAGGGAATGCAGGGTTCACAGAAGCACTAGCGGGTGTTATTGAATATACAGCTGAGCAAGGGCTGTTTATCGGTACGATTGCAATGGGCTTTATTGCTGCCTTTTTATCTTCCGTGATGAACAATATGCCTACCGTTATGGTCAATGCGCTAGCGATTGCTGAAACGAATACAACGGGTGTAATTCACGAAGCACTAATCTATGCCAATGTTATTGGTTCTGACTTAGGACCAAAAATTACCCCAATCGGTTCTCTTGCTACACTTGTATGGCTGCATGTATTAAGTCAAAAAGGTGTGAAAATATCATGGGGCACTTACTTTAAAACAGGGATCGTGCTGACGATTCCAATACTATTCATTACATTAGTGGGATTATATATTACATTGCTAATCGTTTAAAAGGAGCTAAACAGTTATGTCTAAAAAATTGATCTATTTTTTATGTACAGGAAATTCATGCCGTTCTCAGATGGCAGAAGGTTTTGGGAAAAAGTACTTAGGTGATGAGTGGGAAGTAAAAAGTGCTGGTGTAGAAGCACATGGCTTAAATCCGAATGCAGTAAAGGCGATGGCTGAGGTAGATATCGATATATCGAATCAAACATCCGATATCATCGATATAGAAACACTAAATAACGCAGATTTCATCGTTACTTTATGTGGAGATGCAGCTGATAAATGTCCAATGACACCTCCACATATCCGTCGTGAGCACTGGGGCTTTGATGACCCAGCAAAAGCGACCGGATCAGATGAAGAAAAATGGATTGTATTTCAGCGTGTACGCGATGAAATCAGTGGACGCATTAAACATTTTAGTGAAACAGGGGAATAATCAAGAGCATGTCTCTTGATTTTTTCATCCTTTATATATAACAAAATACTTATGTAAGGTGAGGGAAATCATATGGAATTCAAAATCATTAACCAATCTTCAACTTGCTGTGGGCCAAGCGATTCTTGCTGTGATACGAAACTTCCTGTAGCGATTATCGGTGCGGGTCCGATTGGATTAGCAGCTGCAGCCCATTTAAAACAACGCAATATGCCATTTTTCGTGTTAGAAGCAGGGGAGCTTGCAGCAAATGTTCGCTCTTGGCAGCATGTGACGCTTTTTTCACCTTGGCAATACAATATTGATTCTGCCGCACGTACATTACTAGAACAAACGAGCTGGCAATCTCCACAAAATGAGGTCATTCCTACAGGTAAGGAGCTGATTGAACTTTATTTAGCACCACTTGCAACGTTATTCGAGAAGCAAATTCATACAAACCACCGTGTTGTTGCCATTACACGTGAAGGAACAGACCGTATGAAATCGGTAAAGCGTGAAAGCAAGCCGTTTCTCATTTATGTGGATACATGCTGTGGCACTAAAACGATGAAGGCAAGTGCCATTATTGATGCTACAGGCACTTGGGGTAATCCGAATCCAGCGCTAAGTAACGGTTTATGGTTACCGGCAGAGCAAAAGTTAGCTGACCGAATCGAATATCATATTCCAGATGTTAAGAGCAATGAAGAAGTGTATGCAAATAAGCGTATTGCGGTTGTTGGTGGTGGCCATTCAGCGATTAATTCTTTACTAAACTTAACAACATTGAAAGAAAAGTTCCCGAACACAGCCATTACATGGATTTTACGTAAGGCTCGAGTAGAGGATGCTTTCGGTGGTGGTTCTAACGATGAACTAGCAGCTCGTGGAGAGTTAGGCTTACGTATAGCAGAGCTAGTAAAAAAGGGCGTTATTCAAGTGGAAACACCTTTCCGTATTCAATCCATTCGTGAACAAGAAGGCATTGTATTAAAAGATGGAAACAAAACGCTCGAACCATTTGACCGACTAATCGTTAATACAGGAAGTCGCCCAAGCTTCGAGATCCACCGTGAATTACGATTCCAGGCAGATGCTATTACAGAAGCGGTACCAGCACTTGCACCATTGATTGATCCAAACGAACATAGCTGTGGCAGTGTACCTGCACATGGCGAAAAGGAATTGCGCCAATCCGAGAAGAACTTTTATATTGTCGGTTCAAAATCATATGGGCGAGCGCCAACATTTTTAATGGCAACAGGTTATGAGCAAGTCCGCTCAGTCGTAGCTTATTTGGCAGGGGATTTAGAGGCTGCAAGCAACGTGCAACTACATTTACCTGAGACAGGCGTTTGTCATAGTGGAGCAGGTGGGTGTTGTTAAAAAAGCCAACAATTTAGCTGAAAAATGAGCGTTTTTATTTAAAAGGGCGCTTTACGAATAGAAGCTGTGATAAAAAAGAGAAAAATTTACTAAAAGGGTGCTTGCGTGGAGGTTAAAAATCTTCGCGAACAAGCACCTTTATTGTGCTTTTTTTTCGAAAAATACATCGTAATCCAAAGTGTTGACATGCCCCTTTAGGATATGGTCACTTGTAAAAATAATAAATACCTTTTTATTTTTCTAAAAACCAACGATAGCTTGTAATTTTTTAATAGAAAAAAATAATGCGTTTGCTGTAAAAACGATAAAACCTCCATTGACCGATTTTGATATACAACTTAACTGAGGATAAGTATCATTTAGGTGTATAGTCCTGATTTAACACTTATTTTAAATTAAGTTGTATGTTGATTTCGTTATTTGACACAATCGAGGGTCAAAAAATCATGTACATATGTAAACCCCTTATATCAATAATGGAGCAGGTTAGAGGCAAAGGGAGTATTTTGTTTAAAGAGAGTTAATGATTTATGTTAGAATATTGCGAGTGAAATAGTTTTTTACTGATTTGATCAAGTAGTAAGCAAAAAAGAAAAGGATAGTAATAACATGGAAAACATATCAGATGCAGTGAAATTAGAATCGATAAAATCTTTACAATCGACAATCAACAAACTCGAAAATGCCTTGTCCCAGATGACTCAGAAAGGCGCAAATATTACTTTAGTAAAGAAACGACTCAAAGCTGTTTACATCGGGTTAGACATGCTAGACAACGTGTGGAATCAAAAACCACATCATTACACCTTGGAAGACTTAGTAGAAGCTCGGACTGTGCTTACGGGTTTATTTCCATCCATGGAGAAGGTTTATGCTAAGTTAAAGGATGGTAGTGCCCAAAGAACGTTGTTAACAAGGCGAATGAAAGCGTTAGAATTAGCTGTTCAAGCCATTGATGATCAGCTTGCTAACAAATAGCTTATTGGAAGCTGAGATATAATGCCACAATGTAATCGACGATGTTTAAAAGATAAATAGATAGATATTTTCATGATTTGTTAACAACCAATCGTGATCAGTTAAAAACGATTGATTGTTTCATGATTTGTAATAGCAAGGAAAATGCATAATTTTTAGCAGCATAGAATTCGATACCATATTGTTTACGATTATGAGTGTCTAAAACGTGTTGTCTCTTTGTAAAATTCACGATTTTGTCTCACTATTTAAAGTATACTTTTGAGACAAATTTTACTTCCTCTAATTTATATTATGACCACATCCCTATTTTAGGTTTTAAAAAAGAGGGATTTTCATCTCCTCTTTTTTAGTGCTCAATTCTATATCTCCACTTTCCTTTTTTGACAGCATCTAAATTGATATATTGAGCGCTTGTTTCGATCACATCATTTAAATTTAATTTATGCTCTTTAGCAAATGTTCTTAAATTTTTAAGTATCTCTTCATCACACGTCGTTCTAAATTCAATTCGATCTTTAGGACGTTTTTTCTTATCATAGTTTATATAATCTTCATATAGCAAGTTTTCAAAGCCATTTTCTAATAAATAACCGACATGTGTATTGTGTTCGTTAGCTATTATTTTCAATTCATCTAAGATGGCTTTACTGATTCTTGTTTTATATTCTACTCTTGTTGTATCGACTGTTTGAACTAATCGTCCATTTATTTGCTTCCACATTATAAATCACTTCCATTTCTTTTACCCACTGTGTTAATCGTTCTTTTTTAGAATAATTGCAGCTTTCAACACAATTTAGATAAATAATCTCAGCTAATTTTATTATACTTTGCTTCCCCTTTATCCAAGTTCGGTAAATGTCAGTACCTTTTTGGCTCTTTTCTACTGTGATTTCACTTTTTAACTCCCATGTTTGAAAAACTTCATGTAAACTCTCAGCAAAACCCTTACTACCTGTAGTCACATTCATTACATAGCCTCTATCTTGAACCCAACCATCTCCATCAATGACACCCCTAATAAATGATGGCAAATACTGTTCTGGCACATGTGGAAATTTTAGCGTTAATGACTTATTTGGTGTAATCCCCATCTGTTCTAAGTCTTTTTTGATTTCTTTTGAATTCATAATAATTGTCGGTGTTGTCTTTGTTTTACCGAATGGCATTAAAACATAATCAGCTTCCATATATGTTGCTATCAATTTTAGAATTCTTTCATCTTTTTGAGAGAAATAAATACTATGTGTACTTTTATTGATATGACCATCCGTAACAAAAATACCTAGCACCCATGCCATTTTATCGTTCCAAAATTTGAAAAAATCTTCGTTTACTTTATGCTTTCTAGGTTGTCCTATAGGTCTTGTATTGATCCCGTGTTTTTTTACGACATTGCGAATAGCACGTTCAGATAACCCTGTCTGCTCTATCATTGATTTGTAGGACATCCCTTGATTGTACATGTGAATAATATCCTCATCACAAATATTCGGCTTTCTCGGCATTCTAATCCCCCTCCAATCAACTTATGTATAACATACAAATTTTCGGTTGTTTTAATAAAGCTGTGAATTAACAGTTTTAAGCACAAGTAGTCCTCTCTTATATACATTATATAAGAACATACGTTTCTTCGGAAGAGATAAGACTGTTTTGTGTTCATTCCGTTAAATAAAACCTTAAAATCAAAAATTAGTGTTATTATTCGGTTTTCATTCAAATGAGGTTGTATCCAGCCGATGGGAGATTAGCATTTCTATGGATTAAATACGAACATTTTAAGTTAAATTAACATATAAAGTTCGTTTTTTTATAGAGTGGTTAATATAAACTTTATCGACAACAAGTATTTCCCCACCCTCAAATTTCAAGCTCACCTCTTTTACTATGCCTTTAACAGAATGTATGATGAGGCAAAATGACAATGGTTCTATATCTATCTTAATATTAATAAGGCCGTTCGGTCTAACTTGAACGGCCTCCTCTGCATTTGCTTATTCTACCATAACGCCCTAACTGTCACTGTATGCATCAAATGACTGCACCAGTTCATTCAGCTTTTGCTGTATTTCAACAATCGGTGCATGCTCTAACATCATTTTGATGTGTACTTTGCAATACCAGTCATCCTCGTTATAATATCCGAGTTTCTTATAATTTTATTTTGAACGAATTATCCTCCAAGGTGGCTTTTAGCACCAATTGTTCGGCGTATTTTGCATCTACTGAGTCCAATAAATGACTTCAGATACTCACTTCTTCAATAATCAAAACGTAAAAGAGTCAATTTTTAGTTGGGTATTTTTATAGGCTTTAGTAAGTGTTCAATTACCATCTGCTTCAAAGGGTTTTTCTATTTCGATTAATGATTCTAATTGATTTTTTGTAAATTGCGGTTCTATACCGTTAAGCCTTTTGTCCATATGATCAATCATTATTTGAAGCCAATTTAGCTCATGTTGTGTAATGATTGGAGGTGCATCTAATTGAATAAGTCGCAAAGAACGTCTATAGCGCATTTTTGCCTGCCACCAAGTTTGAAATTTATGCTCAAAGTCATCATGGTCTTCATTAAATGAAAGTCTGAATAAGTAAATATTTTTTCTAATGGATTCAAGAACTTCTTTACTTTCATCTGGCATAGGCTTTATTTTCGCCCATTCATATAGCTGATTTGCCTGCACTTTTAATTGGGAGATGTAGTTATTTGCTTGTCCTCTTAAAACATTTGTATTTTGCCCACGAATTTCGTTTAATATTTCCGCATAATCAAGGAGATGTTTTTTTATTATTATCTTGTCAGTATATTTAGACGGTAATTGTTTAAATCCAACATCGATTCCTTTTAATCCACCAGCAATGGCAGCAATCGTATCACTGTCACGGCCCATATTTGTAGCACCAACCACAACGTCTTCAAATGTATCACTATTTAAAAGCCAATATAATACCCATTTCATTGAATGAACTACAAAACCATCTGGAGGACAATTTGGTTCTTGGACGTAATTTGATTCATACCTTGTATTTTTTATTTCAGAATGAATGGCTGTATGAAGATTTTCATTTTCTAGTAGGCGCTTTGCAATTCGATTATAAATAACACAGGCTTCTGATGCCAAATCATCATAATGTGTCATTTTAGATTGAAGTTCTGAAAGCTCGTCAATTTTTTGTAATTCTGGATAAGCTAGAGCAATTGGCAAACACCTCATCAACGTTCCATTGCCAGCACTTAATCCCCCCTGCTGATGATGAGCTTTTTCTGCTGCATGAAACCAATCGCCTTCATAATTTTCCAAAGTAGCTCGAGTAGATATGCCAATATCAATAGGATCTGTATTTTCCCAATGTCTAAATTGTTTTCCCATTTCTTCAATCGGCTTGTCTGAGTTGGCCATGATTCCTTTCACAATAGCAAGTGTCATTGCTGTATCATCTGTTGTCTCCCCGCGTTTTAACTTCCATACGCCACCTCCAATGATTTCGGTGACTTTGCCATACTCTTCTATAATTTCTTCTTTTGACATAAATTCAGTTGTAGCGCCTAATGCATCACCAATTGCTACACCAAATAATCCTCCTTGTATTTTATCTAGCATCTGCAACACTCCTTTTAATTTAGTAGCTTCATACTTGCGCTTCTTTTAATCGCTGAATCTCTTTTAAGAAATTACCAATTTGATCTGGTAAATCTGCAGAAGTAATTTCACCTACTACTAAACGAATATCATTTTTCGTGATTTCTAATGTTTCACCTTGATAATTGGCATGAACATAGTCTTTTTTCATACCTGCGATGTTGGCTCCTTTATGCACAAGGTATACTTTATTGCCGTTTTTAATAAATGTACCACCCATGTACGAGTTAATCCCTTCTAATGGTACATTCACCTCACATAACTCGGTGTGCTGTCCATTAGAAATCAAGCCAAAAGAATTCCACCATTTTTCATCTTCTTCATGTTTTCTTCTCGTGAACCAAAAGCCAGCATCTTGAACTTCTAGTATATTTGTTGTACCTGTACCAAAAGCAACATTAACAAGT
The DNA here is from genome assembly GCF_050613145.1 of Lysinibacillus sp. LZ02. Lineage (GTDB taxonomy): Bacteria > Bacillota > Bacilli > Bacillales_A > Planococcaceae > Lysinibacillus_B. The sequence goes on along the minus strand of NZ_CP192507.1, from coordinate 2,145,913 downwards.
GCATTTTCTAGTGTTATCGTACCAACATGATTTTTTAAAGTTTCTTCTAATAATATCTCATACTTTTCAATTTCTTGACGATCCTCAATAATATTCATCATTAAATCCCCTTTTTTGGAGTTATTGTTTTCTAAAATCGGTTTTAAATAATACTGGGTAAACTCTTTAAAGCATCGTTGCATTTGAACCCCATCTTTAAAAACATTTCCACTTACAGGGAATGGTAATAAAAAAAGAGATAATTTCTTATTTGGTAATTGCACTTCTGCTTTAAAAGCTTTTTGGTTATTTAAGTAGTCTGTTAGCCTATTCAATTCGGTAAACTTAATATCGCTGAAAATTTTAGAAAATACAGTTTTTTTGAATTTTACTCCACCAAGTCCAATTACAATTGGTACAGGAAATTTGCTTATAGCATTTTTCAAAATTTCCTTTCTTTTTTCAACATCTTCAAGAAAATTACTAAATTGATGTTCTTTATTTGTACCTTTAAAAGTATTAAAAGCTTTTAAATAAGGATTTTTTTCATGACCAAATAGAATATTTTTATATTCTGTTCCCCACCAGCGTTCATTTGGACGTGGTAGTGGCCGCCAATCAACTAAACAAGTTTGAATACCATCACTTTTTTTAAATAAACTTTGTTCAATATAATTTTTTATCTTAACCTTAGTATCTTTATTGTCTCTATATAATTTAAACCAATAATCAATGTCACCATTTTCCTCATTTAAAGCTAAACAAATTCGTGAAATGGTTGATAAAAAACTTCCTTTTGTGTATGCTTTCTCACTGTATTCTATACCGTGTTCATCTAAGTATTGTATAATTTTCTCTGCGCCTGATTTTGAACACGGCTCCCAATAACCTTTAGTCCAATCATTTTCTTCAAGAGTATAGATGTATTCATCAAATTCATTTTTACCGTATTTTTGACACCGTGCTTTAACATTTGCTTCAACACTAAATCCACCTGTACCTTCTTCATTTCCGAAAATCATAATATCGGCCTCTGGAAAGTTACCGCAGCCAATATAACAGAGCAATTTATCATATTCTTCTTTTGTAATTTGCCACTGACTCCCCATTGCATTACCCCTCATTAATTGAATTCTTCATCTAACCATTGATAAACTAGAACCTTTTCGAACTTTTTAGCTCACTGACTTCTATCCGATACACTTTCAATTTGATAAAGCTGTGCCATCGACTGGATTGTTAGCTTTAGCTTTTCACGAAAATGTTGGGGTGATATAACTTCTATATCTGCTTTCTGAGATAATATCCAAAATAAGATTCCTTCTGTACCAAGTACTATAATCTCAAAGGTTTCCCACTCTTCATTTGAACTAATTAAAGTTGCACTAGGGAATTTTCGCAAAAGGTATTCACGTATGACCGGACGAATTTTCAAACGAATCGTTTCTTTTTGACCTGTAAACATGTTAAACGATTCATCGATGTAGTTACCTGGTTGAAAACGTTTGGATTGATTCTCCTTAAAGCTTTGATGAAGTACTATCAGTTGCTGCATACGATCCAAACGGAAGTTTTTAGGATTGTTACTTGTTGATTCAATTTCTTCACAAATCAAATAATACATCCTGTCATGTAAGATAATTGTTAATGGTTTCACTGTACGTATTTTTTCATTTCCAAGTGTATTTGTGTATGCAAATTTAATGTATTTTTTATGAGTAATTGCACGAAAAATCAAATCTATTTGTTCTAGTTGTTCAATTTTAATAAACGGTTTGTAATAATATTTGAAGCTTTTAAAAAAGTCACTTAAATTTTTTCGCTCTTGACCAGAAAATTGCTGAATAATTTTTTCTTGTATAGTTTGAACTTCTTGCAGAATTAAACTTTTATTATGATAAAGCATCATTAATAAAACAAATGCCTCAGTAATTATTAAACTATTAGAATGCTTGATACGGTAGTTGCCATGAGATTCGATATCGTAGCTTTTTAAAATATTTCTCAGCGTATATATATCACTTTTTATCGTCTCAGAATGTACGCCATAATGGATAGCATCATGTTTTGTTGATATTTCTTCGCCAGCTAATAATCTCTGACATATATCAATAACTCTTTCCTGACTCGTATAATGACTTTTCTCCCCTTTCTGTGCAATTTCAAACTCTTGTATAAAACGATGCTCTCCCTTAATAATCTTGAAGTTTTCTAGTTTTATTTGCATCATCTTTAACGTTCTTAATACTTTGGAAAAGCTATTCATCTCTGCTGTTGAGGTCAACGTATTATTTTCTTTTACTTCCGCCCAATAGCGAAAAACATTTTGATATGGCTTTCTATAAATAAAAATATTTTGATTATCTAGTGTAGTCCCTAATAAAAGTTGTTCCATATAAGCCTCCTAGAATCAATTATATTGTAATTATATATAATTACAGTAATTTAGTGGTATAACACTTTAAAGGAGCTATATGAAATTTCTGGTTTTTTTAGTTAACTAATTTTTTTCTTTCATCCATCCAAAAGCACATTCTTCACATTTTCTACCTTGAATAGCATGGCAGGCATGACAAACTCGAAAACCACACGTATCACACACATACCAAAACCATTCTTTTGAAAACGTTTGTTTACATTTTTGACATGGAATAAATCCCATTATTTATGCCTCCTTTAATTTTAATAAGCGCTTTAATCGATTCGTACGATTTTCCACTTTGAAAATTACTTTTGGTAATTGCTCTAATGACAGTTCATTACAATTAAACAGCTTAAAACATTCAACAAATTCAGCAAGCGAATCTAACTCCTCAAGAATACCTTCATTCATAATATTATTTTCAACTAACCATTTAATCTATTGCCCAATTGTTTGTAGCTTAACTAACCCTTTAGAATAAGTCTCCATCTCACCGCCCGCCTTTATTTCTTATCTATATAATAAAAAACGGCAGCAGTGTATTACACTGTCTCAGATAAAAATGCAAAACTTATTTTCATAAATAAGTAAATATGCCAAAAAAGACCTCGGTGAACTAACGAAAGCTGTAACTTTATGTAATCTGAATCGAATGAACAAAACTCCTCTAACAATAATAAGTCAATATGTAGCACAAGAACTTTATAATTCATAATTGGATATAGCATAAAATGCTCCTTAATTATGCAACTTTGCATAATAAATTAAATTTATATTAAATTGTAATATTTTTAATATCATTATCTATCCCATAATTGTAAAATGTTGTTAACATTATTAATTGGGGGGATAAAAAGTATGGAAATTATTTTGGGACATTGGCTCGATTCGAAATCATATCCAGATGAGCTTACTAGTAGTACAGCAAGTATCGGCAAGTTAATTACAGGATTTCACGGACTTATTAATATTGTAGAGGTGCAACTTGGACAATCGAATCCCGCTATTGCTGAAAGTGTCCGCATAGCTGAATGGCAAACGACAATTGCTAAACTTGATGATGGCGAAAAACCATATTCTAAGTCTTTTCAAACCGACTCATGGAATACGGCACGCGAATTGAAAGCTAAGCGCGATGAATTAATCCTAGCTGGCTGGAACCCAACTATTCATAAGGGTGGCGGTAAATGGATTGAAGCAATTTCAGAAATTGAACTTTCCGAACATAATCATAGTAAAGGATTTTCAGACCGAGTTCGCATTTTATTTGAATTACTGAAGCAAAACTATTTACCGCTCATGATTAAAAAAATTAACATTGTAGATGAAGACGAGTCAATATGGGACAACTGGGAGAAGGAATTTGTTTTGTTATTACAACAAAACGGGATTCAGTTTGAAAAAATGGAATTGCAGCTTCCAGAAGTATCAGAGCAACCTAAAACGGACTTAGATAGGGTTAAATTGGCTTTGTATGATAGCAATACAAGAAATAATTTAACACTGACTGGTGATGGCTCGTTTATGATTGTGCGTTCTGAGCAAGAGTGGGATGCTGCAGATTTCCTTATTAGCTGGTTAGAGGTTAATGGCGATAATCAGACAGTTCTAATTAACAATTCCAATAACCTACTATTAGCTGAGTTATTTCATAGACGCGGTCTTCCTTCAAGTGAAGTAAACGAATATTCTAAGTGGCGCGCGGCTTTGCAAGTGTTACCACTTACATTAGAAACATATTGGCACCCTATCCGTATCGATCGAATCATGGAGCTACTCACATTACCTATATCTCCTCTTCCTAAAAAATTATGTTATAAACTGGCTCGTGTCATCTCAGAGGAACCAGGTATTGGTGGAGATAAATGGCACGCTGCAATTGCTGAAGCTGTTGCCGAAATTGAAAATAGTTGGTTTGAACAAGGTCTAGACACTAAGATAATCAATAAGAGAAAACAAGAGCTATTAGAAAAAATTGATATATGGGTGAACCACGAGTATTTTGATACGACAGATGGTCTACCTTGTTCAGTAATTGAAAATATATGCCGTAAAATTAGTAAATGGGCTTTTAACAAGAACTTAATGGAGCCTAACCCTATCTTTGCTCAAGCACATTCTTCCGCGAATGAATTAATTGAAGGTATCCGAGCTTTAAATGTCGAGAAAATCAACCAGCTTCAATTAGCAAATATATTAGGTTCAATTTTAGGTGATGGCACTAAGTTACCTGATTATATAGAGGAATCAGCACAATGGACGACTGTACAACAACCTGGCGCTATTTGGGGGCAAGTTGAAAACGTTCTTTGGTGGGAATTCACACAAAATACAACATCACATTTAAAAAAATGGTCAGATGCTGAACGAGCATTTTTAAAATCATACAATGTACATTTAACTTCGCCAGAACAAATTCGGAAACGTGAAAACGAGTCTTGGCACAACGCAATTCGCTTTGCAAAAGACTGCGTCATGTTATTCATCCCATCAAAAGTGCGTGCGGAGGATGTTAAAGCACATCCATTGCTCGATGAGATTCGATTTGCCTTAGAGAAGATGAATGTGAATGAAAAGCAAATTACAATTAATCCAGCATTACTGTACGAACAAGAAACTGTAAGTATTATTGACACGAACTTTGAACGGGTAGCATTAACAAATAAAGTGATACCAGGCCCTGTTTGGGAGTGGCAAGTTCCTGTACAAAAAGTGAACTTTCGTGATACTGAATCCGCAACCAGCTTTGAAACGATGCTAAGTTGTCCACTGAAATGGACACTTCAATATAGTGCTAAAATTCGACCGAGTAATACCCTTTCACTGCCGAATGAATCGATTATGCTTGGAAATTTAGGTCATGCCATCTTAGAACGTTTAATAATCGATCAAGCCTTTACAACTGAGTCGGATATTCAACAATTGACAGCTTCTCTATATGATGAGCTAGTTCCTAAAATGGCAGCCCCCCTTTTACTACCTGAAAATCAATCATTACGTACGAGGGTTCGTTACGATTTACAAAAATCGATGCAACAATTTGCAAAGTTTATAGATGAGTCGAAAATAACAATTACAGAAACGGAAGGTACCCATCATAAATCATGGCAAGACGACATTGAATTTGAAGGCCGTTTAGATTTAATCGGAAAAACACCATCGAATCGAACAGTTATTGTAGATGCGAAATGGTCACGTCGTCCTTCTAACTACAAACAAAAGTTAAAAGATGGCTCGATACAGTTAGCTTTATATCAATGGCTTATGTCATCGAATGACGAAGATGTAATTCCAGTTTCGTATTTTATGCTTTCTAGCGGAGATTTTTATGCTGTTATAGATGATGAAATACCAGAGCAATATCATGTTGATAGTATGTCGTTAAAAGATACAGTACAGCTAATCCGTCATGAATTAAATAATGTCCAAGAAACATTAGCTTCTGGTGTAGCTGTTGCGACAGGCATTGAAATAAACGAAACAGCGCCATTTAAACCATTATGTATATTTTGTGATTATCAAGATTTATGTGGAGTTAGGAGGGTTCAAGCATGACAGGTTCTTTAAAGATTATTAGTGCGGGTGCAGGCGCAGGTAAAACTACAAGTCTATCTAAAGAAATTATTAATGTTGTCCAGCAAAAGATCGCACCTGAAAAAATCGTAGCGACAACATTTACAAAAAAAGCTGCAGAAGAGTTAATCGAACGAATTCGATTAGAGTTACTGAAAAGCGGGAATACGGACGAAGCGTCGCGCATTTTAGATGGTTATGTAGGAACGATGAACAGCGTATTTGGTCGACTAATAAAAGAGTTTGCACTTGAAATCGGTTTATCTCCTGAGCAAAACATTTTAGAAGAATCAGAGGCGCTTTCACTATTTAATTCAATTGCATATGAAGCGATTGAAAAATACGAGGGACAACATTATGCGGCCTTACAGCGTTTCCAATTGATTGGTGGAGATTATCCTTGGAATAAGTATGTATTAGACGTGCTAAAGCTTGCTCGTGAAAACGGCTTATTAGCAAAAGATGTTGAAGCATGTGCAACATATTCGTGGGAAACGATGCAAAATTGGCTTCCATCCCCTACTGGCGATAGTGAGGAGCTAACAAACAATTTAATTGTTGCTTTAAAAAACGCGAGCAAAACATTGCCAGGTGCAGATACAACAAGGACAACACAGGGTGTAGTAGAAACAATCCATATGATGCTTTCCTATTATGAACGAAACGACTATTTAACTTGGGATCAATGGGCAAAAGCTAGCAAATTAAAGCCAGGTAGAGCCAGTCAAGGTGAGGTTTCGCCAATCCATAATGCAGCAAGTATTCATACAACACATCCACAGCTACATGAAGATATTAAAACAATAATTGAGGCTATATTTTATTGCGCGGCAGAAGCAATGGAACTATATGAAAAAGAGAAGAATTTACGAGGATTGATAGACTTTACGGATCAGGAATATTTAGCCTTAAAAATGCTTGAAAATCCAAATTATATAGATGTACTAAAGGAACGAATCGAAGCAGTATTTGTGGATGAATTTCAGGATTCGAGTCCATTACAAATTGCGTTAAACATGAAACTACTTGAAGTTGCTAAAAGTGCAACGTGGGTTGGTGACACAAAACAAGCGATATATGGCTTCCGTGGAACCGATCCAGATTTAATGAAAACAGCGATGAACAGCATGAAAAATATTGAACAAGATGTTCTAGGTGATTCTTATCGATCACGTAAATCGCTCGTTGATTTCGTGAATGCCCTATTTGTATCGGTATTTGATGTAACGGGATTACCTAAAGAACTTGTTGAACTAAATCCAAAGCGCGAGGATTTAGAAAATCAACAACCTTCATTAGAGGCTTGGACCTTCGCAGGGTCTAAAAATGCGAAAACAGACGCAAAAACGGTTGCACAAGGCGTTTACCACATCATTCAGGAAAAAGATGAATATATCATTATCGATAAAGAAACGCGCCTAGAAAGAACGTTAAAGCCTTGTGATATTGCAATCCTTTGTCGATCAAATGATGAATGTTCAGAAATTGCAAGTGCTTTAGCTAACTTAGGTATTCAAGCATCTGTTGGTGGTAGCGGATTAATGGATACAGAGGAAGTCGTTTATGCTATTGCAACATTACGTTATTTAATCGATGAACGCGATACGCTAGCTTTAGCGAAAATACTCCACTTTTCATCTGAGAATTGGCAAAATGGAGAGTGGCTAGAAGCATGGTTACAAACTGAAAAACCACAGGAATTAGTGGGAAATGATCCGATTATTCAGCAACTATCTGAAGCGCGCGAGAACATCTTTAAAATGAGTCCTTCAGAAATTTTAGATTTAGCGCTTGTGAAAGCGAAAGTAGATGAACAAGTAATGCGTTGGGGTAACGGTAAGCAACGACTTGCTAATATCGATAATCTCCGTTCACTTGTGAAACTATATGAACACGGTGCAGAAAATAACGGTTATGCAGCAACGGTTAACGGACTTCTATTTTACTTAGAAGATGTGAAGAAAGATAAAGAGCTAAATCGTGTAGCAGAATCGACAAATGAAAATGCTGTGAAAATCTTAACATATCACAGATCCAAAGGTTTGGAATGGCCATTTGTTATACTGTACTCTCTAAATAAATCTGCTATCGGTAGTGGCAAACCACCTGTATTTAATCGTGTACTCGCTACAAATACGCAGCCATTTGATGTTGAAAAGCCGTTAAACGGGCGTACACTTTATTATTGGCCATGGCCATATGGGCTGCAATCAAAAGATGTTGGTTTCGATGCTTATATTGAAGATACGCCGCAACTAGCATTACGAAAAAAGCAACTGCATGAAGAAAGCCAGCGCTTACTGTATGTTGGAATGACTCGTGCTAGAGATTACTTAGTGCTAGCAACACGTGATTTTTCGAAGGCGATGTGGCTGAATGAACAAAAAGACGCTAATGGAAATCAAGTCATTACCTCTATTTCTAGTGATAGCATTAATATTAACGGAGTTTCGTTTAACATCAAAACACGTAATATACAATTACCTGAGCAACCGATAGAAATTTTGGGTAATGTTGAACAAACAATCTATATCGGTGATACGAACAAATCAGTGGAGTTCCAACCGGCTACATTTAGACCAAGTATGACGAAATTAATTGAAGTGGATGATAAGGATATTGTAAAAGCAGAGCAATTAAATGTCCCTATTCATTCGATTGGTACGCGCTTACCTATCATTGGTAATCCTGAGATGGATGTGTTAGGGACAATGGTTCATACATTTTTAGCTGCTGATTCACTGCATATAGAGCCAGAGAAACGTGAACTGCTCGCACAATCAATTTTGCGGAATTTTAATTTAAGTGCTTTGAAAGTGTCTGATGTAATCGAGGCCTCTAATCGATTACATCAATTCGTCGAGCAAACATATCTGGAGAAAGTAGACATTCATAAGGAGTTCCCTATTCATCTTAAATTAAATAATCAAAAGGCATTTGGTTTCATTGATTATTTAATTGAATTACCGAATGGTTGGGTTATTGTTGACCATAAAACATTCCCTGGTCGTGAAGAATTATGGGAAGAACGCGCGGTGTCATATTTACCGCAGCTTCAGATATATGCACATGCATTACAAGTTGCCAGTAATAAGCCAGTTTTAGAAGCTTGGATCCACATGCCGATCGTTGGGAAGATGGTGCAGTTTAGTCAAACGGATTTAGTTATTTCGGATGGTAGTTTATATTCGATGTCTTAAAATGAAACAACCTCGTAAGCGTGTGTTTACGAGGTTGTTATTTTAAATTTTTTCGCAATTTAGGGTGTATTTTATAACCCTTCTGCAAATACGTTCCAGGAGTACTTTTAAATATTTCTGGGAATGTTGATGTATTAAGAGTTTTGATAACTTTGGAAGCCCATTACACTTGAATTAGGGTTCAAATCTATACTATTAATAGAAATTACATTTTCTGCGTTAGAAAATTTATGTGAGCTAGATTTAAGTATCACTAGTAAAACTTTATAACTTATTACTCCCCCATTTCTCTTAATACTTCATCTAGGATACTTAGAATAAATTTTGAAGCCATATTATAATCCTCTATAATTCTTTTCAATAAATATGATGGATGATGTTTAAAATTAACATCAAAATCACTAATTACAGATACATTTGGTGAATTGCGATGAGTCATCTTATTACGTATCTCATTTACAAACTTGTGATTTCCTTTCCATTCATCATTTATAGATATGTCATTTTCTTGATTCAAATAGTTTGAAATAATAGTTGCCTTTTCTTTAAAACCGTTAGATAAAGGCGAATTAGGATTAAATATTTTTTTGTAATAAACTCGATGTGCTTTAATTTGTACTTTAAAATACAGTCTATAGAACTGTGCTAACATATCCCATAAGCTAGACGTTCGAAATAACGCATTTTCAATATAATAATAACCCCATATTTCCTCATTCGTTTTCATTTCTATAATAGAAAAATTTTTCAGTACATTTTCTGAATATGCAAATCTTATGGCTTCTCTAAAGGAAATTTTTATCTTAATATCTAAATCTATCAATGTTTGATAAAGCGTATTATATTGCATTATTCCCCCTAACCCTGAAGCCATATTATTATCAGCAGATGTGATTCCAAAAATATATTTATTCTCACCAAACCTTACTTTAAAAAGATTTGAATCATATTGTATTTCATTTAATTTGCCCTCTAGATATTCAATTTCTTTTTTCACTATTGCGCACCCCATATTTAATTTGATTGCTATGCTGTCTAAACAAACGGCAAATGCGTTACATTAGTAGACCTCGCAGCAATTTGTCCGCGCTGATAAGCTGTTGAACTCAAATCTGCATAATGAATCGTAGCTGGTAAACGCATTTTATTAAGTGCGTGGATATGCATAAATGACAAACGATAAACATCTTCGACAATTTGGTGAAAGGGTAATGTTGCTGTCTGCTGGATAATCTTAATTGGCTGTGCCATACCTATATTTTCACGCGGATCTGTAGCACATAAAAATGCTTCTTTATCGCGAACATAATATACTCCTTGTCGTGTCAGGAATTTTCCTTTTCCATTGTCGGCCGTTTCATCATAAAATGCCATTCGTCGATTTGGCTGTTTAATAATTTCTACGATGTCGTATGCGATATTCTTTCCAGTTAATAATTGTTCAACAAGCACTGAGTCCTCTCGCCAGCGACCGTCTCGATGTATAGTTACATGCTTTGGAAATTCACCAAATTGTTGCTGGTATGCATGTAGGACATCGACGAGGATTTCTTTCAGTGTCTCAGAGTCGATTTTCTCACCTGCTAGCACCCCGTTAATGGCGGATTGCTTAATAAGATGACCGTTACAACCAATAACATTCATAATGCCAGCCGCACTTTTACCATCCTCATGACTAACATCAAGTCCAATAAAACAATCTGAATACGTTCGTTCAGCTAATATCCAGGGTTGCATCCCACTTTTCACATAAATGCCTAGTAAAATATTAAACATTGTGAAAGACATTGGTGAATTTTTCACAATGTTTGCAACGTGACTGCATGCTGCTTCATCATTTGGATTAAACGCTTCAATTTTATGTTGCTGTAATAGTCGTTCAAAAGCTCGTAGACTTTTTTCCGTCAACACTTGTGAAGAAATATCCCACTTACCACCAAACTGCCTTTTAAATTCTGAATAAATCTTGATTGGGAGTTTTGTAAGGTGTTCTTCGGTAATAAAAGCTAAAACTGTTGTATCTTTAAAAATGGATTCTAAACTTCGAATTTGCCATGCAAATTCCCTAAAAAATTCTTCAGTAAACTTTCCTTTTGTTTCGTTTGTTGCTGTATTTATTTCGATTACAACACCGTGCTGAAATGCTATATTTTGCATTATTCTGATAAATTTAAAGGCAACTGTTTTAGAAATACCTAGCTTTTTTTCAAACGCCTCATCCATAAAAATCGATAATTTTATCGTGCCGCCCTTATAGAGCTTACCATTTTTTAAGCCATGTAACGATTTGATATACGGTTTATCTAAATATACTTTAGGATCTTGAATTGTTCGCATTTGATAATCATTATGCTCAATTAAGAAAGGATTGCGTTCAAATTGTAAATATGGAAATACCTCAATTAAATTTATCATTTGTCTTAACATCTTTTTCATGCGCTCATTTGGTTTTAGCTTCAACGCATCCATTACTTGTTTAGTTTCATTAGGTTTCATTGTCTCAAAAGAACAAAGAGGTTTTAAAAAATTCGCTGCATAACTTAAACTATTTTGATTTTGAGCTTTTGCATAAATTACTTTTATTCCTGAATGCAATGTTTCCGCAGCCTTCATATCCCCTTTATCTACGTAATATTGATAAATAGATTTTTTCAATATTAGACAAATATCTTTCACAGAGTAATCGGCAACTTTTTCAAATTCATATGTATAATTATTTTTAATGTCACTATGAATGATTTTCATGCCTTCTTCTAGAACAATGCCGCGCTCAATCATTTGTTGCAACGTATAATTGTATTCAAATTTATGCGTCATATTAAATCCAATACAGATACGATTGTTCACAATATTCACATGAAATGAAAGCGCGGGATACATTAACACATTACCAATTGTTTTAGCATTCCATTCCTGCAAATCAGATCCAACCCGTTTAAGTTTTAAATTTTGCTGGCCCGCTGCTAAAAAACTATCCTTGATTAATCGTTCAAGTAAAGATCGCTCAAATAAATTCTCCGTATTTAACGTTTTATGCTGATAGTTAATTGGATTGTAGCCAATAAAATGTTGAACGGGTTGAAACGAAACAATTGTACTTTGATTATATCCCATTGGCATATAATGATTGGCCCGCTGCCAAGCCTTATAAATTTTATAGACACCTTCATATTTCTTCGTAGGGTCTTCTACTGTAAATTCATAAATATGGATAGGGATTTCGTTTGCTAATTGTTTAGCCATGACTTCTGTAATATATGATTTCATAAAAATCACCTCGAATAAATGATATACATATATTGTATCATTTTCCATTATTAAGTTGCGTTAAAACGAAAAAGAAGTAGTATATGGGAATTTATACGCCACTTCCTTGGAAACATTAAGGTATCTGCTTAAGGATAATTTAACAACATAATATGAATCCAACATTGTTAATAAGCTATCTTTCAATAACTTTTCATTCTCCTCGTAATTTCTTAACATTAAGTTACTGCTAATTTTAGAATTCTTTCATCCTTTTGAGAGAAATAAAGACTAATATGTTTCCTAACAAACCGACAATTAAAAGAACGAGTCGTTTAGACATCCACCAAGAGACTACAGCAAATAAAATACCGAAAATTGATAACATACTAAAAATGGTACTAATCAAATAAACATCAGCATTAGGTCCTCTTAGAGCATAGAAAACGATAATACTTATTATCACAAGTAATATAGAGGTAAAGCCTAAAATGCTTCCAACTTTTCGATTGTTCAAACGCTACTCCTTCTTAATGACTGTCCATATTCAACTTACAACAATCACTTACCCAAATATGGAAAGCAATAAACTGATTGCAAATAATATATACGCAATTTGAATTGCTATGTACATTGTGAATTCAAAGGTTGAAAGTTTTCTTTGTTTTTTCGTTCTTTCCAGATGTCTAAAATAAAAAGAGGAACTAAAAATTAATATGACGATTGAAATTGTACGCAAAATTTCTACTAATAGTAGCAAGCGGATCAACTCCCTCCTATTACATTTCAACAAACCTATACTTCTATACGTTCCAAGTAATAACAAGTTCCAAAAACCCATTCAGCAAAATTTGTAAAAATATTCAATTAAATAGAACTTTCGCACCTTAAAATAACATTTCCGAAGTCGATACTCTTTTATAAGAGTAAATTAGGTGAAAAATCAATAATGGCTAATGGGATTAAATCATTAGAAGAACAAGAGCAAACATTTCACAGTTTTTACAGTGAGCTCGATTTATCTAGCCAAGCTAATTTTGTACAATCATTTGAAAATGCTTTAACGAAATTTAAGGAAAACCAAAAGAATTTAGATAATAGCTCGGACGATATGCTATATCAATTTCAAGACAAACTACGTACAACATGGAATGACTTTGCTTCCATATTAAACGATTCAAAAGTGTACAAAATCCCAACTGCTGAAACATCTTTCATTGATATTAGTCTTTAAAAAGGAGGGAAAATTGATGAATACATGGTTTAAAGGCTGGAGCATATTCATTTTTTCAGTTGCAGGAATAGTGTTATTGTTGGTAGTAGGCACGGTCTTCGTATTTATGAATTTTAGGGCCTCGTTGATACCAGATGAAAAAGAAGAGGAAAAGGTATTATTGCAAGCAGAACAATACTTACAAGAGACGTATCCAACTATGAAATACGAAATCTCTGATATCCTTTATGATCAGGGGGAGCAATACGGTAATTTTGATTATGCGGCAGTGGTTGTAAATACAGAAACACAAACAACATTTAAGGTGTATGAAAATACATTTACAGAACAAATGGAAGATGATATCTTGATTCAAGAAAAAGCAGCATTTATAGAACAAGTAAAACCGAAAGTGTATAGCTATATACATGAAACATTCGGTGAACCTAAAGGTATTGCATTTACCCCTTCTTCTGATGTAGGAGGTATCCCTACACTTAATATTCGCTTAAATAACACAAAAGAAGAAATCAGTGAAGAAATGTTTCAGTCTTTTATCGAGTATTTGCAAAATGAATTAACTATTGAACATGCAGATGTACATATTATGTATGAAACTGAAATATGGAATATGAGTTTTTAAAAATAAAGCATGAGGTATTTTGTCATGCTTTATTTTCATTTGAATTTGTCTCTATTTAAAGCTCATCTAGCTCCAACGGCAAAAATGCATATTCCCCGTCTCTGATAATGTCACATTTACGAACGGGAATCGGTTGTTTAAAAATGGGGCCATCGATTACGGTCGTATGGAATTCCCCGCCTTCTCCGCACGGGTCAATACCACGCGCTTCGAGTTCTTTCACGTATTCATGAGTTAACGTTCGCCCTAAGTCGTCTTCTCGCATGCCTAATGATAAATTCACCGTGACAATGATCGTGACAAATCCTAGATTGATAAATTCTTTCACCACTTCACGATGGTCCATTTTCCATAAAGGCATGCTAAGCTTCAATCCAGCATTCTTTGTTACCTTGTCATGCCAGCAACCGTGAGCAGGCATATCTAAATCGCCTGTTACTAACACTTCTGCCCCTTGCTTTTTCGCTTTTTCTAAAAGGTTCATAAATACTTGTTCATAATCTGTCCAGCTGGAAGCGGCAGTGTATACGGGTAAACCGATAGATGTCGCTTGAGCACGTATGAGTTCTGGAGGCATCCCGTGAGATCTGGAGCGTTCCCCTTCTTCTTCTAGCATGACAATGAGTCCAATCGCTTCGCCCACCTTCATCGCTTTATATAAAGCTAATACACTGTCTTTCCCGCCACTGAAAGAAGCGATAAATTTACGCCCGCGCGCATTATTTTTCCACTCTATTAATTGTGACATTTCTATCTTTCTCCTCTATTCAAATTTCCCTACTCATGAATATGACCTTATCATACTATTTGAATTTTACGTTTAGCCACTTTTATGTAAATAATGAAACACAATCACGGCCATTGCTAACAACTCCTCCTGTTGATCATGCAGTCGAAAGTGTAAATGCCCATTCACCCAGTTCGATAAATCGCCTTCCCCTATTTTTTGACCTTCTCGGTAAATGAGGATTTGATTGCTCATTTTATAAGACATAATTTCATATGTATTGGCTGCCATTGTTAGCTGTAGTCGTTCTTCAAAATTGACCTTATCTTTTAAACTTGATTTATAGCAAGCTTGTGCGATTTCCTGTCCATTTTCAGTGATTTTCCAATGGACTTTACTCGATGTAAACTTACTAAACCCCTGCCAGTCAACTTGCTTGTTTTCATTCGAAAAGGTTACATGAATATATTTATCGGGTGCATTTAGTAATTCTACATAAAGCCGTTGCCACAATGTTCGATAGTAGCGATTATAATAAAATAAAATGTCATGTCCCTTTGTCAGCTTCTTTTTCGTCGTTTTTATGCGCTCTGTCAATCGCGTTTGCCAAAGGTTTTCATCGCTAACCGATTTAAATTGCACATCCTTTTTACTTTGCACTTCCTGGAGGAAATAGATGCCTACACCAGCAAGTAAAAACATGCAACTAAGGAAAAATTGAGAAGGCTCAAATATGCCTTTGAGCCAAAACCTCAGTCCAATCCCAATTTGGCTCACCGTGAACAATAAGAACAAATACAGCATATACATTCCTCCCTATGTTGGGTAGTACCAGTGAAGCTGTCACCACCTGCAATAAGAAAATATCAAGATAATGCAAAGATTATTTATCAAATATTATTCTGAAATGAAATCAATCTTCTCTACTATGTTTTCTATTACCAAATTTATATCGGCATAACCATAATAACGAACGTAGATGACAGCTTTTCCTTTTGAAGCAAATACTTCTTTAAACTCATCTTCCTCATGAACTATCAATAGATCAAGGTCTACATGCTTTGTTTCAATAAAATTATCATCACTATATCTATACCTATACCTCTTTATTAAATCAGCAATTAGATTATCCGCTAAAGTTGGTACACTTAGTTGATAAACCATTGTGTGGATACTTGGAGAATATTCACCACTTTTATCCTTCCACATTTCCCCGGGAACAACCCCGTTTTCATCTGATTCATATTGGACGGGTGCCAATGGACTCCAATTATACGTATACCGATTAGCCCAATCAACACCGTCTCTCATATATGCAGATTCCCCTCGAGTCAAGGTAGGATTTTGCTCTATATCTGCTAATCTGACAATCGGTAAATCAAGATTGGCTTCCGGCAATGTTTTCGTTTCGCCTTTTACAAGTTGTATGAACGGAAGTATGGCACCTAACCCGACAACTGTTGTAAAAAGGAAAACGATAACAGAATTTAATCGATGGTGTTTCTTCCAAGGAGCATGATGATCAATCGGTTTTCCGTTGATAAGACTTTTTCGTAAAGCACGAATGGATATGGCAGCTTGTAGTGAAGTATAGGTCAAATACCCAATGAAAATGGTTAAAATCGTTTGTTGAATCGCCATACCTTCGACCAAAATGTATGTAGGTGTCCGATCAAGAAACCAACTAGCTGACAACATACCAATCATTAAGATGATTGCAGCAACAAGTATGCTAGCATTAAAGGCTAATTTCTTGTCTAGCGCCTTTAGTGTAAAAGATTGCTCGGCAGGGTCTGTATGTAGCTCTGGTGCATCAAGCTCAACAGGTGATGAATACACTTTAAAAAATTGATAGTCCGTCACATAATCCCATCCACTATCCGAATACATCTCAATCTGTTCTGGAGTAATCTTCTTTTTTAATGATACATCTATTCTGTACCTCATTTTTTTCGGTTCACCTTTAACAAAATGAGTAAAATATAACCCCATCTTTTTTAGATGGAATCCCTTTGCCGCCATGTCTTGAAACCAGCTTTCATGCTCACCGATTCGCCAATAATCACTAGGGCGAAGCTTACGAACTGTCTTATTCATTCTTATCACCTACCTCTAAAATATTTCCGTCTTGGATCAAGGATTTTAATCGACTATACTCTGTTCTTAATGCTTGTTCTCCTTCCAATGTAATTTGATAGGTCTTCCTTCTACCATCATCTTCTGCCAATGAAATAAGGTCGTCTTTTTGCATCCGTGAGAGTACCCCATAAAGTGTCCCTGGTCCCATGTTTAATCTACCATTCGAAACCTCGGTAATTGCATGCATAAGCTGATATCCATGGTTAGGATGCATAAGCGCTAGTAAAACATAATACATTGCTTCGGTCATCGGTCCTCCATTGTATGCCATTTCTTATATTCCTTCTTTCGTTTTCAGAGGTATTATGTCTCACGATATTATGTATAGCGATATATCGTATAACATAATAATGCCTCGTAAATTATCTTTTGTAAATATAAAACAATGATTATATAAATCGTCTTAAAACTGTCGACATTGAACGATCAAAAAGCTGCGCTATCCGAGCAAAAACTTGCAGTTAACCGTTATGCTGGAACATTAAAATGCACGTATATAGTTTTGTTCCTGATATCTACATATTTGTTCTACGGATGGGCCAACTAGATGTTCTAATAATTCACAATCCATGCGCAACATTTTTCCGGACATTTGCCTGGATAAATAATAAATACCGTACTAACACATACAGGACCATACATGTAGCAATGAACAACTCCACGTGTGTTAACACATTAAATAACGGCATTGAGTGGAAAAAATGCGCGGCTGCATTCATCGCTGTCGCAGAAATGACTAACGGAAACGTAAATGCCGCGTAGCTTGGGTAAAATGGTAGCTTTAACAGTTTTGGTAATTGCCAAAGGACCATGGCATATACCAGTTGAGATACCCCCAAAATAGCTACTACAAAATACAAGTTTGGATGCGTAAAGTGTTGTAAATAAGCTGTTAAACATAGTGATCCCGGTGCAGCGATAATCGTTAAGAGCGGCATCGTTGGTTCTTCTAAGTGTTTTATCCGTTTCCATACAATCGGTAGCAATAACACGTAACATAAAAAGGCAATCCAAAACACGACATCTATCAACATAGCATTAAAATGCCCTGCAGTAATCGGTATAATGCCAATGCCCACATACACAATGAACCAGCTTGGATAGACAGATTGGATATTGACTTTATGCTTCCAAACAAACACATACGTAAAATACATAACGAGCGTAAATTGTAGACAAGCTGCTACCCCCCATCCAATCACCGCGAGTGTTTGAAGTGAAGTTTGTGTAGCGACAATACTACAAATGACCATCGTACCCATTGAAAAGGTTGGTGCTACAGAAGCGATAATCGGATTTTTTAAATCGTTTCTAACATGTGAAAACGTAAAAATGATTTTACATAGCAATAATAAAAAGAGTGTAACCCCTATTGTGAAACACAGGGCCCCCAACAGCTCCATATTTAATGAAAAGTGTAGCTTTGCTAATGATACTAACCCAAGCATCAAGCCACTGATTGGAATGGGTATTGTTTTTAACCATGATGTCATCTTTATCTCTCCTTGGCTTGTTGATACTTTTAGGTTACCTGAACATTTATTATTTGAAAAATACATATTTGATATAATAATTATTAAGAAAGCTAATAATTATAGGAGGTGCTTCCATGATTGAAACGCTAAAGGTTTTTACAAAAGTATATGAACTTCAAAACTTTACGAAAGCATCGGAAATTTTATTTATTTCACAGCCAACGATTTCGATGAAAATAAAACAGCTCGAAAAACAGTTACAAGTGCCTTTATTTATTCGCCAAGGGCCTAAGCATATCCAACCAACACCTGCTGCCACTTATTTGTACGAACAATCAGTCATGATCATTGAGCAATGGGAGAAAACGGAGGCCTTTTTGCAGCATGGGCAGTTATACGAACAAACATGTACGATGGTGTGCTCCAATACATTTGGTCTGTATTATCTTCCGTCTTTTATGCCACAGCTGACAACGCAATTTCCGGGTTTTGAATTTACGATCGATGTTGTGAATTCTGAACAGGCAATCGACCAATTGATGAAGCGTGAGGCGGATTTTGCTTTTATTGAAAAACCGATTGAAACAACGGGTATTTATAAAAAAATCATCTTTCAGGATGAGCTCGTTCTGGCGGGGCAGCTTAACTCGAACTACTGGCTGATGCGCGAGAAGCATTCTGGTATTCGCTATTTCAATGAGCTATATATTGCGGAAAATAATATTGAAGCCGATTATTTATACGCCAATCACTCTGAGCTCATTATTCGCTTACTCCAGGAGAACATCGGTAAATCGATTGTTTCTAAAAAAACATTACCGGCTTCGATTCCATATATGACACTGCCTGAAAAATATAATCGAAATATGTATTGGTGCAGTCGTTCCATTGACAACGGTCATCCACTCCAATTGATTGAACAATTTATCGCACACTACTTCCATATAAAAAAGCAAGAGGAGTAAATTACCCCTCTTGCTTGCTGTGTTAAATTTTATTAGTCTTTCATAAAAGCAAGTGTTTTGTCAAACAGCTTAGGTTGAATTTCAGGATATGTTAGGTATTTTGGTAAACTGCTAAAAAGTTTTACTTCAGCAATTTCAGAAACAGGTAATTGCCCCATTTCCTTTATTCTTGCAAAGTATAACCTTCCAAAAACCTTTTTTACGGAATCATCCATGGAATAATCGCAGATGGGTGATAAGTCCATTTCTTTACATCCGGTTTCTTCAAACAACTCTCTTTTTGCGGTTTCATCAATCTTCTCGTCTAGTTCTCTGTGACCACCAGGTATCTCCCAAGATTGCCGATTACAATGTCTAACATAAACCCATTGTCCTTGATAATAAGCACTGATCACGGTAAAATCTAACTTTTTGTCATTGACTGAACCAATATCATAAAATTCGATTTTCATTTTCCACCTCATAATTTGGACGATTTAGATTAAAGAAAGCAACCTTCAATTTTAGTCGAACGTATAATTTTTCGGAGCCTTCCAAAACATCGCGAGTACGAATCCAGCGACTAACATGACTGTTGCAAAATAATACGGGTAGTGAATATCTACATCATATAACATCCCACCAACAATCGGCCCAATGACATTAGCAAGAGACGTAAACATCGAGTTCATGCCCCCTACGAAGCCTTGGTCATTTCCTGCAATTTTAGATAAGTATGTTGTAATCGCTGGACGAATTAAATCAAAGCCAACAAACACAATAAACGTTACAAGTAAAATAGCAAAATATGAACTAACAGCAGTCATTAAAAATACTAAAACAGCTGAAAGGATTAAACAGTAACGAATTAACACAATCTCTCCAAGTTGTTTCATCAATCGGTCAAACAAGACAACTTGTGCAATAGCACCGACGATTGCTCCCCCTGTAATCGCAATCGCAATATCAGACGGAGTAAATCCAAATTTATGGTCTACAAATAGACTAAAGAAAGATTCAAAAGCGGCAAGTCCAAACGATGAAACAAAAATCAGGATAAATGCGATGAAAAACATCGGAATAAATATTTTTCGTAAACTGCTCTTCTCTTCCCCGCCCTCAGTAGCTTCTTGTGCCTGACGAGTAGGTTCTGATAAAAAGAACATCGATAAAATCGCGGCAACGGTACCAAGAGCAGCTGCTGAATAAAACGGTACACGTGTCCCGATTTCAGCTAAAAATCCGCCGATGCCAGGGCCAATAATAAAACCTGTACTAATCGCAGCAGACATATAGCCTAATGCCTTTGGTCGTGTTTTAAGGGTAGTAATATCGGCTATGAATGCCGTAACAGCAGGCATAATAAATGCCCCGCTCATGCCTCCTAAAATGCGAGAAATAAATAGTACCTCAATCGTTTTCCCCATACCAAATAACAATTCAGAAAAGGCGAAAATAAATAAGCCAATGACAATCATAATTTTACGGCCATACTTATCGACCGCTTTTCCTGTAAATGGTGAGAAAATAAGTTGCGTCAATGCAAATGCCGCCGTTAAATACCCAACAACGGTTCCGTTTACATTCATTTCATTCATAATCGTTGGTAATATCGGAATGACTAGCCCAATTCCTAAAAAGGCAATGAACAAGTTGCCTAAGAGGATGGTAAGTGTCATATTGTTTTTTAATGTGCTCATAAAGAACGCTCCAATCATAAAAAATAGCTAGTGAGAATCGCTCTTTACACCATAAACCCTCTAGTTGCTATAGAGTCAACTGATTGATCTTTCAGTTTCACTTTTAATTCCACCACATACTGTTCTTCTTTAGTAGGCGCATAATGTGTCGGCATATAGAACTCATATACATCTGATTCAACAAGTAACTGATTCGCTTCAATATAGGCATATAATGTTTTGTAGTGCTCGATATATTTTTCCAATGAAAAAATAAAAGCAATACATACATATCGACCTGCTTTTATTTTCATTACATCCATTTCTCCGGATAAATCATGAAGGAAACGACTTGTTAAAATCGGCGTAAATATATTTTGATAATCAATCTCTTCGATCGATTGATAAGGCTTGAATTGATAAGTACAACCGTAGCGACTTGTGATGACACTTCCCTCATTTTCAATCGTTTTGATCAATTCACTAAAATAGGTATGAGGGATATATTTAGGTGTTGCATTGTGCACTCTGATATAAAGTACTCTAATATCTTCTTCCATTTTTTCGTATACTTCATTCAATGAAGGAATAGCGAGTTGCTCTTCTAATTGTTTTTTCGTTTTTAGCAACGTATATTGTACTTCCTGTAGTCGTTGGATGCTGGATTCAATCACTTGCTCTTGTTTACTTAAAAACGTCACCAGTTCCTCTAATGGGTAATTTTGTACTTGTTTGATTGTATCTAGCGGTGTGCCTACGTATTTTAACGATTTGATTAAATCTAAATAATAAAATTGTGATTCATGATAATAGCGATAGTTTGTGACGGGGTCCGTATAAGCTGGTTTAAATAGATCAATTTGATCGTAATAGCGTAATGTTTGGATGGATAAATTGGTCAGCTTGGCCATTTCTCCGATAGAATAGTAATGCTCTTTCATTGTTCATTTCCTTCATTTAATATTTGGCAGTTCCAGTATGGACTCTTTTCTATTTTTGTTCCCTCTCCTGTCTCATTTATTCATATTTCTTTGTAAAGAAATTAGATTCATAAATGGGTGCTATGTTACATAAGTTAAAAGTAATTCATTGACATGTATAGGCTATTTGCATACAATGAAGGTAGTAAGATTCATGCGTGATGGATCTACAGCAGTACGTGGCGATTGGGTGGCTCCCAATCGCTTTTTCTTTTGATTTTTTACTAAAAACACCGCCTTGTTGGCTAGACAAAGCGGTGAAAACAAGTTTTTTACAACATCATCCGAAAAAGACGATACACGGTATCAATAAAACGGAATAAGTCCGCGGCGTGACGAAAGATGGCTAATCTTTCGTCACGCTTCTTTTTCGTGTCAGCCTTAGCCTTTTGAGCGCGTGATGGATAAGACACAGCAGTACACCTCCTTTCCAAAAAAGGAGTCAGCTGGATGCTGCCAATCTATTGTAGCACGAAATAGATTGGTATTTATATAGGGCTTGAAAAACGAAAATGAAGGGGTCAATCATCTTGTCCCCTTCATAAGTATTAGCTTTGTACCTGCATGTATGTCTCTTCATAAGGCTGTACGATAACGAAACCGTCTCCTTCAAATCTCATTTGAATTGACTCGCCACTTCCTCGGCCAACGAACGTTTTTAATGATATATCCGTTTGGAACTCAGGTTGTAAATTTCCTGACCATGCTACGGTTGCATTGGGATCTGTGATCACTGGTTTCCCCGGTGTGACACGTAATGTGAGTGGTTCATAATGAGCTGTAATCGCAACTAATCCTGTCCCTTCACAGCGAATATTAAATAAGCCACCTGCCATCATCCCCGCCACTTTTCGCATCAGCTTTATTTGATGTTTAATCGAAGGTTCAAAAGCAAGCAAGTCATTGCCATTCACATAAATGGCTTCATTTTGCAAATGCAAGATAATGATTTTCTTGCCGCTATCTGCAAGGTATAG
The DNA here is from genome assembly GCF_050613145.1 of Lysinibacillus sp. LZ02. Taxonomy (GTDB): domain Bacteria; phylum Bacillota; class Bacilli; order Bacillales_A; family Planococcaceae; genus Lysinibacillus_B. The sequence goes on along the minus strand of NZ_CP192507.1, from coordinate 2,122,716 downwards.
CTTCCCTTGTCCATTCGCCTTCATTAAAGAGGCACCTTCACCCGTAAATGCTTTTTTAAACATCGCCCCAAGCCCATTCTCGAGTATGCCTTCCCGTACAAATTTAATCGATCCCTCGTAAGCAACCATTGAACCTGCCTTGGCCCAAACAAGCCCATCTAAATTTACTTCCAATAAACGTGGCGTCTCTAGCTCAAAGAAGCCTTCTCCCCTGTCCACTTGCTCCGTATTCTTAATAAATTCTGCAATCGAGTATTTATTCATGCCATACACCTCTTCTTTTTTGATGTGCAAACGTAATAAACATAAAGATTATGTACAGTAATAAGAGCTGGATTCTCTTTATGTTCTTCTTTTATTTAATTATACGGATACAAGTATAAAAGGATTCGATTTTTCTTGAAATTTCTGTTAAAAACAGTGGGTTCTATACGTTATTCTTCCTCCAGCCAATTTAAAGCATAATAGCTGCCGCATAAAACATCATGATACCCCCAGCCAATGTCTTGAGAGTCTTCAACAACTGCATAAAGTCGATCCTTGAATAGTTGATAATACTCCTCATTTTTATTGCATTCCGTGATTACTTTATCGTACATCGAATTCATACTATCGTAAAACCGTGCATCAATGTCCCCATATGTATGGGTGAATTCTGTTCCTATTTCTACATAATAAAGCATTAAATCGATTGTTTTAACGGCATCTGATGATAACTTTTTAAAATTAGAAATCGCTTTTTTTGCTTCAGCTAAACGTAATTTACCAAAGCCGCGCTTAGGAAAAAACTCATCTGTTACTTTTTCCTTCGTCTTTTCATATAATTCCAAAATCGCTGCTTCTCCACCAAATTTATTGGACAGATAGTGTTGCACATCTTTATTAACTTTATAAAGCTCTGAAACTAGCTGAATCAACTGCTTTTGATCTAACTCTTTCAGCTCTTTCTTTAATTCATTTAACTTTAAAACGGTCATTATGCTAATTCCCTTCTAACATAGTAAAATACGTTCGTTAAAAATCCTCTAACCATAACTGATATCGTTCTTTTTCTTCTGCTGTAAGTAAATTCAACTCTCTTTTCGCTTGGAATAGAAAAAATTCGTTATTTTCATCCTTCAATTTCTCTATCTCTTCTTCTCTCTTCTTTTGGCTTTTTTGATTTCTCCATGTTTATTCCCTTTCAAATTTATCTATTATAGTATTAGTATAACTTACTAATCGAAAAATTCGGCGATTTGAGGGGGAAATCATGCAAAATCTTGAACAACAACTTCAGCATGCATTACAAGAATTTAACTACAGGTATTTTTTTATATACTAGACATTCAAGATTAGAGGACTAGAGGCTATTAGAGGTCTCGCCAACATTTCGGAAATTTTGTACGCTAAGAGAGTTTCATAAAGGGTGTAGATGATACTTTATTTTAGAACGTCTTTTGGTTCTATTATTTATCCAGAATTTAATTTAAATGTGACAGTACCGTAAGTGGTCGTTTATGGGGCTTTTATTGATTTAAATAGCTTTTTTAATTTTGTTCAACAATCGGGCCAGATTGTGGCATTAGCGGGGTTATTCCTTTGACTGATAAGTAACTAACCTGTAGCTATTCATTGTCTCACTGTCACCTTTTTGTATCAATGTTAATACAAAAAGGTGCTAAATCAAATAGGCTTTAGTCAACCATAACGAATGGCTGGTTAAAGCTTTTTTTTTGTGCAAAACGTTACAAGAGTCCTATCTATAAAACGTTAACGTCAAATACATACGTTATTCGTCCCTGGTCCCATTCTGCAATTATCTCATAAATGTAATAGCCAGCAGTAGAAGGGAGCGTGATTTCACTATTCGTAACCTCAACATTCTCAACTGATTTATCTACGTTCCATTGGTTCACACTAATTGTTGATGGATTTTCTCCTACGTCGATCTTTACTGTGCTATCTTTCATGACATCTAAGGTATCAAATTTTTCTGCTATTTCTTCCACAGAGACTTCATCTACCCTTTTTGCCTCTACTTTCTCTTCATCCCATTCATACTCGCCCAATTCCATTCTATATTCATTGTCCTCTAATATAACCTTCCCCTCTGCATGTGGCACATTACTAACTATAGCTTGATTACAACCAACTAGGACAAGCGACGCCAAAATGATACTGCTTATTTTTTTCATAATTATCCTCCTCGTAGATTTGTAAAATGTCCCTGTTAAAATTTTATACTATCAATAAAATTCTGAATTGACAAAAATATAAAAAATATTTTATATTTATAAATAAAAATGTTTAAAAATACAATATATCTAAGGGGGTTTTTGAAATGTTAATAAGAAAAGCAAAGGTAGCTGATGTGCCGGGGATTTGTAAATTGATTGAGCAGTATGCAAAAACAGGTGAATTATTAATTCGTACACAAGCTTCTATTTGTGAAGATTTGTTGAGCTTTTACGTAGCAGTCGAGGACAATGAGGTAATTGGTGTAGGTAGTTTGTATATTTATGATGAATCATTAAGTGAAATACGCTCTCTTGCCGTTTCGGAAGGTCATATGGGCAAAGGGGTTGGAAAAAAGATTTCGCAAAAAATAGTAGAAGATGCGGAGCAATTAGGAATCGGCAGAATGATTTCATTAACGTATCAAATCGAATTCTTTTCAAAACTTGGCTTTCAGATTATTGAAAAAGAGACGATTCCACAAAAAGTACGTAAAGATTGTCTTGGGTGTCCAAAGTTTTTCGCTTGTGATGAAACCGCAATGGTCATTAATTTAAATTAGTAGTTTACTATTTATCTTCATCATCGATAAAAGAGGTCAACATCATGCCTTATGATGTCACCTCTTTTTCGTGAAGTTTCTGGTGCCCCCCTCATTCTCCAGCCAATCGCTCAATTACAGTTGCTACACTGGATGGCTTGATATGCTCTGTCGCCTTTTCAGAAACAGGGTGATTCCCCACACAGACGCTATAAACGGCCTGTTCAAAAAGGCAAGTGTCATTTGCATCGTTACCAAAGGCAATAAACTCATGAATCTGTAGCCTATGCAATCCACTCATTTTATTAATATGCATTGGGCTAATATCGAGAAGGTCTTCAGCATGATGTTCAAATACATTGACAGGTAGCTTCTTGACTACTTCTTTTACTGCATTTGGCGGTGAAAATAACACGAGCTTACAGATCCCGTTTAATTTATCTACGGCTTGATGTACGGCTCTTTTTTGAGGATCGATATTTCGGTAAATCGGATGATTTTCACTACCGGTGTAAGCATAGTCCCAATCGCTATCTGCCAAGTATGTAAGTCCAAATTGATTGATAATATTTTTTAATATCTTAGTCGTGTCATTCGAAAAATACATGACATTTACTTTCCCCTGACGATATGTAAAAGCCCCGTTCCCTCCGACCATATCACATGTATGATATTTTTCCGGCAAGACCGGCAACATATCCCGAATCGGCCTTGCGGATGCAAAGATGACTTGATGACCGTTACGTAGTAGAAAATCTAGGGCCACGCAAATGTGTTCCTCTAACGGTTGCCCTTGAAAACAAATCGTTCCATCTAAATCAAATACAAAGTTCATACTATTCACCTCCCTTCAATCTTAGCTTACTTTTGGTAAAATAAGTAGGACAGGTGTCCCGGAGGTATAATATGAATATAAACGATGCAGTAAAAAAATGGAACTATAGTTTCCCGAAAGAAATGGAGAACAAGTTCACACTTCGTACATATAAACAAGGTGAAAGCATTCTGCAAACAGGCGACGCAATAGATGGCTTATATTTGCTAGTGGAGGGGCGATACTATGTGACAACAAAAGAAGTAACCGGAAAGGAGCTACTCCTTAGGTACTGTAATCCCCCTGCCATTTTAGGAGATATTGAAATTTTTCAGTCGTGCCCGGTTCAATCTGATTGTATTGCAGATCGAGCATGCGTATTTTTATTTATTCCTTTGACGGTTTATCAAACCTATTTGCAGTATGACGGTGCATTTTCTCAGCTTCTTTTGAAAGAGCTCACATTTAAGCTGCAAACATGTACGATTTCATCGAGAGTAAATGCACTGGCAGCCGTATCCACAAGATTTGCAGCTTATTTATGTACAATTGCTTCAGATATTCAGTTAAAGCACTATATGTCTACGACGAATTTAAATGATATTGCCTCCCTCATTGGGACAACGAAGCGCCATTTAAATCGTGTATTAAAGGATTGGGCGAATTTGAACATTGTAGAAAGAACGGATAAAGGAATTCATATACTAGATTGGTCACAAATCGAGGCACTTTCTGAAAATATACGTTATGAATGAACGAGTACGCTACTTCTTCAAATTGAATTAGATATTTATGTTAAAATCTAGGTGAGATTATTAAGGATTGTACTTAAAATATTGAAAAGACAAGGAGGTATCCATTGAAAAAGTTACTTGTAGGGCTCATTTGCATAATGATAATGCTTTTCTTATACATGTATCAGTTCCCGATCATCAGTTCAGAAGAAGCAATTAAGTATGCAGAAAACGTCTTAAATAACCCACCTGAAGAGTGGCAAACATCAATTGTTTATAAGGGAACGTCGTTAGAAAACATTACTACATACTTAACTGAAAAAAGTGGATTTTGGAATGAATTAACCAATCAAACGCAATGGGAAGTAACGATAAAATATAATGGAGGCGAATCAACCGTTGTTATCGATGCTTACAACGGTGATTTTGTTGATTTATATGGTTCATTTAATTAATGTTTTCGAAATATTTTTTTCGAATTAGAAGAAATAATCTTAAATTAATTAGCAAATTTCTACATAAAGAAAGCCGATTTTCCTTTGTTAAGGAATTATCGGCTTTTACTGTCAGTTAAAACAAAGTTTGATTAAAAATACTCCATAAACCCATCAAATAAAATAGATGTTTCCTTAGCAAGCCTATACTTAGTGTATTTTATAAAAAAATTTAATCACTTTTTCCTAGATTCTCCTTAAATCTTTTTGAGAGGATTTTTCATTTATCATCTACATTAAGTGTAAGTAGTGAAAGTAAAACTTTATTGAAATTTTGTTTATCCTTGATATTGGAAAAAAATACTTCGTCAACTGACTCTACAATTGGCATGACAACCTTTACTTTATTACAGCCTTCCTCTGTAATTGAAAGTAGAATTTCACGTTTATCTAAAGGGTTTTTAGTTCTTTTTAAAAGTCCTTTTGATTCAAGAGTTCGAACTACATCGGAAACCATCATAATATTAGTCTCTGTAAAATCAGCAAGTTTTTTTTGGGTAACATTTTCTCCATAAGTACATAGAAAATCACAAGCAGCTAATAATACAAATTGTACATGAGTTAAATCAAACCGACTAAGTTCCTTTATAATCATTCTCTGCCAAGCTTGGGTAACCTGCCATAATAGAAAACCCGAGCTTTCCTTCGGGGTGTCAAATTTAGATTTCCATTCCATTTAAAGTCACTCCTATCGCATTTGCAATTACAATAAAATCCTCTTTTCTAATTTCAAAATGACCCCTTCGGAATAACAGCCCTATATTTACATTCTCTTTTATAAAAATCAACATAGGCTTTAATGAAGCTAAACTTGCATTATAACAATCCCTATAGTCAATATCGATTCGGTAAGGTATGAACTGAGGAGTCATTGTATAACTATAAACTTCTCCAGTCTTAACTTGACCTACTGCTGTAAAAGATTGTAGAGGTTCCCCATTCGGATATGTTTTTTTGGAAGAATAGTAAACTAACCAGTCTCCTTCCTTCATCTTTTTCAAAGGTGCACTTTTTCCATGACACAGCTGAGCAAAACCACCTTTTACTCCTAACTTCACGTGCTCTTCTGAAACTACTCCAATCCAATATTTTGTATTCATAATGATTTTTTTTCTGCAAGGCTAACAAGATTAGACATAGCTTCAGGAATTCCCATCGTTATAGCAGGACCAATTTGCTTACCAAGAATTTCAGCATTTTGGCCAGAAATGATAACTCCATGTGTTACCTTTGTTTTATTTTCTTCAGTCTCCAAAAGATGATAAAAATTTATTTGAATTCCTGCTTGTTTAATGTATGTTACATTAGAAAAATATTTGTTTTCTTTTACTTCTTTCAAACTGAAATATAAAGGTTCCTGCCCTATTGGGGTTAAGTACCCTGTTGTTCCATTTTCAAAAGAACCATCAAGCTTTGCATCTGAAATACTTTTGTCCCATTTCGTCCATTCAGCAACATTTAGATATAAATTCCAAATAGACCTTGGACTGACAGTGGTAACTACAGAATTTTGATATTCCCACATATAATAACCTCCATTCACAAAATGATAAGTGCACTTATTAATAAATAATAAGTGCACTTATCATTATTGTCAATACAGTTGTTTCTATTCCTAAATATCAGTATGTAAAAAAGGGGGGGCTAGAAAGTAAAAACTTGGTGCTGGACACCTCTTTATTCCTTAATAATTATCCATTAAGAAATATTGCTCCTGCGGTGGTCGAAAGGTTCCGTCTCAAAATGTCTTTTCAGACGGAACCTTAGTATTGAATTATTTGTAAATTTCAACTGTGTACCCTTCCCTTTAGCCAATCAAATCTAAAGAAGTAAAACATTGTGACTCTTTTTCAAAGTTGCATTTCTAATAAAAATAATAGCCGAATTTTGCTTAGCGCATGTTTTCCGCTTTTTGTTGATAAGGACCCCCCATAGTAATACATAAGAGAAAAATCCATTTTGATTATTTTTCAAAACGGATTCTTTTTATTTACCTTAAAATTGAGCTGTTTTTTATCAAATTTTATTTCAAGGTCACACAAATGGGAATACTAACATTAGCTTAAAAATCTATTTAGCGGTTTCTTCAAACTGAATATTGACGACTTTTTCCGTTGCCGTTATAAATGTAATGTATACGAAGACACCAAATTCACGGTCACCCTCGTTTAGCCATAGTTTAAATGTTTCGGTTGTTGTATCTTGCTGTGTCTCTCTGTCTACATGCAAGTAATCCACAATCGTTGCATTGGGATATTTGGATTGTACTTGTTCTATGGCCACCTTTCCCCACTTTGCATAAGCAGGTGTTTGTTCTTGGACAGTTTCTTGTTGGGCATTCATGATCGTTGGAATATACGTAATCGCTAAACCGGTCGCAATGACCGCGCCAATTGCAAGTAATGATTTTCGCACGATTAAGCTCAACTCCTTTTACATAGGATGAGACATTTACTCGCAATCATGCGGGATAAAAAAACTAGGCTTCGCGTTAAACGAGAGCCTAGTTTTGCTGTTAAGCATTTATAATCGATTTTTTAAAGGATGGCTTCACTTCCGCGACAATAATCGCTATGAAGATTAGGAAGCAGCCGAAAATCATTCTTCCTGTTAAAATTTCGCCTAATAATAGTACGGAGAAAAGTGTACCAAATATAGACTCTGTTGACAGAATTAACGCAGATTTTGTTGGGTCTGCATATTGCATCCCAATATTTTGGCATGCATAAGCAACCAAAGTACAAAAAACAGCAAGATAAAGAATGGTTAAAACGCCTTCTGTACTCGCAGAAGTTGGGACTTCACCAAGTGCAAGAACACCAATCCAGCTTAAAATCGAAGCCGCGAGAAATTGGACAATTGTTAATGCTAACGCATCTTCCTTTTTTACGAAAACATTCGTATAAAAAATGTCGAATGCAAACGCAATGGCACACAGGATGGATAACATATCCCCCAGATTCATCGTAAAGGAATCTTGTAATGATAAAAATCCGATACCGACAATGGCGATGATGGCTGCCATAATCTCAAAGCGGTCAAATCGACGTTTATAAATGATGTACGCAATGATAGGTACAATAATGACGTTAATCGCTGTTAAAAATGCATTTTTGGATGGAGTTGTATACTCAAGTCCTAATGTTTGCAACGTAAACGCAACAAATAAAATAGCGCCTAAAATGGAGCCTTTCCAAAATACACTTTTCGAAATAAGCCTTAGTTTTTTATTAAAAATAAGGGCTAATAGAATTGTTGCTAATGTAAAACGGAGCGCCATCAATTGCATTACACTCCAATGCTCTAAGCCTACTGCCATCCCAACAAAGCCGCTCCCCCACATGACAGCGGTAATGAGCATTAATAATTCACCTTTATATTTCTTCATGAAAAACCTTCTCTCTAAACCTAGCTACAACAACAAGATGTTATTTCCTACTGTAATCAAATATACACATTTTAGTATATTAATTCAACACCTGTCTTTTAGTCGATGGGTTATGTAAGTAGCCGGTCCATTTGTTTTTCGATTTTGCGAAGTTCCCTAATCGCAATATCAGGGGTAGCGTGAGGAAAATGCGGATTTACAACGGTAAGAAAATGTTCATAAATTATCCGGCCTTCAAAACGAAAACCGGATTCTATTTAAACTTTACAATAATTACCAATATAATAACTTCTCTTTTTATTTTTAGAATCTTTTTTTAGCAGTACCATTAAAATTTTAAAAGTATTAATCTTAATTCCTATATTTATCTCACTCTTGTTTATAAACCCCCTCTTCTAAATCAATATCGAGCTTGTTGGCAAGATCAAAAAGATTCCATAGCACACTAGATTCCTTAATTTTTTCAAATATGCTTTCTTAGTTACAAAGGGCTTGATAATCTCTCCTCATCCTATAAATATTATAATATTAACTACAGAACTGATTTCTTACTTGAAAAGAATCCGTGGCTATTTAATTAGTATTAGGTTATTTAGAAAAGGGTGCTTAGAGTTATCCATTCCTTCGGATATTCGAGGTGTTATTTTACTAATTTCCAAAAGTTTGGCCCATAGTTATTGTTCTTAATAAAAATTTCTAATTCATTAAAAGGCAAGGTTTCTCCTACTTTTAATTTATAGATTTTATTATTTATAGGGGAACCAAAAGAAATGTCTAATTGTTTGTCATTGAGATTAAATAGTATAGAATGAACAGTTCCGAAATTTTCCTCAAAATTGTGTACTGTTACACCATTAGGGTATTCCTTTAACATTAATTGTTGTAATTCATTCTTTGTAATAAAATTATTATTTTCTAAGTTGTTTTTCAGGAAATTATAACGCATTTCAGATTGTTCTAATTTCCCGCATTCTAACTTAATTATTTCTGGCATTACAGCATGATTGGTTGCAATAAAAAATCCTGATTTTTTATTGCCTCTTTCTACAACCTTTTTTCCATCATAAGTTTCTATTAAAGCTGCGTTACCATTTGCATCTGCTAGAAGCAAATTCATATTTGTTCCAATAGGCATATTCTCTAAATAGGTAATTCCTTCCTCAACATCTTTGCAATTTTCAAGTAAAGCTCTTACTATTACCATAAACTGCATTCCTTTTATGATAGGCTTTTTCATTCCCGGATGTTTTCCAACTGGAATACCACATGAGGCAAAAGCTACACAGAATCCCTCTTCATTTAAGCCTTCACTTCGACCAAAGTAAGAAACCGAGAATCCGGTATGACTGTATTTCCCTTTTACCTTGGTTGTACAGAGTCTCATATCAGATATAGCTGGTGACAAATCGTAATTTCTAAGGACATAGGTTTTACCATCACTTGTTTTAGATGGCAAAACAGCGCCTAAACTACATCCCCCTGGTTGTAGCAAAGTTTCATCAAAAAAGTTAAGATAACTAGGCTTTACATTTAATGAATCTGCAAATCCTTGTAGCTCTTCGTTTAAACCAGGACAGAATTGGTCTATTAGTTTTTTCGTATCCTTAAATTTTGTTTCATCTATTGATTCAGATGATAAAATTACATTCATTGCATTAGGATTTTTTTTTATTTCCTCTCCTTGCCGTCTACCAATTTCATAACTATTGCCTTCAAGATAAGAAAAAGAAGCTTGAATTGAATTCATATTTGTCTCTCTCCAGTTCGAATTTTTGATTAATGTCTTTATTAGACAAGAGGGATTTATTTTAAAACAGCATCTATCAATCGTCTATCTGATACATATTTCGCTCTGTTTGGTTGTCCCTCAGCTCTGTTTATATCTAATGTATTTAAGTTTGCTACAACAGAGAAGAGCGTACCAAAATTTTGTTCTTTTAAATTTAAACAAACATACCCTTGGGTGTCTGACATAATTGATTGTGCAATGGAAAGAGTCATTTTATTGACGTTTTCTTTAAGTCGTATATCTAATGTTTCAAAACGTTCTTTTGATTTGCTCCCATTCCAGCTTTCAGATACTGATGTACTTTCGTGGTTATTGGTACAATGAATATAATTATTAGTAGGAAAACGTACTCGATATTCATTAGGAGTAACTTCTACAACAGCCATATTCCCTAATGGATCTGCTAACAAGTAGTTATTAGCTACCGAACTGGGGAATCTTTTTAATACTTCTATTCCTTCATCCACAGTACAACAATTTTCTAAAATATATTTAACAGCAAAATAAAAATTCAATCCAGGCTTAATTTCCTTATGAGGAACGGATGTAATTCCTACAAATAAACCGTGTTGATTGATACCATCAACTTTTCCAATAAAACAATCTGAATGACCTACATATTTATTTTTGCCTTCAAAACAAACTAATGGGGATTCTGTTATTTTCTTTAAATTTAGGAGCATATCATAATTACGTCCAACAATCATTTCTCTTCCATTGAATGCTGAGAAAATGCTACATTGACCGGCTAATTCAAATACGCCTTTTCTTAAAAGAAAAGAACTTACTTCTTCAAAAGAAGAATGACAGCCTTCTGCAAATCCTTGTATTTCCTTCACAACACTAGAGTCAAATTCAGTAAGAATAGGTTTGCATTGCTCCCCGAATTGTAACTTTTCTTCTGTTACTTTAGGGAATCGAAATCCATTTTTATAAAGGATTTCTGCATAATGCTTACCTGCCTCGTAAGCATTTCCTTTTAATCTCGGATGATACATAGTAATTTCCCTCCTTTACTTCTTTGTATATATAAAGAATAAACCCTCCGGTAGATGGAGAGTTTACCTTGTTTCTATATAAAGCTGTTACTTAACTATCGTTCTTGATAACCTGTATACAGATTTTGGTGATAAACTCTGAGGGATGTATGTTAAAATCCGGTCGTATCTCTCTTATATTAACATTGGAAGGCACAAGTCCTTTTTCATAAATCTCGATCTCTTTCCCTACATGGGTTAGATTCTGTTCCATTATCCAATTTTTCAACATTTCATATCCTACTTCCAGCTCTGAATAAGGACCTTTAACAGTCAGACATGCGTATGTCCCACTAGCTAAAATTCTACAACCGTCTATTTTGTTCGTATCTTTTATTGGAAGAAGTAGTTCTACATCTACCTCTTCTTGATTCAAATTTCGTTCGTGAAAGATAGCCATTAGTTTTCCAGTAATCACTAGATTAAAAGCGTAAACTCGATCAAATAAATTTTTAACTAACTGATCAATAAATTTAACCTTTATTTTCTCACGAATCGTATAAACTAGTATTTCCTTTCGATTTTCAATAGAACATTCGGATAAAAGAGGTCCCGGAATTATAGAAGCCTCTTTTTCGATTTGCATTTTTAACCGATTCATCTCTTCTATCTGTTTGGACATTTGCTTTTTTTGATCCTCAAGTTCCTCGATTTTATGTTCTAACATGCTTTTCCATTGTATCTGATCAGAGCTTTCAATAAGTTCCTTAATCGTAACTAAGGAGAATTGACAGCTTTTTAGCACCATAATTTTTTTCACGATTTGAATTTTGTCATAGTCATAATACCGATAGTTTGTTACAGGATCTATGTAAGAAGGTTTTAGTAATCCAATGTCACTATAATAGCGTAGTGTTTTAACGGGGATATTACATATTTCAGAAAATTTACCTATAGAGTACATTATATTCTCCCTTACGATTATCAAATAGGATCTAACTATCTTGTTCAATGTCCTTTAGTTTACGATAAAACGCAGCCTGACTAACCCCTATAATGGTACATATCTCCTTTACCGTTTTATCTGTTGTTTTTCTTAATTCCATCCATGGTTCCTTCCCGGATGTTTATCCGTATATTTTTCCCCTTCCCCGATACCGGCCCTTTTGCGTAGCCAATTTAATCCCAAAACGTTGCTTTTCTTTAATCATTTCTCGATCTAATTCACTAAATGCGGCCATTCCCGTTAAAAAGAATTTACCAGTAAGTGTTCTTGTATCAATTCCTAGATTCAGGATAAAAAAGTAGATATTTCTTTCACGAAGCTGTTCAACTAGCTGTAGCAACTGAACAGTGTTTCGACCAAGACGATCCATTCGAGTCACAACTAAGGTATCACCAGTGGCAATATTAGAAAAAAGTTCATCCAATTGTTGCTTCTGTTTAGAGACAACGCTGATTTTCTCCTTGACAATTCCCTTCACTAGATAATACTTTCGCTCCGGTCAATTGCTCTCTCAGTGCTTGATCAATCATCTGTATGAACTCGTCTACTGTATAATCCATTTCCCCCATTAGCCAACTAATCGCGATTGCTGTAAAGGAAAGTGTGTAATAATGTGCTAAAAACCCTAAATACTTGTCATCGCAAACATTCATTTCTTCGGTAAACTGCTGAATCACATTCATAATTAAATCATTTACTTCCTGATAGAAAAAGCGATTGAAATGATCACGACCTAAAGACTGTACAGCATTCACTGCAAATGCACGATTTTGATCCAAATAGTGTAACAACTCTCGTAATCCCTCATTCCAAAGCTGTTCATCCTTTCGTTCATACAATAATTCAAGTGCCTCTCGCTCTAGCGTCCACTTTAATAAATCGTAAATATCCTCAAAATGATAATAGAATGTTTGTCGGTTCAAATCAGCGTTGTCTGTTACTTCTTGTATAGAAATTTTCTCTAACGGCTTCGTTTGCATACAATTCTTCAATGCTTTTGCAAGCTCTAATTTTGTTTTCTCACTGCGTTTCACGTACTTACCCCTTTTCATACAAAAATATAAATCTGTCAAAAATTATACAGCTAAAGCGATTTGTCTATAGTTTTTCTAAGTGTTTTCTCGCTATAGTAATAATTGGAAATTCACTACAAAGGACTGATAACATGCAACAACTAAAAAATAAACGTTCTCTTGCTTTTCTATTTTGGCTTGTCGTAGTCATTACTATGTTAATAGTAATGCCGAATCTTGATAGGCTTGTACAAGAAAAAGGTCAAATCTCACTACCAGAGCATGTAGAAAGTTATTTAGGAAATGAGTTACTCAATGACATTTCACATGAAGGGAAGTCTATTTATTCATTTGCTTTTGTCTTTCACAACAAAAATGGCTTAACTGCTAGTAACCACACGGAAATCGAAGAAGTGCTTGCTTACTTTACAGAAAATGCAGAGACTTACGGCATTACAGCTTCGCTTCTCCATACAAAGAGTGAAGCGATTGCCAATCAACTAATTAGTGAAGATGGCACAACCGTTATTAGTCAATTTTCTATTGATGCTAAACAAGGCACTGCTTCTGAAGTAGTCGAAAGACTTCGTGAGCCACTACAAGATATATCCATTGAAACATATGTAACAGGTGCAGACATTGTTAACGATGATTTTGCGACAATGACACAAGAAGGCATTAAAAAAACGGAAGTGATTGCGGTCATTTTTATTATCTCAATTTTAGTGCTCATCTTCCGCTCCCCTGTTGTACCAATGATTTCCTTGTTAACAGTGGGTATTTCTTACATTGTATCACTTTCTCTTGTTACGTTGCTTGTCGAGCATTTTAATTTTCCATTCTCTACATTCACACAAGTGTTCTTAGTCGTCATTTTGTTTGGGGTTGGTACCGATTATAATATTTTATTGTTTACACGTTTTAAGGAAGAGCTTGCTCGAACAGGACACGTACTTAAAGCGATTAGTGAGACATACAAAACGGCTGGAAAAACGGTTATTTACAGTGGAATAGCTGTATTGATTGGGTTTATCGCGCTGTATTTCTCTCAGTTTCAAATGTACAAAGCAACATCAGGAGTTGCTATAGGCGTCTTTGTCTTGTTACTGGTATTGCTCACATTAAATCCGTTTTTTATGGGCTTACTCGGCTTTAAATTATTTTGGCCAGTTAAAAAAGTTCAAGAGCACGGGGATAATAAATTATGGGCAGTTCTAGCTAAATTAGGGTTCCTACGTCCTCTTGTGGCGATTCTATTTGTTGGTATTTTGTCCATTCCGTTTATCTTAACGTACTCAGCTGAGCTGAATTACAATGATCTAGTGGAAATTGATAATCAATATGAATCGAAGCAAGCGATTTTAGTCATTGAAGAACACTACGAAGCAGGAATGAGTGCCCCAACGACGCTTGTTATTCAGCATGATGAAGTACTTACGACACAGCAAAATCTACAAGCACTTGATGAAGTAGCAGCAATCATTAAAGGGACACCAGGTGTAGCTTCTGTGTACAGTGTGACACGTCCTGAAGGTAAACGAATCGAAGATCTATATATCGCTCAGCAATCTTCTACACTTGAAGAAGGCTTAACCAGCGCACAAGATGGTGTTAGCACGATAAAAGATGGTGTTAGCACGATAAAAGATGGGTTTTCAGAAGCACAAGCTGACTTGGAGAAAGAGCAAGATTTAAGTGGTGTGCAAACATTAATTGATGGAACCATACAATTACAAATTGGGGCAGCAAGTTTACAAAATGCCTTAAATAAACTAGCAACTGGTACAACTAGTGCTAAAGCTGGGGCAAATGAATTAGCAGTTGGTGCAAGCTCAGTAGAAAGTGGTCTTGCTGAAGTGGTAACTGGCTTTGCTACCCTACAGCAAAACTATGAAACGATTGCGGCAGGCTTCACTCAGCTTCAGCCAGTATTTATACAAATGGAGCAACTGATAAGCTCTTCTAAACAAGGTTACGAAGCGATTTTAACTTCTATGCAGGCTTATATCCAAACAACACCAGAAGCTGCATCAAATGAATACATTCAAACAATCATTGGCGTTGCTAAGCAAGCAATTGCTGAACTTGAAGACTTATCTGTTCAAATGAATGGCTTGTCCGCTCAGTACGAGCAGCTTATATCAGGCTTTGCTCAAACAAATACAGCCTTTGACAATGCAGAAGCGGGTCTTACACAGTTACAACATGGAGTCACTACTCTTGGAACAGGCGCAAGCTCTCTAGCAACCGGCTTACAGCAGACGAAAGATGGAGCCAATCAAATTGCAACACAATCAGAAGCCTTTTCAAGTGGTTTAAATGAATTACAGGCTGGGCAAACATTACTACAAACGAGTCTAGAAACATTACAAACGCAAATGCAACAGCTGGCAGATGGTTTGCGTAAATCAACAGATGGTTTAGGTGAAGTTTATGATGGTTTAGATGAGGCAAATACCTATCTCGCTGGCCTTTCAACGAATGAAACGGGAACGTTCTATATTCCGCAAGAAGTACTTGAAGGCGAAGACTTTAAAGAAAGTTTAGATGCGTATTTATTAGCTAATCAAACAGCGACAACATTTAACATCGTTCTCGATGTAAATCCGTATACAGAAGAAGCGATGGATATTGTTCGCGAGGTAAACAAACGAATCGACGGTTATGTGGAGAACTCAGTATTAAATGAGGCTGACGTTTATCTGGCCGGTAAAACGATGAGCAATGCCGACTTACAGGACATTTCACAGCAAGACTTTATTCGCAGTGCAATTATTATGATGGCGGGCATTAGTGTCATTTTATTCATCATCACACGTTCTTTTTTACAAACAATTATTATCGATGTAAGTTTGCTACTAGCAACATTTGCAAGTTTAGGCTTAACGGAACTTCTTTGTACAAAAATACTTGGCTACGAGATGTTAAGCTGGAATGTACCGTTCTTTACATACATTATGATTGTTTCACTTGGGGTGGACTACTCAATCTTCCTTATGATGCGCTATAACGAAACGAAAGAATTAGGCCGTGCTGAAATTGTCAATGCTTGCCGACAAATGGGCGGTGTCGTACTTGCTGCCGCTGTTATTTTAGGTGGGACATTCGCTGCACTTATTCCGTCCGGCATCATTACCCTTATCCAAGTAGCCATTGCTGTTCTAATTGGCCTTGTACTCCTTACTGTCTTCATCATGCCACTATTTATTCCTGCGTGCTTAGGGCTAGCTGAAAAAGGAATATCTTGGTTGCAACGACGTAAGGCAAAAATAGAGTAATGCATTTAAGAGCGTATCCGCCAAGTGATACGCTCTTTTACATCTTGCTATGCTTAGAAAGTTATTGTTTTTCTGTTAATTCCTTCAGAAGGCGGATAATTTCTTTGTTTTGCTCTATTTGAGTTTCACTATTTAGTTTCATAATTCTAATCCACCTTAATACGAAAGCAGCTAAAATGATAGGTATTAATACAAATAATGTGGCCAATGTATCGCCGAAGTTCATGCTCTTCATCCTCCTAAAGCTTTATTACCAATATTTCCAAATCTCTATCTCTATCATAATGCAAATAGAAAATGCCAGCACTACTTAATTTTAGTGCTGGTCATTTGAATAATTTCTAATATAGTTCGTTACCGCTTTCATCATAATAATACACATCATAATCATTAACAACGGAATCAATAGAATAAATCCTTGGCTTGTAATGGGATTCTCTATAAATGAATCAACGAGTAATAACCATCTTCATCCGGCTGTGTATTTTCAAGTTTGTATCCTATTGATTGAAAGCATTTGATACAAGCAAAATTATCTGCTTCAATTCCTGCGAACCATTTTTTAATAACGCTCATTTCCGGTAGTAACATTGTTTTTTCTATGATTAATCTACCATATCCTTTGTTACGGAGAGACGGTTTAACAACAAGTGCAACACTACCTATAAAATCATCTTCTGTTTCTACCATAATCATTCCTACCGGTTGCTTATTTTCAAGCGCCAGCCATACAAAATAGTGCTCATTATTATGAATATAGTTATACCATTCATTTAATGGCACCATTCCCCCTAGACGACGTTGAATCTCAAAATCATTAAACCACCTTTGGACTGTTTCCATATCTTTCAATTCAAAAACACGTAACTCAATTAGTTTTATCACCATATAACCTCCTTTCATGCAATTCTGTAATGTTTACTTTTAATGCGTTTCTGCCATGCTACCATTCTTCCTTTACTATGCTCCCTTTAGTTCCAGAAGAATTAAACAACCTTATTATTTCTACAAAGAGCGAAAAGTTAATTACGCTCCCTCCCTAGATGCAACAGTTCTTCTTTTACTTGTGTTCGAAATGTTTCATCGGTCAGAAATTTCAACTTAAAGCTATTTAAATTTCTTGAAAGTTTCTTTTGTTCTATTAAAGATAAATCATTTGAAAAAAAGGCGAATTCTGTTTGGTTGCCATCTTGATCTGTTGCATACATCGCATTCGTCAAAACAAAAGCGGTGGAGCCCCCCTTTTGTCCGGCATGCATTAGCCACTCACGATTGGACGGATTTTGCATTAATTGTTCCATTACCGGATCTAAATAGTGGTGTATCGTTTCGCTAAAGTACGCTTTGCTATTTAGCTTTTGCATAATCGTCACATAATCTGAAGTCGTAGCTCTTGGTAATCTGTCAGACCAGATCTTTTGAAGATCCATGTCCACTACCTTTAAAAGTTGCTGCTTTTCTTGTTTGGTCAGCGGTTGATGTAACCAATTCTCATGAATAGCTATGGCACGGTTTCGGTATTCATCCATATCCATATTCTTTAGTTCATTTACTACTTCTTTTTTCGTTAGTCCTTTTTCATTCATCAACTGAACAGATATGTATAATGCACTGACAATCGGATACAAAGGCTCGTGATGACTAAGTTCTAAGCTTTTTGGCACAGCATTAATAGACTCAAGCCCTAGCACCTGCATTAAATATTCGGTGTTTGCATTGGAGCTATAGGCAATCATCCCATTCGCTACCTCGCTCAACGGTACATCATCTTTCGCATTAATGTCAGCTAACCACGCAGCATGTGCGCCCCCATCTGTTTTCGGGATATAAAAATGATCCAGCTCCTCTAAACTGACTTTTTGTTCAGGGTTAATCCGCCCATCTGCAGCTTGTTTTGCATATTCAATCGCAACAATCATTTTGACCGTACTTGCTAGCGGAAGAGGCTCATATTCATTGACCTCTATCCAACTGTGCCCATTGTAGTGAATGGAAAGCGCTACATCTTGATTTGCTGCTTTGCCCTTTATAAATTGAATTACGTACTCTGGACTGTCCTTCTGAAACAGCCAAATACCAACGCCGATCGCGATACTTCCTAAAGCGATAATGGTTATAAGCAGCCATCTTATCATCTTCAAATGGAACTACCTCCTTAATTAGAGTGTGTAATACTTAATTCAGGAAAATTATTCCTTATTATTTTACGGTTACGATCAAGAAAAGTTTCAAATACATAAAGACCTGACTCTACGATTTTGCGTAGAATCAGGTCTTTTCCGTTCAGTCTGTGTAAGATTCCAATTTTAAGATAAGTTCAGTAAAGACGTTAATAAGTAGTAGTGTAATAGGCGTGAAGAATGGTGTTAAAACGAAAGCATAAAACATCCCCCATCCTAATGTATCTGAAACATTAATTGTTTCAAATTTCCCTTGAATGATGCTTTCCCAAAATATAACGCCGATTGTTCCGCAATAAAGAAGAATAAAAAGTGTGGTCATAAAACTGATTTTCCAAAGTGTTTTTGTACGTACTTGTTTTTTGTCAAAGAAATAGCCACCTAACCAAGCAAATGCCATACTAAATGGAATGATGACAGCAAAATACAACCATCGTTCTCCGGAATTCAAAACAGTGCCGAAAAGATAACCACCTACCACCATTCTTACCACCATCGTAAATATAGACGCAATTAAGAAAGAAACAACTGCCCCAAATAGAGCTCCCTGCAAGATAAATTTCTTTTTACTCAATTTGATTCTCCCGTCCTATTCACAACGGTTTGCACCTGATTTACGCAAAAAAAGCCATTAATAAAACAACACCCAGTATACTTGAAAGTAATAATAAATCATTTTTTACTTCTTGATCCATATATGCCACTCCTAAACTAAATTTCTAACTTTACCATACCATGATGAGTACCGAAAAAACGATTTCGGCTTTCCGAAAAATTCCTTTCGGTGCCGTATTCCCTATTTTATTATTTTCCGAAAATTATCCATAACTACTTCACGTAGAGGTGTGGTTCGTTGATAATAGATATAGTCATAACAAGTGAGGGAGTTATATGGATTTTTTAAAACGCTTAAAACAATATTGGTTTTACATAGCAATGTTTTTTTATATTGTCATGGGGGGGTATGTGCTAACGGTCGCGTACCAACAGCCATTGGTTGGCATACAGATTCAACAACAGGATGATGGCTGGACCATTGAATCGATATGGGCTGAAGAATGGGCAAAGGAACAAGGGATTGCCGTTGGGGATTTTCTGTTATTAGTAGATGAGAAGCCAGTACAGGTAGGGACAACAGATATTTCGACTGCCACTCAACTTCAAGTGCTTCATCATACAGAAGTAAAGGACATCACGGTGAGTAACGCAGATTTACCGTATATGTTTTATATGCACTTTGTCATTCCGTGTATTTATTTTATCATTACGTTACTGACAGCTTGTTATTTATATCGTTATAAGCAAAATCAGCTGTTACCGATGCTCATTTTGTTTTTACTGGCTGTATCACTTGCTTATATTAGTGCAGGTGCTTCAAGCCGAGGTAACCATATTGGTAGTGTAACGATTTCAACCGCTATGTTACTCGGAATTAGTATATTGGTGCATTTTTTACGCAATTACTTTGCTCTACTACGAGTGCGATGGCCTTATACGAAAAATCTTATGTTTATATATAGCTTTCCTATTGCGATATTCTTTATCAGTATTCGTGCTATATGGAGCAATGCGTTTAGTACATTTGCTGGATGGGGTACACTTGTATTTTTCTCTACCGGTTTACTAACGGTGTTTGGGATTTTGCTATATGGCTATACGATTTCAAAGCGATTGCAGCTTAAATTTTTAATTTATAGTTGCATTTTACCTATTTTACCGTTTGTCTTTTTATTTGTTGTTCCTGAAGTATTGTTTCAGCGACCTCTTGTGTCATCTGAAATTTTAGCTGTGTTTTTACTATTCATTCCGTTTAGTTTTATTTTTACCCAATTAACGGAGCGGCTGTTTGGTTTACAATATCACCTTTCCCGAATCCGCTATTATGGGAATATATCCGTTATAACAGCTACAGTTTTAACGGCGTTCATTACGGTTATTTGGCGGGATGTTTTTGATGTTCAGGATGCATTGATTTTGTTTTGTTTAACGCTCATTCTTACGTTTATACTCCTTTATGTGAAAGAGAAAGTAGACTTTCAACAACGAAAGCTGCTCGTCACAACAAATGGGCGTTCGATTCATGGCTTATATGCTGTCATTCAACGAATTGGTAAAGCGCGATCAGAAGTACAGTTAACGGATATCGTTTTAAAAGAAGTGAAAGAAAAGCTTGGCTTTGAGGCATTGGCCATTTATACGATGCCCGCGCAGCAAATTTCTGTGATGCCTTTTGAAGTAACAAAGCGCGGTCCTTTTTATGAGCTTTTACTTCATCGTAATGCAGACCAACAGTATATTTTATCGATTGGCTCACCAGATGAAAAAATTCAACTGCAACATGAGGAAATTATTTGGTTAGAAATGATTGCGCTGTATTGCGATACCTTTTTACATACGCTGAAACAAGTAGAAGAATTAGTCCAAGAAATGTCACTGCAACAAAAATCCATTCCATGGCTCGATAAATTAATCTGGCAATTTGTAGAGAAGGAAAAAGTCATTTTAGCACACGAATTACATGATACCATTTTGCAGGAGCAGCTTTTTTTAGCGAGAGAACTTGACCTTGAGCAAGGTGAACTAAGTGAGCAAAAAATTGAGACGATTCGTGATCAGCTACTTGAAGTGTCCTACGAGCTACGGGAGTACTGTGAAAATTTAAACCCTCCCCTACTTGATACGTTGGGCTTGCAAGCAGCACTAAAGAAATTTACGCAAAAAATGAAAATGCGTGCCGATTTCATTTTGCAGGAGCGAATTGAGCCGTTATCGTTAACAGATGCCACCTACCCCCTAATGATTTATCGCCTTGTACAAGAGCTCTTAAATAACGCATATAAACATTCGCAAGCAAAGAATGTCACATTAGAAGTATTAGCGATTCCGGGCGGAGTTGAAATTCATTATAAAGACGATGGAATTGGTTTAAATATAGATAATTTGGATGAGAGTGATTCGATGGGATTAAAAGGCATGCGTGAACGTGTTCGAGCATTCAATGGCACGATGGATATCTCTTCCACAGAGGCAGAAGGTTTATCGATTTTGATATCAATGAAGGACGTGATGTTGTGAAACTGTTAATAGTAGATGATCATCCAGTTGTACTAAACGGAACGAAAGCTTTACTTGAGCCAATTGAGCAATGGTCAGTACATACAGAACAAAACCCAGACGCAGTCATGGAGCGATTACAAGGTGACGACTATACCCTATGTTTACTCGATATCCATATGAAACCGATCAATGGGGTGGAGCTCGCGGCAAAGATAAAGGCGACTTACCCTGAAACATACATTATTTTATATACAGGTTTTGAATTGACGGATTATTATGAGTTGCTATCATGTCGTAAAGTAGACGGATTATTATCTAAAACCGCAACGAAAGAACAGGTAGTACAAACGATTAGTGCCACACTCCGAAATGAAATCCTAATACCGGCTGACTTTTTAGATTTTATGGCAAGAAGAACGAAAGCTTCATCAACAGATCAAGAGACGATTTTAAATGAAAAGGAATTAGCTATTGTGAAACGCGTAGCACAAGGATGGACGAATAAAGCAATCGCTGTTGAACTAGGTGTTACACAACGCACAATCGAAAATCATTTATCCAAAATCTTTACGAAATTACATGTCGAATCCCGCGCAGAAGCCGCCATCCTTGCAAAAGAACAAGGGTGGATTGATTAAGTGATAAACGACTGCCCTTTCTACAAATATTGTGGAAAGGGTTTTTAAATGCTTAACTGAATCATTTATATAGCCATATTCTAAAGTAGCTTCTCTAATTTATCCTTATTTTGGGCTTAAGTACGTTTAGGTGTTTCTTTAAATGGGGCATGATGATAATGTACGTTTCGAAAAAAGGAGTTGAGTGTATGTACCATTTTTTCCATCCACTTTTACACATTGATTTTGGCACAAATGCACGCATACATCATTATTTGTCGTTAAAAGAGGAGGAACTTTTTGCCCAATCAGGCTGTTCCGAATCCACTCCATTTCTTCTATCTCATATCTACTTTGTGAAAAATTCTATTCAATTGATTCAAAAGCAGGTGTATGAACTCACTGCACATCTACAGCATGAATCATGTATTCCGATTAAATCTTTTTCACTTCATAACACAACTTATTATTCTCATCTCAATTCATATTCATATTTTTTATTTTCATACTTACAATATGATCTGTTTTTAGAAAGGCATGCATTTAGTATATTTGAGCTCGATGTCAGCACGTCCGACAAGAAAGTACGACAATGCTCATTAGGCTTTTCCTCAGCACATATTAGTGACCTCCTAAAGTACCCGATTGACTTGAAAATCGAAATGGAAAAGTTTGATACAATGCAGTCAACCGAACAATCGAAAAAACATCTCGTCTATTGTCAAACGCTATTAATGGATTACTTTGATGTGAATGAGCTTGTAGATTTATACGATATCGAGGAATCGTTACTACTAAAATATATAGGAGACCCGTTAGTATTACTACGAACAATTCAAAAGAAACATAATGATAATCGAATCAAGTTAAGTTTAAAATCACGTACTTCACAAGAAATCGAAGCTTCTCTCGTTGAACTGATTCATCTTGAAAGAAGAATCGTCAAACAAGAGCAATTGCAGAATTTCTTAAGTGTGGATGATTTTAATAACTATACGAAACAACTGCAAAAAACTAAAACTAGAATGATGAGTGGATTACGTATAACGCAAGAGCGATTGGACGCATTCATGGGGTGCTTGCCTGCTGACTTTTTATGATTACGTATAAAAAATAAAAGGCACAGAATTATATATTTCTGTACCTTTTTTCATCTGACTACCACTAGCCCATCCCCTATTTTTTACTGTTTAAATATCAGTTGCTTCACAAATATATATGTGATATCATTCAACTGACGAACGTTAGGAAGGTGATAAGGTGACGATTCATAAAATTAAAGCAGCAGCACTCAAAAACTTCGCTGAAAATGGCTATGATGGTGGTTCTCTTGCACAAATAGCTGAAGAGGTTGGTATAAAAAAACAGTCCATCTATACGTATTTTAAAAGTAAAGACATGCTCTTTCAGACACTTTATCAGGATGTGTTAGAACAGGAACTTGCTTTTATGCGCGATTTTATGGCTACGCATGACGATATTCTACAGCACAAGCTATTTGCATTATTACGTGCATGGGAGCAGCGTTTTCAAGAGCAAGTTGCCACGAAATTTTTTATTCGCACATCATTTTTTGCACCACAGCATTTAGAGGCAGGCACTGCGGAGCAGGTCAATGTTTACTTAGATACGCTAGAACAGCTCTTTAGCGTATATTTTGCGGAGCATCAGCTAGCCGTATGTTCTGAAGATGCGGCAATTGCTTATTTAGCTTTACTCGATAGTTTATGCGTCGAAATGTTATACGGGAATAATGAGCGTTTTGAACGGCGCTTACAAGCTGGCTGGCTTGTGTTTTGGAATGGAATATCACAACAGGAGGTTTCATCATGAATCGCTATTGGGGGCTCGTATTATTAGCGGGCATTATCGAAATTTTGTGGGCGATGGGGTTAAAATACGCCAGCTCTTTTTGGATGTGGAGTGGCGTGATTGCTTTAATCGTTCTGTCCTTTTATCTTTTACTCATCGCCAATGAAAAGCTACCCGTTGCAACGGTATATGCTGTCTTTACAGGTATTGGTACAGCGGGTACAGTCATTGTCGAAACCCTTCTATTCAATGAACCGTTTAGCTTCACTAAAGTGGGCTTTATTACGCTATTACTTGTCGGTGTGATGGGCTTAAAGCTCGTATCCGCTAAACCGAATGAAACGAGGAATGCATAATGGCATGGATCTATTTAATTTTAGCTGGTATATTTGAAGTGTTTGGTATAATTGGAATGAACAAGGTAGCGCAAAAGAGAGCCTTGTCTTCTTTTGCTATTTTATTTGGTTCTTTTATTTGTAGCTTCAGCTTTTTAGCGCTCGCTATGAAAACGTTACCGATGGGCTTATCCTATGCGGTTTGGACAGGGATTGGTACCGTTGGTGGAACACTGGTCGGCATGATTTTTTATAAAGAATCAAAAGATTGGAAACGTATTTTATTTATTTCGTTTATTATAATTGCTGTCGTTGGCTTGAAAATTACGCAATAAAACAACACCACCTGCGATTTGCGGGTGGTGTTTAATTTATTACTTTTCCTTTAGCATTTAATATTTTAATTTCATAAGAGATAGTATTGGATAATGAATTCAGTTCCTTAGAATGTAAAATGTCATGTACGGTTCTTTCCACCTCCATCGCTAACTGTTGTGCTTCTAAATCTGAACTGTTTATTGATGTTTGAATAATAATGGTTGATTGATTCTCTATCGTTATATTCTCGAAAATGTCGTAAACTTTAAGCCCCTCCATTAGAGTTGCTGTTAAATGGTGAAGCTCTTTGTTTATCATTTTATTTTCATCGTTAATGAACTCCCATCTTTCAAAAACAATTGTATAGTCTTTTAATGTAGTGTTTTGGAGTACACGTTTTGCAATGGACGCCATATCCTTTTTTACGGAATCGACATATTGTTCATCGCCTACGACTTGTATGACCAATTCTTTCTTTGAAGTTATTTTTACATCAACACCGACGTATTTCTCATGAAGTTTTTCTTTAACCATTGCCAATGTAGTAGTATGTAATTCTTCTTTAGGAACCAAATCTTTATTTAACAAGACAAACAAGGCTATTCCCACTATAAGTATTGCGACAATCATCCATATCTTTTTTAACATATCCCCCCTCCTATTAAGAAGGTATGTCTTTTATCTTTGAAAAAGCACAGTGTTGAAATGACCTGTTGCGTTAGTACAATTTGATAGGTTTATAAGGAATCAAAAGATTGGAAGCGCATCTTAATTGCTGTCGTTAACTTGAAAATTACGCAACCATTAAAACCACCTGCGATTGTGCAAGTGGTTTCAGTGTGTAGACACATAAGTATCCTCTAATTGATGATTAAATATTTGGCAGCTTCCCGAATGGAACTTTTATTAGAATCAGCTATTTTTATTATTTTCTCAACCGTATTTGATAAAGTATTTTCTAAAAATTCAAAGATACTTGTAGGAGTACCATCACTTTTTTCAGTTAGAACTGCTACAAATAAGCCTGCTCCGCCACTATTTGCTATAAAGTCAGGAACCACTTTTACATCTCTTTCTCTTAATTTTTCTTCAGCATCATTTGTCACAGGTAGATTAGCGCCTTCCACTATAAACTTTGCCTTAATCTCGTCAACATTTTTATCATTAATGACATCTGCAATCGCTGCAGGAATTAATATATCTACATTTGCATTAACGAACGACTGAGGATCGGATTCAAAATATGAAGTTGGTAATTTTGTTCGATTTATATTTCCTCGTTCATCTTTGATAGATAATAAATAAGGAATATCAAGCCCGTCTTCACAGTGTATAATCCCATTTATATCTGCTACATGTGTTACTTTAATATTTTGTTGAGCTAAAAATTTTGCTGCACTTGCCCCTACACTGCCAAAGCCCTGGACAGCAACTTTTGGATCTTTTATTTCATAATGGTCTATCACTTTTTTTACCGCTACCATCACACCATACCCAGTTACTAAATCTGTTAATGCCATATCTTCATATTTAGTTGTAAAAGCTCGTTGTAAATTCCTTAAAATTTCTTCTTTCACTGCACTATTTCGAAAGAATGCATCGACACTTGTGTTTAGTCCATAACTTTTTAAAATTTCTACTATTTCAGATTCTCTCGTTCCTAAGTCTTCACTTGTAAGCCAGCTTTTTTCAATATATGGTAAATGCGCCTGCAAATATCTTGCTAATACTTCTTTGGCTCTTGGATCTCGACTATCAAAGTCGATTCCCCCCTTTGCTCCGCCAACATCCATGCCTAATCCTGCCACTTTAATCGTCATTATCTCTGCCAGTCTTTTAACTTCATCTTTTGTAACGCCAGGTCTCATACGAATTCCACCTGCACATAAATCATTTTTCATTTTATCAATTACTAAATAGCCTTTAGCACCGGTTTCTTGATCTGTCCATTCCGTTGTTAAATATGTCATCCCATTTCCTCCTCTGAAACACTACTTGGTTTTTTAATCTTCATATAAATAAATGTGATGATAACCAATGCAACAGCAACGACGGCTACAAATGGGGCATCTAGGAAGGCAATTAACATGAAAAAAGCACTTGTTAAAATCCCTAGAACACAACAAACAATTAAAACTGGCTTAGGAATTTTGATTTGGGCATTTTCATAAATATGTTTATGTTTTTTTAAAACAAACAGCATGCTTGTTCCCATAAATATGCTTCCTATTAATAAACCTACTACTGTCATTGTTGTTAAAATAGTACTTGAAACACCGAGCAAAATTAAAACAATAGCAATTATCCCAATTGTTAATATTGACACATATGGCGTGTTAAATTTGGCATGCACTTTCTTGAAAATAGGAGAAATATCTCGATGTTCGGCCATTACGCGTAATTCTTCAGGGATTACTAAAAATATCGCATTTATTGTCGTAGCAATTGCCATAATGCCACCAATTGCAATAAAATTAACTAGCCATTGCGGTAAAAATTTTTCAGCAGCCATAGGTAAAGAAGCCGTAAAAGCAATAAATTCGCTTAAATCTACAACTTTTAATGCTACAAAGGCTAATAGCGCATAAATCGTCGTTACAATTACTAAACTAATGCCAATTGCAAGAGGTGCATTCCGTTTTGCGTTTTTAATTTTCCCACCTAGTTCAGTAATTAGACCGTACCCAGCGTAAGAATAAAAGGCAAGAACGCTTGCCATTAAGAACCCAGAAGTGCCATTAAAGAAGAATGGGGTCTCTTCAGTAGCTACACTTACTCCGCTTGTATATGCCCAGAACCCAGCGATTATAAAGACTATAAGCGCTAGTAACATCCAACCGACCATCACAATTTGTAATTTACTAGCGAACTCTATCCCTAAAATATTGAGTAGTATGAATAACACAACAAATGCTACTGCCAATACTAAACTTAAATCTGTTGTAAAGAAAAATTTAAAGTAATCAACAAACCCTAATGCTAACATTCCAATAGCACCTACACCTGCAAATACTAAAAATAGACCGACTATCATACCAGCTATAGGATGTACAAATCTTTTTGTGTAAACAAAACTCCCTCCATTTTCTGGCACTATGCTACTTAATTGAATATAATAAGCACTCGCCAAAAATGCAGGAATAGCACCGACTAAAAAAGCGAAAACAAGTGAATTTCCAGTTTGGCTAGCTAAAGAACCTAACATAACAAATATTGCTGCACCAACCATTGTTCCAATTAAAGTTGATATAGCACCTGCTAAACCTATTTTTCTCTCCATTCATTCACGTCCCTTACTTTTTACTAATAGTCAGCCAGAATAAAGTTTTTTCGCTGAGCGGTCACGCTTTCAAGGAGCATTTGAAACAGATTTTGAGATAATTTAGTCTATTAAAAAGCGAATAGGGTTTTCTAAATAGTTTGCAAGCGTTTGCATAAATACTCCTACAGGTTCACCATCTATTACTCGATGATCGAATGTACAAGATAAAGTCATAGTATGCCCTACTTCAATAGCATCGTTCACAACTACAGGTTCCTTTACAATCTTATGAACCCCCAGTATAGCTACTTCTGGATAATTTGGAATAGGTGTTGCGAATATGCCGCCTTTACTTCCAGTACTTGAAACAGTGAAAGTACTTCCTGTTAGCTCTGCAACTGATATTTTTTTAGTTTTTACTTTTTCCAATAGTATTTCTAATTCCTTCGCAATCTCATAAATTGATTTTTTATCTGCATTTTTAATAACAGGTACTAAAAGTCCTTCCTCTGTTGCTACTGCTACACCAATATTAATTACCGGGCTAATTATTATTGTTCGATTTTCTTCATTAACCTTTGAATTAAATATCTGATGTTCTTTTAATGAACTTGCGACAGCCTTTAAAATAATAGGTAAATAAGTTAATTTAGTAGTTTTAAATTCTTGTAGTTGTTGTGCTTCTTTTTTAAATTGAATTAGCTTTGTTACATTTAATTTTTCCATTCCTGTACATAGCACAGCGTTAGCTACAGATTTCTCCATATTTTCAAAAATCGCTTTTCTTAAACCCCTAATAGGAATTGCTTTTTCTTGACCCGTCCATTCCATAGACTTCTCAATAGTAGTTGGCACGTCACTTTTTTGTGCTAAATACTGCTCCAAATCTGCCCTAAGTACACGCCCCTTTGGTCCACTACCTACGACCTTTTCAATATTAATCCCTAAATTTCGAGCGGCTTTACGAACTGAGGGTGCAGCTTTCACTGTTCTTTTATTTGAATTTTCAGTCTTTTCTGGTTGGATAGGAACCGTCTTCTCTGTTTTTTCTACTTCTTCTTTTTCAAGTGTAGGCGTATTTTTTGTATCAAATTGACAAAGTAGAGTGCCGACTATTATGGAATCTCCAACTTCCCCTCCCAGTTGATGTACTACCCCAGACACTGGTGCAGTTATTTCAACAACGGCTTTATCGGTTTGTACTTCTACTAATAATTCGTTTGCTTTTACTTTTTGACCTACTGCCACAAACCATTTCAAAACTTCTGCTTCATGCAATCCTTCCCCGATATCCGGGAGCAAAAAATCAAACATTTTGTTCCCTCCTATTCCTTCATTACTTCAACAACAGCATGAACTACTCGCTCAACAGTCGGAAGCCACTCTGCTTCAATACTTGGTACGGGATATGGTGTATCGTACCCTGTTACACGATATATAGGTGAATGCATGGAATACATGCAATACTCCGCCACAATGGCCGCTATTTCAGCGCCAACACCACCTGTTTTTACCGCTTCATGTACGATCACTAATCGCCCCGTTTTATCTATTGATTGAATAATCGTTTCATAATCAATGGGCGCAATCGTTCGTAAATCAATCACTTCGGCTGAAATACCTTTTGATTGTAAAATTGGTAATGCCTGCTTCACCGTGATCACACTTGGACCATAAGTTACAATGGACACATCTGTTCCCTCGTTAATAACTGATGCTTGTCCAATAGGAATTTCATAATAAGACTCTTGCACATTTTCTTTGATTGTACGATAAAGTTTCATCGGCTCTAAAAATAGTACAGGATCTGGATCATTAATGGCTGCGGCTAATAATCCTTTTGCGTCCGATGGTGAACTAGGCATTACAATTTTCAGACCTGGAGAATGTAGAAAAATACCTTCTAAACTGTCTGAATGTAATTCTGGAGCATGTATTCCTCCACCATATGGGGAACGAACAACTAACGGTGCTGTTACAGTTCCGTCTGTACGAAAACGTAATCGTGCTGCTTGGGCTGCCATTTGATCCATTGCCTCATAAATAAATCCTAGAAACTGAATTTCGGCAATTGGTTTTAAACCTCTTGCAGCTAAACCAACTGTAGCACCAATTATTGCAGACTCAGCTATCGGTGTATCAACTACACGCTTTTCACCGAAGCGTTCAAATAATCCGTCTGTAACTCTGAATACCCCTCCGTTTTTCCCAATATCTTCACCTAAACAAAGAACCTTCTCGTCTTTTTCCATAGCCTCTGCTAATGCCATATTTATCGCTTGGACCATTGTCATCTCTGCCATCACAACGCACCTCTTTCTTCTAATTGCCTTCTTAAATTAGTTGGCAATGTTGCATACGTAGCTGCAATTGCTTTTTCAACAGTCGTTTTTTCAGTTGCTAAAGCTTCTGCATAGGCTTGCATTACACTTTGTTCACACTCTTTTAAAAATGCCTCTTCTTGCTCTTCACTCCATAAGTTACGAGATAGAAGCAGCTTTTTCATTCTTATGATAGGATCATTTTTCAACCATTGTTCAACTTCATCTTTTTCTCTGTATTTTGTAGGGTCATCAGCTGTTGTGTGAGGTCCTTGACGATATGTAATGGCCTCAACTAAAACGGGCTCCCCTTTTTTTGCTTTTTCAACAGCTAATTTCATTACTTCAAAAACTGCTAATACATCATTTCCATCTACTTGTATTCCTGTAATTCCATACGCTAATGCTTTCTGAGCAATTGAACGACTAGCCGTTTGTTTTTCGATCGGAACACTAATAGCCCACTGATTATTTTGAATAAAGAAAATAACGGGTAATTTATATACTCCTGCAAAGTTCAAAGCTTCATGAAAATCGCCTTCCGACGTTCCACCGTCTCCCATATATGCTACGGATACGCTATCTTCATCCTTATATTTGCTTGCCCAAGCCCCCCCGACTGCATGTAATAATTGAGCTCCAATAATAATCTGAATAGGAAAAATGGGAATATCTTTTAAATGCATCCCCGCCATTTTCCCCATCACATAACAGAAGAATTGTTTCATAGGCATACCATGTACAAGCATTGAGGCTATTTCCCTATAACTAGGATAAATCCAGTCTTTTTGGGTCAAAGCAAAAGTACTGCCAACTTGTGCGGCTTCTTGTCCACGAATAGGTGCATAAGTACCGATTTTCCCTTGTCTTTGATATTTCAGCGCAATATCATCAAAAGTTCTTGCTCTCAGCATGTGTTTATACATATCTACACATTGTTCATCCGTCACGGTCTTTTTTAGAAATTCCTCAGAAATCGATGCATCTTCTTTCATAATTGATATCATGTCAATTTTAAGGGATGACTGCTCTATCCACATACGGTACACATCCTTTGCTCTTTTTTAAACTTATAATTGACGCGATGTCAATTAATAAGAAATATGATTTGAGTCGCTCTTTTATGCATTTAAGATTATTTAAACAAACCGTGTGTGTACATCGTTACGATATCTCTTGTAATTTCATGAATGGGTATAGCCGTTTTATCTAATATTAATTCCCATAAATAACGCTCACCTAGGTAATATAAGAAGCTCGCTACAATTTCTGAATGATAATGTTCATTTCGAATCATTCCAAGTGAACGCACGATTTCAACGTTAACAGAGATTCTTTCAATAAACTTGTCAGTAATATCTTCCCATTTTTGATTTACGAGTTCTGACATTCCTTTAGCTTCGTGAATTAATTTAAAAATTTCTTTATTTTGTATAGCAAGGGTTAAATATTTATAAGTATTATTATATGTAAAATTATAAGCTTGCTCTTTGTTCCTAGGAGTATATGTTAATTGTGCAATCTCATAAAATGGGGTCATTACTTCTTCAATTAATGTCGCGAATACTTCCTCTTTTCCTAACTTAAAATGCGAATAAATGGTGCCATAACCTAGACCCGCACTTTCTGCAATGAGCTTTATAGTTGTATCTTTATAGCCTTTTTCTAAAAATACACGCTTGGCAGCAGCTAATATTAAAATGCGTGTACGATCTTTTTTATCCATATAAAATATTCACCCTTTCACTTGAATTAATAGTATTGAGCATTTTTTGTTTTGTGGAACTTTATATTCAACTAAAATTAAATTTGTTTGAAATAATGTATCCTCCGTGTCAAAAATAATAGTTTTATTCATGTCATTGCCATTTTCTTTATTTTATCTCCAATATTTCAGCTAGATTATATGTTCTTGTATGCTGTTCTTCATTTTCCCCCCATACAATATGTATTTCTGTTTCTTCAAATGCTTTTGTTAATTGCTCATTTGACACACCTTTTGTATAGATCACAATTTGTCGTTTCATATTAAGCTCGTGTTCCCAACCACTCCCATACCAGTATCGTTCTGTGCCATCGATTGTATTAAGTGTTTCTTCCAAATCATCAAACCCCATTTTTTCACTAAATACCGTACCATTAGGAAGTTCTGCATTCAGTTCAAAATCTAGCATTTTAAAGTCTTCTTGGTTTGGTTGATCGATACCGCCAACTTTGCTAAATTCTTCATCTGAAATCGGCAAAATCGTAAATGAAGCATTAATTTCCTCTTCACTGCAAGCCGCTAATAGTAATAGGCATAGTAATATAATTCTTTTCATTTTCATGCTCCTCACTGCTTTTTATCCGTTATCATCCGGTTCCAATTACACTGAAGTGTTTCTATTCATTATAAAAGTGCGCTACGTGATTATTTTTTTCCAAATTATTCAAATACTTTCCCCTTATCATAACCTAAATAACAAAAACCAGCACTTATTAGTACCGGTTTTGTGACTACACTCATTTAATTTTCATTTCACAGTTGTATGACAGCTTAATCTAACGCTACTGTTACAGCGTTTTTGGCGTGGATGACAGTTGTATCAAACACAGGTACTTCTACATCTTCAGGCTTAATTAATAATCCAATTTCTGTACAGCCTAGAATAATCCCTTCAGCCCCTTGCTGTATTAGTTCATCAATCACTTGAAGGTAATAATCTTTAGACGGTGGCTTGATGTCGCCTAAGCATAGTTCTTCAAAAATAATTCGATTCACTTCTAGCCGTGCCTCTTCACCCGGAATGAGGATTTCAATTCCATGTTGACGAATCCGCTCTTTATAAAAATCTTGTTCCATCGTATATTTCGTTCCAAGTAGACCAATTTTGTTTAGCTGCATTTGCTGAATTTCATTTGCGGTTGCATCTGCAATATGTAGAAGCGGGATATGAATGGCTTTTTCAATTGTTGAGGCTACTTTATGCATCGTGTTTGTGCAAATGACAATAAAATCTGCTCCCGCCTTCTCTAAATTTTTCGCAACATGTGCGAGTAATTCGCCAGCTTCTTCCCATTTTCCTAACGATTGAAATTTTTCAATTTCCTCAAAATCTACGCTAGCGAGTATGAGTTTTGCAGAGTGCAACCCTCCAAGTCGTAACTTTACTTCCTCATTGATAATCCGGTAGTATTGTGCAGAGGACTCCCAGCTCATCCCTCCGATTAATCCGATTGTTTTCAAAATCAAAACACCTCTTCCATTGTAAAAATGCGCATTTTTACAAAATATTCAAACTATAATTTCTATCATAACCGATATAAAGAAAGATGACATGAAATAAGTTATCATCGCAGACTTACAATGATTTACTAGTTTCTATCCAATGAATCGTTTCTGTTAAGCTTTGCCTTGTGTCTGTTAAAGGGAGGTGACCAAGCATTTTTTGTAATTTCTCGCCATCAACGATTACGGGTGTTTCTGTTAAATACATCATTTCTTTTTGTTCCCGCATAAAGGGTGAGAACAGTCCTAGAAATGCAATCATACGAGTAGTAGCAGGCTTTAACTTTTTACGGTAGTTGAATTGCTCATGGAGAAAACTTTGTAATGCATCCCCTGTTATTTTCAAACAACCTGGAATATTCCAATGTTGATTGTAGCTCTCTTCCTTTAAGGCAAGTGCAACAACAGCTTTAGCGATATCGGGTGTGTAGGCAAACTCTCTCGTTTTATCCATTCTTCCAACAAAATAAGCCTTTTTATTTTGCACGACAGCTTGTAGCGTACTATATAAAACGGTATTGACTGCATATGGACCAAATACATCTGGGATATGGGCAATTACGTAAGGGACGCCACTATTTTTAATCAACCTCTCCATTTCTAATCGTTTCTTCCCTTTCTTTGTATGTGGTCGCTTTTCTACATCTTCTTTTACAGGTGACATGGCTTTTCCATAAGCATAAATATTATCAAGCATAACAAATCGACTATTAATTTGCTTAGCTACTTTCAATAAATTTTCTAAGCACGGAATATGCTTTGCTTCCCATTGTTCATATGGAAAACTGACTGCATGCATTATCGTGTCGGCACCTTGAGCAGCTTTAAGTACATCTTGATCATTTAAAACATCGCCAGCGATACATGTCACTAGTGCATTTCCCCGAAACCTCTCTTTCAATGTTGCCTCTGTTCGAGCAAATGCAATGACCTCAATCTGTTTTGCCGTTAATTCTGCTACTAATGCAGAGCCGATGCCACCTGTTGCGCCTGCAATAAATACTTTTTTCATAATAAATCTCCCCCTTTATTTTTAACCACTGGTCAATTAATGCTAAAATAAAAACTCTAGCTTTTCTCTAGAGCTTTCATTAAAAAGGTTGAAAAGTGAACAGCAGATTCATGTGCTTCTTCATAACCTTTTACCCTACCATGATAATGAGATACGAATCCGTGAAGTGCAATAAATGTTGAATAAATGTTTGCTAAGGCTAATTTATGATGACTAAGCTTTTGTAATGTTTCCGCAAATTTTGTATAGCTGTTATTAGAAGCGTGTTGTGCTAATGGATCCGTATGCTCATCTCGCATCGAAAACATAAATTCATATTGGCTTTGATAGTTTAAACCAAATTGTATAAAGCCTAGAAATACATTCATTATCTGCTGCTCGGTGCTATTTTCCTCAGTTAAGATCGTCTCCATCATCTGATTGAGCTCATCAAAATACTGCTCTACTACCGCATAAAATAATTCTGATTTATTGGCAAAGTAATAATATATTGCCCCGTGGCTACACCCAAGTTCTTTTGCAATAGCCCTCATGGATACTTTATGAAAATCATGTGATAAAAACTGGCGATTTGCCTCCTGAATAATCATATCTTTTGTTAATTCTTCATGTGCTTTTTTTCTTGCGACCATGTTATCTCCTTTTATTGACCACTGGTTAATTTGATTTTACAATAAATAACCTAATTATTCAAATATTTCTTTATGTCGTCTATATTTGTTTCTAAGAAAGTGATTTAAATCATTGTGGTGCATTTGAAATAGCCGTATTTCAACGAATGCTGAAATACGGCTATTGTTATGTCATGCTTGCTCGTTCTTTACTTCCTTAGATAATTCGTCATACTGAAGTTCTGAATATTTCTGCTCCGCCCATTCCTTGAATAGGTCATAATCGATATATACCATTTTCTTATAGTGCATTGCTTGTAATACGGTACTTTGTACAAATAGTTCGTGATGCTGACTAATACGTTCAAGAATTTCGTCCTCGCTGTGATAGGTAAATACATCTGAATAATCGATATCTGCTCGCGCATGAATTTTCGCTGCAATTTTACCCATGATTTCTGCTGTTACGATATAATCATCTAGTGATTTATAATGCCTCGGCTTCACCTTTTTCTTATAGGGCGAACGTTCGCGCACATAATATTCCTGCCCATCCATCGTAATATATGTGAGGTGCGGATCCTCTAAATGGTGCATCGCTTTTTGTGTACCAACAACACGAGCTCCTTGGTGTTCAAAAGCAGACCAAAATCTTTCTGAGTAACGCATGAAATACGCTGGAATAGCTGTGCGAACTTCCTTCATTTCAAGTACTAAATCTTCTTCTCCTGATGCGTCTTTTTGCCCTTCCACTAAAATATAAAAGCGCTTTAATCCAATCGATGCGGTACCAGAACCGTATTTTAGCGCAATATCTTTAATTTCGTATTGAGGTAACACATCTTTAATAGCTGCAAACATTTCCGGGGATACCGGTTGTACTTCTTCACCCCAAACAAATACACGCTTGCCGTCCTTGACTTCTGTTATATCTTCGAGTAAATGCGTGCTTTTCCGTTTTTCAAGCTTCTTTAAAAGTTTCTTAATCGGTCCCTTTGTATTAGCCTTTGTGAAGTTTAATGTAAAGGCGTCCTCTTTTTTTAGCTGAAATCGTTTGAGTTGATTTATGTAACTATTTAAAAAGGATTGAATGACCTGCTCTTGTGCGGCTTCTTCCATTTGCTGTTCATCCATGTATAAGCCGATACTGACACTCATGCGAATTAAATCATATAAATATGAACCTACATAACCTTCGTCAAAATCATTGACGTCATAAACAATTTCTCCTTTCTCATTTTGAAAGGCACCGAAATTATCCATATGCATATCGCCCATAATCCACGTCGGCTTTGTCTCAAGCGAGTGAAAAATAGATGGCGTTTTTGTCACATCATAATAAAATAAATAAGCCGATCCTCGATAAAAACGAAATGGGCTTTCTAGCATTTTTTTGTATTTTTCTACCCGTTGCTCATCCGTGAGCTGCATACATTGCTCATCAAATTCATCAAAAATTGTTGCAATTTGTTGTTCTCGTAGAGCTACTCGTGTATTGCGTACACGTGATAATAAAGCTTCTTCCATTATTACTCCACCTTCCGTTTTTTCAGTTAAATTCACTCTTTATGTATTACCATTCGGTATATTGAATTTATTTTAGCATTAAACGGAATATTTTGGGTGTTTTTTGAAAGCTTTATTATTCAATTCTGTTATAACAAATGCTTTTAGATAGCGTTTTCTTTCCTTTAGGATGTTCATCTGCTTTCAATTCAACTACTTTACTATATAAGCTTTCGATTTTTGATAGGATAGTCTAAAAAACTATCTATATTGTATTCCCAAATATTTTTCTATTTACTTGAGATTTTTTTGAAGATTTTACGTTTTTAATATGAGGAGGTGAATTTCGTGAATGAGCAGCTTATACAAAAAATTATTGCAGGTGATCAACAAGCATTTCGCATCATTGTTGATACATACAAGCAACCACTCATTAACTATTTAGCATATCAAACGAAAGATGAGGAATTGGCGAAAGATATTGCGCAAGAATCATTTATAAAATGCTATGAAAGCTTACTAAAGTTTAAGGGAGGCTCTTTTAAGGCATGGCTGTTTCGCATTGCGATTAATCAACTAATTGATTTTAAAAGAAGGCATAAGGAAGACGCGACACCACTTGAGGAAACCCCCTCATTCCACACACCTGAGTCATTAATGATTGCGAAAGAACAAACCGTGTTGCTTCAGCAATGGCTCGAGACATTAGAGGAAAAAACACGTCAAATTTTTGTCCTAAAGTATGCTAGTAACTGCTCGTACGAAGAAATCGCTGAGACACTGAGTATTTCAATAATAGAGGTACGAAATCGTCTATATAGAACAAAAAAACGGCTAAGAAAATCTAGGTTGGAGGGAGATATAGATGGAGAACTGCTTATCGACTGAAGAAATGTATGACTTTATTGATGGACGAATACAAGATGAGAAAATGGCGCAAATAGATACGCATATCCAATCATGTGCCACTTGCTCAGCCCTCTTTACGGAACTGCTTGAAACAGAAAATGAACTGAGTACTTTGTTTCCATCAATTCATGTTGATGCTACATTTACAAATCAAGTGATCGACCAATTACCGAAGGAAAAGGCTACACATACAAAAAAACGAGAGTGGCGTGTAGTTTTCGCAACAGTATTTGTTACTGCCGCATTATTATTTTTAGTATTTTCAAGCTTGCAAAAGGAATCTGAAATAAGTTCATCCTCTGTAACTTTGAGCGTAAAAGACGTCAATGTAACAGATGCTGCTATAAAAGTGACATTAGCTGCATCTGGCTATACTGGCGATGCATTTTTTTTCAATGAATCGACGGATGGCAATGTAAATGATGAGTTCCTCGTTCTACCAAATGGGGAAAGGCATTCAATTGGCTCCTGGGCAGAGCAATCAGCTAATGAAATTACGTATGAATTCCCCCTATTTGATGTACCCTATACGCAGTTTAAACTGCTCTTTGATTTTACACGCATTTATGACATTGATGGACATTGGTCACTTGAAGTACCTATTGATCGAACAGAATTGTTAGCCAAAACAGAGAATGTTACACTGTATACTTCTTTTGAAAAAGACGGAATTGACGTCAACTTTATACGGGCACAGCATGGGCCAGAAAACACCTTGATTAAATTTGAAACAAAATTTTCGGAGGAAATGGCAACATTTGTAAAGCAGCAAGTAGCGGACTATACAGCGGACTTACCCTCAGCTGAAAAAGGTGCTTATGGATGGGGATATAATGCACAAATACTTTTTAATGTTATTAATGCTGATGGACAAACATTAAATCGCTCAATCCCTGAAGATACAGTTAGCATTCAAAATGATCGATACGCTCATACCCAGACACTTAGCGCATATCCAAGTGTTAAAAACGGGGGCTATTTATCCGTTATTGGTGCCAAATTTGAGCTACCTACTAATGTAAGACATGAACTAACAGTTGATCAATTACCCTATACATTCACGTATAAAGATACAGAATATGAAGTAAACCAATTATCAGACCAAAGCATCGAGATTTCTTCAGATGTTGATACAACAACGATTAGTAGCTGGCATGTTACAGTTGACCATAAAACTGCGTGGGACACAGCTAAATTACGAACAGATAGCAAAAAGCAGTATACGACCATTACATTCGAAAAGGATATTCCATTAGATTCATTTATTCTTTACGGTCAAACGGAATCAAAATTCGTTTATTTTGATGAAGCGATTCATGTGGAGATACACTAACTAAACATCATAAGCATTTCTAAAGAGATGGAATTTTTAAAAAATGACTTCTTTTAGAAAAGAGAAATGCTTTTTTAAAGCATGAAAAAGTATTCGCTTTTACCGTAGAGTGCCATAACCACGGAGCCTACACAGGAGAGTCGAACAGGCAGCCCCTATGTAGGCTGTGGCGAAGGGCACAGCCTACGGTGACATTAACCTTCTATTTATTTAAAAACTCCCCCATATACTTGTAAATATAATCGATATCTTCATTCGATTTCATAATGCTAAATAGGTTAAAGAAGCCGTGGATTAATCCTGCTTCATGGCGAATGTCTACTTCAACACCTGCCTGTTTGAGCTTTTCACCATACACTTCCCCTTCATCTCGTAAAGGGTCAAACCCGGCTGTAATAATCATTGTTGGCGGTAGACCACTATGATCTGCTACATTCATCGGTGCTACGTACGGATGATATGTCAAGCGCTCATCATGTATATAAGCTCCTCTAAATACATCTATCGTTTCTTTTGTTAAAAAGTAACCTTCGCCGTTTTCCTCATAGGAAGGATACTTATGAGTTGCCCCTAGATCTACTGTCGGATACATTAAAATCTGCTTGGCAATTTCAAGTTCACCTTTTTCCTTTGCCATCAGACTGACGACTGTTGATAAATTACCGCCCGCACTGTCACCAACTAATGATAAGCGGTTTGCATCTCCATTTAACTCTGCCGCATGTTCATACACCCATTTGGCCGCAGTATAGCAATCATTCGGTGCTGCTGGGAATGGATGTTCAGGTGCTAAACGATAATCTACTGCCACGACAATATGATCAGATGCATTTGTAAGGGCGCGGCAAATAGCATCATGTGTGTCTAAATCCCCATAGACAAAACCACCCCCGTGGAAGTACACAACAATTGGGAATGGACCGCCCGCTGCTGGGGTATAAATACGAATCGGTAGCGTACTTTCTAGTCCTTCAATCGAACGATCCTCTACTTTATAAACGGACTCTCCTTCAGCTACCATTAAGCTTGTTCTTGCACGAATATCCTCTATACTAATTTGATAGCCTTCTGGATAGACTGGTAAAAAATTTTCTAAGAAAAACTTCATTTTTGGTTGTAATGCTGTCATTTTGACAACCTCCACTTCACATCATTTTAGTATTTTGGCTGGTTGAGACAAAGGTGATTTCGTCGTTGATGTCCCCCCAGTAGCTAAATGTATAGCTTGACCAAAGTTTTGAGTTGCGTTCCGTATAATCGAGATACTAACTTGCACAGCTTCCTGATTTTTTTATGCATACATATGCTTTATCACTTTTTTTATTTTCACTTGTGTAGACTACTTCAGCTCTATGCACTTCCTTCTCCTA
The DNA here is from genome assembly GCF_050613145.1 of Lysinibacillus sp. LZ02. Taxonomy (GTDB): domain Bacteria; phylum Bacillota; class Bacilli; order Bacillales_A; family Planococcaceae; genus Lysinibacillus_B. The sequence goes on along the minus strand of NZ_CP192507.1, from coordinate 2,082,554 downwards.
TATAATTGAAAATCTATTAATGTAATTTTCCCCTTCTACATTCTATTCTATTGAAAATGTTGTTATTCTCCGTTCAATTTACTATTTTATATCTAAAACTATTTGATTATTAATCTGAATTATTAGATAATTGTGGTAAAGGGGGGTTTTTATGGAGACAGTATCTCAAACAGAGTATAACTGGACAGAAATTGCTGCGGATTTACAAGATTTACTGCGTTTAAAGGCAACACCTGTTGGTATGAAAAAGTATGCATCAACAGAAGAAATGGAGGCCGTTCCAAAAATCAGGCGTCCGAATAAACGCTATTTATTCGACCAAATTGTCGCACAATCTGTTCGACTCGGCTTTACAATGGGGGTTACAGCTGAGGATTTAGCAATGAAGCAATGTGGTGCCATTTTAGGGTTGATGCCACAGGACGAAGATTTTTATTCTGGCGAAGCAATGGACGGTGTTTGGTTTGGTACACGGGAGGATTCAGCGAAGCATCAAGAAAGCTTAGATGTTATTCCTTATGGTACGTATAAGGCGTTAGCCATTTCACCGTTAGCATCTGGACGGATTCAAAATCCTGATATTTGCTTAATTTATGGCACACCGGGGCAAATGATTCTGTTAATCAATGGTTTACAGTGGGTTGGCTTTAAAAAATTTGAATGGAGCGTTTCGGGTGAGAGCTCGTGTGCTGATTCTTGGGGACGAGCATTGGCTACTGGAGAACCAAGTCTTTCTATTCCCTGCTATGCAGAACGACGCTTTGGCGGTGTGTTAGACGAGGAGATGTTGATGGCGATTGCCCCTGCGGATTTAGTAAAGGGAATCGAAGGGATGAAAAAGCTTTCTCGCAATGGTCTTCGTTACCCGATACCACCTGTTGGCATTCAAGCAGATGCAACCGAGTCACTAGCGCCGATTTATCCGAAATGGGTACAACCGAATTAACAATAGAATGCCCGTTAAAATGATTCAACATCATTTTAACGGGCTCTTTTCTCCCTATTTTTCTTCATTGTGTAATATGCTAAGAATCATTTCCAACACAGTTGGGTTATTGATGACGACAAGGTGCAATTTTTTTCTCACTCTTATCATGTTTTGATAAAGCAGCTTCGTTACATCATAATGGGGGTAAGATGTTGCTAATTTTTGATTGGATTTGTAATAGAAACCCTCATCTAATGTAGCAACTACATGATCATATTCCTCGCCAAGTATATCACTTACATCTTCTGAAATAGTGCATGGGTAATCAGCTAGCTTCGGAGATGAATAATCAACTACTTTCCAACCTTTCTCTTCTAAATACGATAAATAGCTTTTTGCCTCATCATAAGCCGAGAAATATTGAATCGAGATATTTGAATATTTCTGCATCGGAGATCGTTTTGATAAATCAAATAAATGATTAATAAACGCATGCATTTCTTTATTATATCTAATAACTGTTTTTAACTCATATTTTTTAGGCTTCAAATGCTCTTCTATAAACTCAGCTATATTGTGGTGGGATGGCATAAAACAATGATGTCGATTTAAAGAGAAAATACATTTGATTTTTACTCGCTTTGTAAGTTCTATAAATTTCAAGAGTTGGGCCTTTTCAAGGCGCTGGGCTTCAACAAAAATAACGACATCGTAGCTACTTATATCATCGGTTTTCTCGTTAAAGTGACGGATAGGCTTGATTGTCCAATTATATTTGTCTCTAAGTTTCTTATGCCCTTTATTAAATTTGCCACAATGAAAAATCAGTACATTTTCCCCGTTTCGTCTGTACTCTTTGGCTAGATCGTAAGTTAGAAGAGTTTTCCCTGTACCAGCACCGCCCTCAATCATGATGAAAATGGAATGTTCTGTAGGCTGATAGCTGAGTATTTCCTTCTTAAATGTACTTTGCTGTGTTGTTAAAAAGTATTCATCGTTTAAAAAAGCTTCTGGCACCTCATACAGCGATATGAGGTAATGAATCGGATCGAACAAATCATGAAGATTGTCTATTTCTTTTACCTGTTGCTCACGTAATTTGCTTATTAAAAAATCAAGCTTTACTTCTTTGATAGTCTTCGAGTCTACTAGCATATAGAGCTTTTTAGTGGATGCTACAAACGTAAAATTGTAAATCGGTACATCTAAAAATTTTAAATAATATTCATTTTGAATCAGCTGCTTTGTTATTTTCTCTATTGTACTTTGGCGCTTTAATTCGATATTAATGACACTATTCTCGCCTATTCGTAATAAATCAAATTCCTTGCTAATTTGCTGAATTTTAAATCCCATGTAAAAGTGATTAAAAAGATCCGTTAGTCCCGTTATGGCGCTAATTTCATCAACTAATGTATGCAAATCCTTCAACTCATTGGCTCTTACAAGCGGTCCCATACCAAATTCACCTATATATTTTCTAAAAGGTATATCGTTTAAATCTTTGTAAGCACTTAATAAAGATAATAGATTGATTGATTTCATATTATACGTTCCTTTTATCGTTGGAGTAAAATAACTATCGCTGAATAACGAGTGGTTCCCCATCCGTTGACACTTATATATCGCCATCTCTTGCCACATAAACTGCTGCCCCGATTTCCTCTACGTTACTGTTCGGGCATCTTCACGAAATCAAATGGTCTAGCTAAGTCTGCATTCCTTAATAATTCACTCAACCGGGCTTGCTCCGCATCTCCTGCAAATAGCATGCTTATCTTGTTATAATCAATCGTCGCAACAATCGAATAATCATTATCTCCATTATATGCTATATTTTCTGCAGGGTATAATGTGAGTGTCTAGTGTCTTGTAAGGTGGTACTAAGCTGGTACGTACCCGGTACCATTCACGATCCCCTTTCCACTTTTACAAAACTCATACAGATAGGCGCAATGATTGCGACAGCCCCAATTACAGTAAAGGCGGTCCCCCAGCTAAAGGCATCTAATAAAAGTCCAAAGAGGAGCGGTGAAAAAATAGTCACCGTATACCCTAATACGGACTGCACACCTAATGCTAAACCTAGTATTTCTGGATCACATACCTCACCAATCGTTACATTGTAAATAGGAGAATCAGCTACAATGGTAAAACCGTACACTAAAACGAGGAGTAACATCAAGATAATCGGAATGTTACTAAACCACCCTACTGATAAAGAACAGGCGATACTTATAATTAAAAAGAGATTGGCTATTTTCACTCTTCCGAAAGCATCAGATAACCTACCTCCGATATATGTAGCTATACCACCAACCATAATGACAATAGCTCCGGCTAAATTACCGTAGCGAATGGCTTCCGTTTCTTCAAAGCCTTGCATATGAAAATAATACACGAGGAATGGGCCAATCCACGCCCACATCGCATAAAGTTCCCATGAATGACCGGAGTATCCTACATTTACAAGCAAATTTTGCTTCCGAAAAACCTTCTTAAAAATCCCCCAGCTTAGCTTTACAGAATGCTGAGAATTTCTTGAAAATGGAATATTTAATTTTAGTACTATATAACCCGCGATTATGCTAAAAAGAGACGTGACAAGAACAACACCACGCCACCCAATCGACTCAATGAATAAGCTCGATACAAGTAGCGAAAATCCAGATCCAATGACTAAAGAGCCGACATAAATACCAACCGCTTTCCCTCTTTCATACGGCGCAAAAAGACTTGACAGCAGTCTAATACCCGGTACATAAATACCGGCAATACCAATCCCCGATAGCATTCGTAACAATAGACCTGTCCAGAACTCTTGCGCTAAAAAGGTAAATAGCACCCCTGCAATTCCGGCAGTAAATGCACCATATATGATAAAATACTTCGGATGATATTTTTCGATCAAAATACTATAAATAATAATAGCTAATACATAGCCAATCTGAAAAAATGCAATAATGATCCCAGATTGGGAAGCTGTTAACTCCCATTCTTTTTCAATATACGGCATCACCGCAGAGAAATTAAACCACACTTGCATCGCTAAAAATTGTGCAAATGACATAAACCATAATACGCGATTATTGCTCAAATTCTAGCCTCCTTTAAACATACCTAGTTATAAGGTAAGAACAACGAAAGTATTAGGTATATTGTGATTTCAATTTCAAATGAATAAATCCTTCTTTTCTAAGAGAATTAATACATACATCCAGATAACTAAAAATGCAAGACTGCTATCCACTAGCAACCTTGCATTCTTTATACTTATTCGGTTAAAATTCCCCCAAAAGAGCCTCTATTTATTCCTGTTCTGTCACATTTAACATCGCAACTGCTTTTTTGTTTAAACGTTGATTTAGCTTATCAATCGAAAATATGACGATAAAAATAACTCCAACGGCGGTAGCCATCATTCCTGCAATTGAGGTATCTAACCATTTGGCGACATAATAGCCGATTACTGCAGATGCAACACCGAAACTCGTGCTCCATATAAACATTTGCTTAATCGATTTACTAATTAAATAGGCCGTTGCTGCTGGACCAATCAGCATCGCCACAACCAAAATCGCCCCGACACTATCGAATGCAGAAACCGTTGTTAACGAAATCGTTGTCATAAAGCTATAGTGTAATAGGACAACTGGTAAGCCGATTGTTGCCGCATAGACAGGATCAAACGTTGATAGCTTCATTTCCTTATAAAATAGAACAAGAAATGCAATGTTAATGACTAAAACAAGTAGCAACATCCAAACTGCTTTTGGCATTGTAATCGATAAAAATGTCCATCTATCCCACGGAACAAAGGCAATTTCCCCCATTAATACATGCTCAACATCTAAGTGAACATTCCCTGCAAATAACGTGATGAGTAAAACGCCTAATGCAAATAAAGATGTAAACGTCACACCAATCGCTGCATCCTCTTGAATACCTGAAGATTGCAGTAACTGCACTAAATAAGCTGTCAGAATACCTGCAACTGCTGCCCCAACTAACATCCATAATCCGCTCAATGATTGTGTGACAATAAAGGCCATCACAATCCCAAATAATACGGTGTGACTAATCGCATCTGCAATCATTGACATTTTACGAAGAATTAAAAAGACGCCTGCTAATCCACACGTAATACCGACTAAAACACCCGTTAAAATTACCCAAAATTCAATCATGACACATCACCCTGCTGCTGAAATTTCTTTTTTCGTATATACTTGCTTAACTGTCCAGATTTTGGACTAAATACGTATGAAATGAAAAAGATAGTTGCCGCAAACAACACGATAATCGGGCCTGTCGATAATCCTGTACGTATAGAACTAATGAATGTACCGGCAACACCTGCTAACCCACCCGCAATGCCGCTAAATAATAACATCGTATTTAGCCTTTTTGTCCATAGTTTGGCGCTTGCTGCCGGGATAATAAGTAGTGCAGACATTAAAATGACACCGACCGCTTGAATGCCTGTCACGATTGTCATAACGATTAGTGCCGTTAAACAGGCTTTTAACGCCTCTACCGGTAAGCCAATTCCCTTTGCATAGACGGGATCAAAAATCATCAGCTTCCATTCTTTATACAGTAACAGGCTGACTAATATAATGATCATCGCACTAATAAAGAGCCAAGTTAAATCTGCTTTTGTCATCGTTGCTGCTTTACCAAAAATAAAATCATTTAACCCACTTTGATTGCCTAATGGACTACGGTTAACAATCGTTAATAAAACAATTCCTACACCAAAAAATACAGCCAACACTAGCCCAATTGCCGCATCTGCCTTTAGCTTCGAATACGTCACAATCCATTGAATGCAGTAAACCGAAAGAGCAGACGTGACAGCAGCACCAATCATTAAAACGGGTAGCTCTTTTTGTCCTGTCAATAAAAAGGCTAAAGCTATACCTGGCAATGCAGCATGTGCTGCGGCATCACCGACTAAACTTTGCTTTTGTAAGAAGGAAAACGCCCCTGTAATACCAGCTGCTATCCCTAGAAGCATTGTTCCAATTAGTACCCACAGTAGATTTCCGGATAACATAATGTCCCTCCTTACATCGCTTCCATCATTAATAATTTCCCACCATATGTTTGCTGTAGTTTTTCGATCGTAAAGATTTCTTCCGTTTTACCTGCAGCTAAAATGGTTTTATTGAGTAAAATCGTATAATCAAAATACTCCGTTACGGTTTGTAAATCGTGATGGACAACAAAAATACTTTTACCTTGTGCCTTTAAATTTTTTAAAATATCAATAATTGTTTTTTCTGTTGCAGCATCGACCCCGGCAAACGGTTCATCTAAAAAATAGACTTCTGCATTTTGTGCGAGCGCTCTAGCAAGGAACACACGCTGCTGTTGCCCCCCTGAAAGCTGACCAATTGACCGGTCGGCAAAATCTTGCATGCCTACACTCGTTAAAGCCTGCATCGCAAGTGTTCTATCTTGCTTTGTCGGACGCTTAAATAAACCTCGATGCCCGTAACGTCCCATTAACACTACATCAATAGCGGTTGTTGGAAAATCCCAATCAACGGCATTTCGCTGAGGTACATATCCAACAACTAAGCTTTTTGGTGAAAAAGCCTTACCTAAAATGGCTACCTTCCCAACCTTGTTCGGTAATTGGTTCAATACCGCCTTTAAAAAAGTTGATTTTCCAGCGCCATTCGGTCCAATAATCGCTGCTAAATGGCCAGTGGGCACCGATACACTTGCATTTTCAAGCACCGTTTTTTTGTCATAAGCAACCGATAAGTTCTCAACAACTAAAGCTTCCATATCCTTCACCTACTTTAATGAATCGACAATAATGTCGACGTTATGTTTATACATGCCTAAATATGTGCCTTCTTCCGTTCCTTCAGCACCCATTGCATCCGAGAACAGCTCACCGCCAATTACAATGTCATGACCCTTTTCCTTTGCTCCTTCAATAACGGCTTTCATCGCCTTATCTGATACACTAGACTCTACAAATATCGCTTTAATATTGTTTTCTACTAAGTAGTCCACCATATTTTGCACATCTTTTACACCATACTCGGAATCCGTACTTAAGCCCTGCAAGCCTCGTACATCAAACCCTTGGCTTTCACCAAAGTAGTTAAATGCATCATGTGCCGTTACTAAAATGCGCTGTGATGCCGGAACTTCTTCAATACGACCTGTTGCGTATTCCTTCAATTCACCCAATTGTGCTAAATAGGCTTTTTCATTTGTCTCAAAATCCTCTTTATATTCAGGATATTCCTCGACTAGCGTATTGCCAATCACATCAACGACCTCTGTCCATAAATCAATATCAAACCAAATGTGCGGATCATGTAATGTTGCATTTTCTTCGTCAGCTAATAGTGTATTTTCATCTAATTGCTCTGCTACCGCTAACACTGTTTTTTCCTCGGCCATTTGGTCAAAAATATCTTGCATCTGTCCTTCTAAATGTAAGCCGTTATAAAAAATGACTTCCGCTCCATCTAATTTGGTTAAATCACTTTGCGTCGCTTTGTATAAATGAGGATCTACACCAGGACCCATTAACGTTGTCACTTGTAGATGCTCTCCACTAATGATCTTAATGGCATCTCCAATTTGCCCTGTTGTAGCTACAACAATTCCTTCTTTCTCGTCGCTTTTTGATCCTTCTTCCTCCCCACTGCATGCCGCTAACAATAAAGATAGTCCTAAAACTCCTAAAAAACGTTTCACTGTCTTCTAAACTCCTTTTCTCTCATCAAAATTTTTCGAACCACATATCGCCAGCTAATCCATATAACAAAAAATAACGTCGCGATCGTTACCGATTTTGTTAAGAACCATAAAAGCAATAAAACAAACCACAAAATGCATAACAAAACCATTACATAGTCAATTATCACAATAATCAGTCCTCTTCACTAACGATAATATGTTTCCTTAAGGAAAAATATATGCTAACACGAAACAAAATGCAACCTAAAATTGAAAAAGACTTTTGTTTAGTCAAAGATACTGCGCCTCAAAATATGACACTCATATCTGCTAAACCATATGAACCAACCTTTAGAGAATCTAATACTTTTCGGTCAAAACTTACTTTTTAGATGGCTTCCAAAGCATTAGACCTTCTTTTCATTTTTTACATGTATTGCAAAGAAAGAGGCTCATCACCGTCACTTGGGGTTGATTTCCGTTCCAGCTGGGCGCTTTCCGGGGGGCGTCCGATGAGCCGCTTCCCTCGCTCCGCTCAGTCCAGGGTCTCATCTAGGACGCTAATCCCCCAGGAGTCGCCCAACCTCCACTCCAATCAACAAACACTTTATTTCATCAATTCGTAATGAACAAAAATGGTAAAAAGTGTTGAATGGAATAAGCATTGTAACCTTTATACTTCACCACAGCACGTTTCCGTTGTGAAGTAAAGCTTGGCTCCTATGACAATAGTAAGCTACGGCAAAAATGAATACTTCTCCATATTCTAGGAAAGTATTTTTTCTTAGTAGAAGCAATTATTTTCTTTCAGTTTAAACATATTACGCATAAGCCACCTCAGAATGGTCGTTCTCCATCATCATCTGTGTTCGACTTATAGCAAAATCAATTTTATAGCAAACAATTTATATAGAAGTAGGTAGCACACGGAACGGAGAGCGGTGACTCCAGCGGGGGAAGTGGGCAAAGGCTAAAGTCGCCACGTCCTGTGGCAACGCCCCTGTGAGCAACATCATGTTGCCCCGAGCTGAAGACCCCGCAGGAAATTTATTTGCGACGAAAGCGCAGCGTCAGGAGCACTGAGGGACGAACGACGGGGAGACTGAAGCCATGCCCGCGGAAAGCATCCACTCGGAGTGGAGTGTGCCATGTATATAGGTAAACCCTAACTTTTGGTAATTAACCAAAAAAGAAGTGACCCCTTATAACTCAACACTTTTTGATTATTAATATCTTTTTAGATGAAAATATTACGCTCTTGTTAGAAAATTCGTTATACTTATAGTGGAGAGATAGAGAGGGAGGTTATGTATGTTAAAGATTAAAACAATTGAATTCAATAAAGTGATTTATGATGAATCGCTTTCTCATAATATATTTTCCATTGCCAATATTACGTTTTCAAATTATCCACCTGTTTATGGTGCACTATTGTATTGGCGTAAAAATGCAGATGACAAAGATTTTACCGCTGAGGGCGATTATAAGTTTTTTTATGATATGGCAAACGTTACATACTTTGCATCTGTCAAATTCCCAAAACATGTCCGCTTAACACGCGATCAAAAGCAGGAGCTTGCCTACATTTTACTTGAAGAACGCGGCGCTATCGGTTCCTATAGTTTTCCAACACACGGTAGTCGAAAAAAAAACTATGCTTATAAGAAAAGATTTCAAGAACTCCAATTCCCATCAGATTTTAATGTGAAATCCATTCCAGCCTATATTAAGTCTGTTGTTTCAAAAATGGATTTAGAGATGATTTTGCACGATTACCCTTCGTATAATCCCGATTTTATTACGAAATATGCAAAATGGCGCTATCAAACAGCGCAAATGCATCCAAATGATATTCAGCAATACTTGCCTTATATTGATTTTGATGTGATTTGTACGTTAAATCCGTATTTAACGGAAAGTTATTTAATTGACCACTTAGCACAAGTGAATTTTGAAATGATTGCCAGTAATTATCAGGTGTTAAATCGCCTTCCGGAGCCGTTTCGATTGTTTATGTATAGCCAAATAGATCCTGAACTTGCGAAAGAATTACAGGAATTTTTAGAGTCAGATATTGAGGATAGTGTTGCACAGGATATCCTCCCTTCTTTTGAAGAGGAGGATGCACTTGTCGAACTGGAGTTTTTTGATTATGATTGCGGTGCAAATAAATGGCCTGGTAGTGAGCATTTAGTAAAAGGCATTCCATCACTTGCTTGCCAGCTCTATGACCAGCTTGGCTATCGCAAATGTACAAATAAAGAAATGGATGAAAAATTTGCGAATTACAGCGAGCAGCAATGTGAGCTGATTAGCTATAGCCTTGAATTACACTGGATACACCGCTATAGAGACAAGTTAAACTGGTCCATTATTTGTGAATATAACCCTCATCTAACAGAGGATTTTTTAACAGCGCATTTAAAATATATTAATTTTAATGCATTGGGTAATAATACAAAATGTGAGTTGTCGGAGTCTTTTATGGATAAGCATATGAGTAGATTTAATCATCAAAAACCTGTCCCGCTTGTGATTCGCCACCTCACAGAAAATTTATACTTGACTCATAAAGACAAAATTGTTGTCAATAGCGAGCTGTTAAATGAATATGGTGATTTACTTGATGATGAGCAATTTTTATTACTGCAAAACTTAATTGAACCTTAAAAAATACGGGATTGTCTAATAAATGACAGTCCCGCATTTCTAATTTTAGGATAATTGTTCTAGCTTATTTGTAAAGTCTTTTACATTTAGTGGCTTGCTGAAATAATATCCTTGTACATATTCACAATGATACTCTTTTAAAATTTGGAGCTCCCTTAATTCCTCTACCCCTTCTGCTACAACTTCTAAATTTAAAGCATGTGCTAATTGGATAATGGCAGCTACCATGGCAATACCAGACTCCTCATTGCCAATATTCTGAATAAAAGAGCGGTCAATTTTCAATGCATCAATAGGGAACTGCTTTAAATAGCTAAGTGACGAGTAGCCAGTACCAAAATCATCTACAGAAATGGTAATGCCCATTTGTTTAATTTTTTGTATTTTGGCGATTAAATCGCTATTTTGATCCATCATGCTCATTTCTGTAATTTCAATTTCTAGCATATGTGGTTCAATTCCGACTTCGTTAATAATTTCTTGTAAACGTTCTACAAATGTTAGTTCTGCAAGGTGCTTAGGTGAAATATTGACTGCCACTCGTAAATTTAATCCGTACTGTTCATTCCACTCTTTTGCTTGTATTGCTGCACTTTTCAACACCCATTCGCCAATATCAATAATCAGCCCACATTCTTCTGCATAGGGAATAAATTGATCTGGTGGCACGAAGCCTAATTCATGATCCGTCCAACGAATAAGTGCTTCCATCCCTTCCATTTTCTCTGTTTTAACATTTATCTTTGGTTGGTAATGTAATTCAAATGCATTATTTCGAATCGCATGATGTAGCTTTGTTTCCAACATAAGAAGTTGATCATTTAGACCATTCATATTTTCATGGTATAAAACCCAGGCATTTCTCTTTTTCTTTTTAGCTTCATACATTGCTAAATCAGCTAATTTTAATATATCTGTAGCGCTCTTTCCGTGCTCCGGGAAAATGCTTACCCCCATACTGGTACTTGCATAAAACTCATATCCCGAAAATACAAAGCTCTCTTTAAAGATCGATAAAATGCGGTGAGCCATTTCATTTATACGGTTAACATCATTTAAAATATAAACGAATTCGTCCCCATTTAAACGATAAAAGGAATTACTTTGACCATCAATTGCCAACAGACGCTGGGCAATTTCTTTTAAAAACATATCCCCGACTTTATGACCTAAACCATCATTAATATGTTTAAAACGATTGACATCTAACAGAAATAAAGCGAATGTACTACCTATTGTTACTTCATGTTCCAATCTTTTAATTAAATTTCGGCGATTGGGTAAACCTGTTAAATCATCATGGTAAGCGATATATGTTATTTTTTTTATATTTTTTTGTGCCGTAATATCTGTCCGAATGGATATGTATTGATAAGGCTTTCCCCTATCATCTAAAAAAGGGACGATCGTCGTCTGCACCCAATAAAGTGAACCGTCCTTTGCGCGGTTACAAATTTCACTCTGCCATGTTTTTCCGTTTCCAATAGCTCTCCACATGTCACGAAAAAATGTTTTCGGGTGATAACCAGAATTTAAAATACGGTGATCTTGACCGATGAGCTCTTCACGGCTATATTGAGAAATGGCGCAAAACTGATCATTTACGGATGTAATAATTCCTCTTCTATCAGTGATAGCAACAATAACCGATTCATCTAAAGCAGCCTTAATATCGCTTAATTCTGCAATAGACATATCAACAGCCCCTAATGCCTGAGACGCATAAGCATTCAACATAATTTCCTCCCCTTCCATTATTATGTTTTCTAAGATACTATTTCAATTATAATACTACTATAAATATAAATACAATATCGGATAAAATATTAATTAAGAACTACTCGTTTATAATGCCTTTTGTACTATCAGATTTTAAAAAAATAAAAAGTAGTCATTCAAATATGCTGAATCACTACTTTTTTACCCTTATGTTAATTTTTTAATTAACACGTATATTTCACTTGTTATTTTATTTAAAGAAGATATGGCATGATCTAAAGATTGTACGGTTTTATATTGTTCAACTGACGATGATGAGATCATGTTAATATTGTTAGCTGTCACTCGATTTGAATCGGCAATATGGTTGAATAATTGTGAAGAATGTTCTGTACGTTTCAATAAAGAATGAACAGAATCCGCAATGAATTGCACCGTTTCTTCAACATTAGAAATTGTGGATAAGATAGAATCGAATGCCTCTCCGGTTATTTGAATGGATTCATTTCCTTTATAAATTTCAGACATCCCTTCTTGCATTTTTAAAGCAACATCGTTAATTTGCTGCTGAATCATTTCCATTACTTCATCGATTTCTTTGGCTGAATGTTGCGTACCTGTTGCTAAATTACGAATTTCTGAAGCTACAACCGCAAAGCCCTTTCCATGTTCTCCAGCACGTGCTGCTTCAATAGATGCATTTAACGCTAATAACTGTGTTTGTTCTGTGATATTATGAATCACTGTTAACAGTTTTGTAATTTTAGTTGATTGGTTAGCGAGTGTATCTACTAATTCATGAATCGAACTAATTGTATTCGTAATAACATAAATTTGATTTGTCACGTCATAAATCGTATTTTTACCTAACGATGCTTTATGTAAGCTATCTCTCGCCTTCTGTACAGCTTCTTCTGTCTGCCTATGGATATTAGTAAATTGCTGCAAGTTAGCCTCATTTTGAATAATCGCTTCTTTCATTGCGATTGCTTCTTGATCTTTAGTAAATGTTAATTCTTTTAATACTTCAGATATATTTAAACTAGCATTGCCAGCTAGTGTTGACCCATCTATTAACATTTGTGAAATATTTTGAAGCTGATCACCTTCCTTCGCCATTTCTTGAAGCAGTTGTTTCACTTGCGCTTCTGCTTGTGCCGTTTCTTTTGCTAAGTGTGCTTCACGAATTTGTGTTGAATAAATAATGACAATCGTTGCGGCTGAAGTCGTAATTAGAAAAATTGCATGAATCATTAACAACGTAAAGCTATAATCATCTGTACCACATAATAGCTGCGGAAATAAAAAATAACCAGCCAAATGATGAATGGCAAACACAATTGTACTAATAACAATAAGTAAAATTTGTTGGAATGATGCAATGATCGCTAACACCATAAAAATCGAAAAATGATACTCTACTAACCCATCTCCCCCTGCGATAATTGAAATGCTGGAAAATGTTAAGGTGAATGTAAGTAATATTGGGATTGCTTGATGATTTCTATCTTTGCGATAGAGCACATAGCTTGGGATTAATAATAATACAGGAAGAGCAAGAAACATATTCAGCAATACTTCGAGTCCACCTGTAACAGTTCCAATCGATTGTAAGGATAAATAACCATCTAAAAATCCAAACAGACGATGTAATAAATGAACAAGTAAAGATAATAAAACTACAAATGTTGATAAGTAAAACATCAACTTGCTTTTATCAATAAACTTTCCTAATTCCATAATCAACTCTCCTCCTTGTTTAATCTAAAAGTAACGCAATTCGAAAAACGTTTTGCTTGTATAATGGCGCATCTTATTTATAGTAGTCTTTTCAACTTAATTTTTTCTTAAAATACAAACAAAAACAACCTTCCCCTATTTCATCTAAGGAAAGGTTGTTATGTGACGTCATTAGCTGGCGACTTCATGTCGACCTCTTTTCTCAGCACAAGCAAGATACGTCTCAAGCTGCTCTTGTGATAAGTTTAAAATAAAATAGTGAAAGTTAATTGGCTCTAAACCATGCGTCTCACATGCTTGACGGTAATATTCATAAGCTTGTCTATAATCATTCATTATGGTTGCATTCCTTTCTTTACACGAGCTTGTTCATTGTAAGCATCTAGTTGTTCTTGCGATAGTTGAATTACATAATAGCGGAAATTGACTGGCTCTAATCCGAATTGCTCACATTTTTCACGGTAGATTTGATAGCCTTCTTGATACATTGTCATATAAATCATCCTCCCACTTAAGTTGTACTATAACAGTTTTTGTTTTATGTATTTAATATAGTACAGAAAAATCATAGTGTCAACAAAATTTTCAGAAAAGTTATATAAAAAATAAGCCTACCAACTAGATAGACTCATTAGTAGACATAATAATATTATTAAAAGGATTTTTCTGCATGACATCTTGGATTTGTTCATCCTCAATATGTGTATAGATTTGTGTTGTGGCAACACTTGAGTGTCCTAAAATATGCTGCAAACTTCGAATATCAGCACCTGCCTTATACATCATCGTCGCTGATGTATGACGTAGTTTATGGGGCGTCAATTTCTCTTTTTGTAACGTCTGATTATTAATTTGCTTCACGATTTTAGCAACGGTTTGTCGCGTAAAACGCGTCCCTTTTTGTGACACAAATAACGGTTCGTCCCCTTCTCCTTTAAACACTTTTCGCTCAGGTAAATAATGTTCAAGCGCAGTCATACAAGTATCGTTTAAGTAAACCGTCCGCTCTTTATTCCCTTTCCCAATGACTGTTAACTGACGTCCTTGAATCGAATTGATATTAATGGAACAAAGCTCTGATACACGAATACCGAGATTGAGGAAAAACATCATCATACAGTGGTCGCGCTTACTATATTGTCTATCTTCAATCGATGTAATAAATGTCTTTGCCTCTTCCATATTTAAATACACTGGCTTTCGCTTTCCGATTTTCGGAGACTCTAGCTCTTCCGCGATATTATCATCGATTAAACGACGCTTCCCCTTTAAATATTTGAAGAATGATTTAAGTGTTGCTACTTTTCGCGCACGAGCAGCGGGCGAATTATTTCGTTGCACCTCACAATACTCCATAAATAAATATAGGTCCTCTAGTGATATTTCCTTAATAAAATCAATCGTAATGTCTGAAATATCAATGGTATGTATTTCGTTATTTGAGATATCTTCTTGCACCGCTTTTAAAAATCGGAAAGTTAAAATGAGATCGTATTCATACTCTTTTCGAGTACGCTGTGATTTTCCGGTAATCGTTGTTAAGTAGATTAAAAAGTCTTTGATGATTTTTGGTAGTTTCACTTGTGCCATATGCTCACCTCTATACGCTATTTTAGCATAAAAAAAGTTCCCAAATTCATATTTGGGAACTTTTTGTTGAGTTTTATAGAAAAATAGCGAAAATCGCCTATGTTTTAGAATGTACGTTCTTGTTTATAAGATTCGCTCTCAGACGCATCGAAATTATATTTTATATACCTTGCCCCATCTCGATTCGTCTCAGTGCGCTTTTGAAAATGGGAGAAAAAGGGTCTATTAACGTTAGATTTAAAACGATAAGCCCCTCACCAAAAGGTAAATGACATTTTAAATCTTTTGAATTAAAAATTAGAAACTTTAAAGTAACTCATTTGTAGAAATAATAAACGACATTAAATTTTAGAGGTAATAACTTGAAAACGATTAATTATAAAAATTCTGTTGTTACAGACTATCTCTTACTTGGAGGCGTAATTTTTAATGTTTTTGATTTTAAGGAAAACATTAAACTTTCTTAATATCTTAGATTTGATATATTTAATGCATTCTATACCTAAAAAACATGCCTAAATAAAAGCTTGATAATACATGAAAACCCTCAAAATACAACAGCATTTTGAGGGTTTTCTTATGAAGTTCCTTTATTCAGTTTTTATGCAGGTTACACTAAAACTTTATAGTTCGCTCTCATTTTACATACAGTATTTTAAGCCTAGAAACAATGTGTGTGTCTGCGCCTATATTCACATCTTTTATATTTTCACATAGATTAATATGAAATTATAATGAAAGAAGGTATGCACTGTTGTACAATAACCCTTTTGATGATTTCGACTCGCCAAACCAACGATTTTTCCCACAAGGGCCAGGAGGATGGCCAGCTCCTCCGCCTGTTGGACCACCGGGCGGACCACCACCATTTGGAGGATCACCTGGCGGCGGTGGCGGTGGTAGACCACCACAACCTGGAGGTCCAACACCAATGGCACCACCACCAAATTTCACTCCTGCAATGCCTTCCACTTACGGTGCTCAAGCAATGCACGGTGGTGGTTGGGACATTCGCATTTGCCTGTACCGTAACACATATGTCTGGTTACGAAACGGAAGAAGTTTTTGGTTCTACCCTATTGCTGTAACGAGAAATCAAATTATAGGATTCCGCTGGAGCACAAGATCTGGCTGGACTTATCGAACAATTAATCGCGATAACCTTCTTACTTTTACATGTTTCTTCGGCTAAAACCTCTTCATATTTCCATCCACTCAAACAAACTTACTCAAAAAACTGGCAGAGCTTAGGACTGCAACAGACCTAAGCTCGAATACATATTTTATAGAGGTGATTAATGATGCTTCATATTGTGAAACCCGGTGAAACACTTAGCCAAATTGCTAGAGATTACCGCATACCGCTTTCTTCCATTATCAGCGCGAACCCAACGATCAATCCAGATGTTCTTTATATTGGTCAACCAATTGAAATACCTGGATTCCCTGACCCAAGTACACTTCCTTATCATATCGATATTTCGATTAACAAGCGTACACTTCGATTATTCAAAAATAATGTATTGCAAAAACAGTATCCAATCGCTGTTGGAAAAATGTTAAATAGAACACCTGTAGGTAACTTTATTATTATTAATAAAGCCCCCAACCCCGGTGGTCCATTTGGTACGATGTGGATGAGTTTATCGAAAGAACATTACGGTATTCATGGTACGAATAATCCGAGTTCGATTGGTCAAGCTGTTTCAAGAGGATGCGTACGTATGCATAATCATGATGTAGAGGAGCTGGCAAGAATAATTCCTATTGGCACATCTGTTTCGATTCATTTATAGCTTTAGTGCTAATTTACTTTTCTATTATTAATAGCAAATCATCTAGTTCTTCTTCACATGCCATTAGTTTATAAACGCTAAGTTCACTCGTTTCGAGCTTTTCAATCGATTGACATGTTGTAGCAGCAACCATTTGTTCACCATAGCGATCTTGCGTAGAGTCTATAGTATACATAATAATATTATCATTATATATAAGGTCTTTGTAAATGGCATCCCCTTCCGTTGTGTAGCTGACAATTCGTACTTTATCACTTGTACTATCTTCTACATGCCCAACAAAAGCTTCAAAGCGCTCTAAATTCGTAATGTCGCCATACTTATTAACCACATCTTCTTCCATAAGTGTGTAAGCAGTAGTACTCACCGGTATGACAGGCGACTCAGTGACTTCCTCTTTATCCTTGCAAGAAATTAACATAAGACATACAGGAAACAATAATAAAATCTTTTTCATGGATTCTTCTCCTCGTATAGAAAATCTATATATAATATTTATTCATCAACACGAAAAAAATTCCTGTATTTTACATCATAATCACTTAAGTAAACGATTTCTTGCATTGAACTAATATGTATTAATTCGACATGAGTAATAAAGCTCAAAACAACAAGCAACACTGCGATGCACGTATCAATGCATCGCAGTGTTGCTTTCTTTTTTTAAAATTACTTCCAGTGCGCAATTTGGTGAATTGGAAGGCGAACAGATTTATGGCCATCTTCAGCTGCTTTACCAATTGAAATAAGCATCACTGGGACATAGCGGTCTTGATCTAAGCCAAATGCTTCGACAATTTTATCCTTTTCAAAGCCACCTATTGGACATGTATCGTAACCATGTGCGCGTGCAGCAAGCATTAGTTGCATAGCGACAAGACCACCATCAATGAATACAGTCTCTTTCATGTCTTGTGAATCTAATGTTGAATAATGAGCGGCAATGTTACTCATTAGCATTTCTTTTACCTCTAAAGGCATATATCCAAGCTCAACAGTTTTACCATAAATTTCTTCACCATATTCAAAATTGTTAAGATCACCTAGTACAGCAATTACTGCGGAAGATGTTTCGACTTGCGTTTGGTTGAAGCGTGCAAGTGGCGCAAGTGTTACTTTTCCTTCGTCGCTTTCAATAACAAGAAAACGCCATGGTTGCATATTGAATGAAGAAGGTGCAAGCGTCGCTTCTGTTAAAATCTCTGTCATTTCTTCCTTACTAATTTTCACAGATGTGTCATAGTTTCGAATGGAATGGCGACCCATTAAAATTTCTTTAAAATCATTTGTTTGTTGTGTGGTAATCATAGATGAATTAGCTCCTTTTTACGTGTGAAATTTTTCAAGTTATTTTGAATACGATTTCGAACTACTTGTATGGCGTTCGATTAAACTGCTGCGTTCTTTAATTCCTCTAAGTTCTCTTTCGTGAAATGGTACGTTTCATTACAAAAATGGCAATTCGCTTCAGCTTGTCCGTCGGTTTCAATCATGTCTTGGATTTCTTCGCTTCCTAAACTAATGATTGCATTGGAAACTCTCTCTTCCGAGCATTGACACTGGAATTGAACCGGCATTGTTTCTAGAATACTTACATTTCCTTCTCCAAGTACTTGCTCCAGTATTTGCTCTGGCGTCATTCCTTCTGCAATCATTGTAGAGATTGGCTTGATGACGTTCAGACGTTCTTCGATTGCACTAATTACCTCATCTTCTGCACCTGGCATAAGTTGAATAATAAAGCCGCCAGCTGATTGAATTGTGTTATCCGGGTTCACTAGCACGCCTACCCCTACTGCAGATGGCGTTTGTTCAGAATTCAAAAGATAAGAGGTAAAGTCCTCTCCAATTTCACCTGAAACTAACGGAATTTGCCCTACAAAAGGATGTTGAAGTCCTATATCTTTTGAAATGGTCATTAATCCATTTGTTCCTACTGCTCTTTTCACATCTAATTTTCCTTGTTCATTAAGGTCAAAATGAGTTTGAGGATTGGATACATAGCCTCTCACTTCCCCTTTGGCGTTTGTATCAACAAGAATTGTGCCAATAGGACCTCCGCCATTGATTTTTATCGTTAGCTTTTCTTCACCTTTAAGCATTGCTCCTAGCATCACACCTGCAGTCATCGATCGTCCTAATGCAGCTGAAGCAGTTGGCCACGTAATGTGACGTCGCTGAGCCTCTCCTACTGTTACGGTTGTGTTGACTGCATACGCACGCACTTGACCATTGTATGCTAGTGCTTTTACTAAATAATCGTTCATTTCTTTCTTCCTTTCAAATTTAAAGTAATTCCTGTGCCAGTAATCGATACACATTGAGACGTTTTTCTTGTGAATGAGGAATGCTGCAAATCATCGCTTCATCAAAACCATAATAAGCTTGTTCTTCCTGCAATATTGCGGCAACTTCTTTTGCCTCTCCGACTAAATGGATTTTACGGTTTTCCTTTATAATCATTCGGTCCATTTCTGTCAATGGGTAATCACGGGCTTCCTCAGGCGTCATCACTTGGCCAATCTTGCCTCTCATAAACAGTAAGCGCCAAATATCTTGTGGCTTTGCTTCGAACTCAGCTTCTTCTTTTGTTTCGGCTGTTGTCACCATATAGGAAACCTTGATTTGTGGTTTTTCCATAAAGGCTGAAGGCTGAAAATTCCTTTTGTATGCATCTAAAATTTCTTTCGTCATCTCACCATTAAAAAATTGTGCAAAAGAATAACCAACACCCCTGCGCCCAGCTTGGATCGCACTGTTACCGCTTGAACCTAACAGCCAAGCTTCCGGTAAAACGACTTGGGACGGTGTTGCGATTGTTTTATGATACAAACTATCTTTAGGTACTTCGTCGTTAATTAACTGCAATGCAGTATCAAATTTTTCATACATATTGTTGAACATCGGTTGGCGACCTTCTGATAACGCATAAATAGCGTAGTTATCTCCTCCAGGAGCTCGACCGACGCCAAAATCAATGCGACCTGGGGAAAATGCACTTAATGTTTTAAATACCTCAGCTAGTTTCAATGGAGAATAATGCATCATCATCACTCCACCGGTTCCGATACGAATATTTTTCGTTTTAGCAGTCAAATAGGCTGTCGTTACCTCAGGAGCAGAGCTTGCAAAAACATTTGTTGCATGATGTTCTGCCATCCACATGCGATGGTAGCCTAATTCATCTCCTAAAATCGCTAGCTCTTCCGCCTTTTTCAAAGCATCTGCTGCCGTATTCCCTCTCGTAATAGGGGCTTGGTCCAGAATACTTAATCTCATCTAGATACCATCCTTCCAATAAAGTTATGCTTCCTTTTCTTTACGTAATTTGTCCGGTGTGACATCATTTCCAAGTGGGTCAAGTACCGTCATCCCTGAAAAAGTAGTAAGTACTTGTCCGCGAATTTCGCGTAAATAATCTTCGCGTAATACTTGTTGCTCCACACGTTCAGCATTTGTTAAACCTTCTTCACGCTGTTTTTTCGCCAATTCATTAATACGCCCTAATATATTAATCATCTTACTTCCCCTCAATTCTCTTTATTAATTATGCCTATAACGACACTCAACCGCTTATGTAGTTAGTGCAGGGAAATGCGGCACTACATATTCTCCTAATTCTTGAATCACTTCAGCCATCGGACGGTTTCCCTTTTTCAAAACAAGAATGACATGATTTACCCCAATATTTTGTAACGCATACAGGTAATCAATTAAAAACTTATGACCTGATGTGAAACCGACTTTAATCGGAATTGGATAAGGTGAAGCCATTGGATTTTCTGATAAATTTATAACTAAAGGCTGTAAGAACGGTTTGAACCCTCCTGCTGCTTTCTGCCAAAGCCTAATGAGCTCCTGCTGTCGATTGGCCTCTTGCGCATAGAACATCCAGCCATCTGTATTTTCTGCTAACCACTCCACTGTTTGCCCTGAATATCCTGTACCCAAAATGGGAATATCGGTTAAAAGGGGCTTAGGAATCACATCCCCCTCTATTAGTCCGACTCGCTTTGACTGTATTTTCGGGAATGATTCTTGCCACACTTTTCTCATGACTAAAATGGACTCCCTAAACAATTCATCCCGTTCATCCCGGTCTACTTTAAATGCAGGAAATTCGATAGGACGGTCTCCAGTGGCAACACCAAATAAGAAGCGTTGCTTAGACATATCATCTAAAGAGGCAGCTGATTTCGCTAAGTGTAGAGGATGCCGCAATGTAGTGACAACACTCGCAGTACCAAGCGCGATTTTTTTCGTATGTGCACTTACATATGCAAGCAGTAGAAAAGGATCATACATAACACCATTATCTCCAAAATTCGGATCATAAAGTGGTGAATCCCTTACAAACAAAGAAGCAAACCCTAAATCTTCCGCTTGTTTTGCTAGCATCATTTGTTCTGCTAAATTCATTGTCCCGAGATTATCTGTAGACATCTCCAAAGGAAACGAAATGCCAAGCGTCAATTTATTTTCTTTAAATGTTCGTGCAAAACCGTTATGCGATTGAAATTTATTCAAATTTATTCCACCTGACTATGACGCTTTTCTGTCATAAAACCATTTTTTCTTTTATCCATTCTTGCAGTAATTGCACTTCTGGCTGGTAACTGTTATTTATTTCTTCATATAAAGATGCAATTGTTTTGCGTTTCAACACGGATTTCCAAGAAGACTCCGCTTCTTCCATTAAACCTGCTAGCAAGCAACAGCTGTTTCCTTCCTCCAATTCAAGCATGTCATGTAACACACCACTAGAAGAAAAAAGAGATTGCTGCCCCTCTACAGCAAGATAAATATCGTATACCCGAATATCTTCAGGTTTTTTCTTTAATTTAAATCCTCCCTTTACCCCTGGTACAGAAGTAATCAGGTCTGCACTCACTAACTTCCGTAACAATTTTTGAAAATACGTTGGTGAGGCGCACAATTGTTGACTGATTGCTTCCCCAGGTAACACCGCTTTATCCGGTAACAGGTTAAGGATCAAAATGGCATACACGGACTGTTCGACTCCCGTTTTCATTTGCATGATCATCACCACCTTCATTTATGTGACTTTTAAATGCTTTACACAAAACCAAATAAACTAACGTAGATAAACATTGTCCACGTTAGTTTAACTTATCATTATTAAAATGTAAACTTTTTTGTTTGGTTGTTTACATTATGAAAAATATGGTAATAAAAAGGTTGATTTGATAAACTTGTAGTACAAAGCGAAAATGCCTCTCGTATTTTGCCTTGACAGCAATTGCGATAAGTAAGCTTTCGCTTTTCTAAATGATAAAATTTCAGAATTACCATAAAATAAAACCTAAGTTACTATGGTGAAACTGTTTTTAACGACGCTACGAAAGCTATTTGGAGATAAGAAATCACCATTTCTTATCACTTCACAGTCTCAATAGAGTAAGGTTATTGAGACAGATATAAAGTTGCGCAAAATAAGGATTCTTAAAGTCTCATACTACTTGTCTCAAAACTCTTACCATTGTAAATCTGCATTTTCCTGACTGTATCCATATATAGTTCACGTCTTAATTATCTTATAGAGCCGTCTAATGCCAACTGCTTCTCATGCTTTTCACCATACTTGGAGTCTCTTCGAAGAAGTACAAATAAAATGATAAATTGTATTTTTAATATTTAATAATTGTTCTCCCCAAATGCTGGCCATTTTTGATTGATTCAATCTTTTGGGGCAACTCTTCAAGAGAAATCTCACTTATTAGAGTCGTTTGGGAAATATTCCATTCATTCGCTATTTTACCCCAAATACCCCCACGTTTATTGATTGGTACATTGACAGAATCAATTCCTAAAAGGTTGATTCCTCTTAGTATAAACGGCAATACTGTTGATGTTAGTTGGATTCCACCAGCATTCCCACACATACTCATACTTCCACCATAAGAGATTTGAGGAATCAATACCGAGGCCACTTCTCCACCAACGGTATCTAATACATAATCAAACCTTTGTTTATTTAATGGTTTCTTTAGCTCTCCTAACTCGTTTGCAAAAATAACATCGGTTGCTCCTAAAGATTTTGCCACCTCAGATTGGTGCTCTTTTCGTACTAAAGCAAAAATATTTTTGTATCCGATTTTAGATAAGATTTGTAACGCAATACTACCTACTCCACCAGTCGAACCAGTAACTAGTATACTTGGATTGTTATTCATGTCCATGCCATTCTTCTCTAGAGCCATGATGGAAAGAGCAGCAGTAAACCCTGCTGTTCCAAAAACCATTGCTTCCTTTAAGGTCAAGTTATTGGGCAAAGGAACAATCCAATCTGCAGGGACTCTAGCATATTCTGCAAATCCTCCTGTATGACTCATGCCCATAGTAAAACCTGTAACAATAACTTTCTGTCCCTCTGTGTAACGATTATCTGTTGTATGAACAATGGTTCCACTTAAATCAATTCCGGGAATCATTGGATAATTTCTAATAACACCTCCATTTTTTTGAACAGCCAACATATCCTTGTAGTTTATCGAAGAATATGCCACCTTAATTAAAACTTCGCCATCAGAAAGACTGTCAATACTAACATCTTCCAAACTATAAATCACTTGATTCTGTTTTTCTTTTACAATAATCGCTTTAAATGTATTCATAATTATTTACTCCCCCTTATTTTGTAATGAAACATTTTTGTTGCAAAAATGTTTCATTACAAAAACTAACATGATATTATAGATAATGTCAATATGGAGGAGATACTTATGGAACTAAAAGAATGCATGAACTTTTTGCTAAGTGTTAGTCAGAATAAAGTGTTTAAATATTTTAGCAAGCTTTTAGAGGAATATGGAGTAACACCAGCTCAGTATGGTGTGTTAAATTGTTTGTGGAGAGAGGGACAATTATCTCCTAAACAAATTGGAGAAATGGTATATTTAGAAGCCCCTACAGTCTCTGGGATATTAGATAAAATGCAAAAAGCTGATTTAATCGAACGTTCAGTAGATCCTAAAAATCGCAGAAATGTTTTAGTGGTGGCTACTCAAAAATCGAACGAAATTAGAGATAAAGTTGAAGCAACAACAATTAATTTGAATAATGTGGTCCTTCAAAATTTGTCAGATAGCGATAAGATTGTGCTAAAAAAAGCATTAGATACGATAATAAAGTCTAATTTTTAATTATCCTTTTTTAGACATAGCCAATAGTGGAACTCCCCTTCATAATCGGTTGAAGGGGGTTTTTGGCATTTTTCTTACTAAACAGTCTAGCCGGATTGCTGAATAACCTATTGCCGTGTTAATACATGCTTTTACCATAAACCAGTGTTTTTGTAACGCTTTTTCATCACCCTACTAACCTTTAGTTTTAGTAAGATTATAGGTTATCAAAAATATTACCAAATACTTTTATAATAAGGGTCCCTCTGCTCATTAAATGACTATCCCCCTACAAAATATAGGATTTTTACAGCTGTATCTCCTGTAAAAATCAAAAAACCCGGTCCTATTCAAAGACCAGGCATTGCCACAAAGATTTGGTAAATAATATAAAAAATAAATAGTATGATCGCAAATTTAATCAGCCACTTTGCAATACTCCACAAGATGCTAACGACAATGATGAAGATAATAATCGATAGTAAAAGTTCCATAGGCTATCCCTCAACCACAATGGAACTTTTATCAATCATCCAGTTCGTTAACATCATTGCGCGGGTTTTGGATTCAATTTCTGCTTGTAACGATAAATGCAGCAAGCCGTTCTCTACTTCCTTATATTGCTGTTCCGCTAGTGACTCTTCAACCGCTTTAACGGTAACCCCTCTTTCTTTCAGCTCTTCCGTAATAGACGCTTCCATTAAACTGATGCTCATTTTACTCCTCCTTCAGTAGACGCTTATGCCGTTCAATGAGCACTCCTTTTCGTGCATAGCCAAACTTTTCAAATAAGTCATCTGTCTCTTCTTGTTGCATATACATCTCAATGACCGTATAACGGAGATTTGTGCATGTTACCTTAAAAGCGAGTAGCTTAGACATTTGTAAAAATACTCGTTCCACCGTTTTCACCGTAATCGGTTCACCGAGCTTATTCCCAACACCTAGCCAAACATCATCAATCTGTTCTAGCTGTGAGAAAAATAATTCTGTTTCTTGCTTATATTGGAACAGAATTTCCAGTAATTTTACCGGTAAGTCCAACGTACGATACGTACTTCTTTCCATAATATGAATCGTCATTTCATCTTCGTTTATATGGGACCATTTCATTTTTACAAGCTCTGCCGGTTTAATGCCAAGCATAGTAATTGCATACGTAATCGTAAGGTTTCGCATCGCAAGCCACGAATGCTCCTCTGTTTGAGCAATTCTATATAGGTTATGCCAGCAGTCCAGTACTTGTTGTAGTTCGGATTCCGTTAATGCAAATAATTTGGTTTCTTTTTTGGCTACTGGCTCTAGCAATGTTTCATTATACGAGTCAATATATTTCCGACCATATAAAAACTCTAAATAAGCTCGCATCGCGGCTAACTTCCGATTGACGGAGTTTGCAGTATTATAGTGCGTGTATAGATGGTTAATATAAACCTTTAATCCATCCTGAAACTGATCACGAAATGATTCCTCGTCTAGAAACTTTTCAAACTGTTTTGCATCATTTACATATTGCTTCACTGTATGTGGTGACTTGTTTAAACCTTGTAAAAATGCACGAAATGCCTCTGCATAATGATTCCCCATTGATTTAACCTCCTTATTAAGTTGCGTGTTTTTATTTGAGTTTCAAGATATTTTGATGCGTGTAATTTTATATTATTATAAACTATAGTGTCGTATAATATGCATTAAAGTAAAGTTTTTCATTTGGAACATTCGTTCTTTTAAGCTGTATTATAACCAAATTTTCAATTTTGTGCTATGATTGGCACTGAGTATATAAAACTGTACTGTAACAGATACTGAAAATCACTACACCTATGCACCTTTTTGCTTGAAAATTCACTTAATTGTATATCAAAATGTTATTGTAGTATATAATATGGCTAATTCATTAACAGGGGGAAATAAAATGCAAGTACGTACTACTCGATTAGAGGCAGAAGACGCAAAAATTATTTATCAAGAAACGGCTGGTTTGGCCATTATTACGATTCACCGCCCACAACTTAAAAATGCATTAACTGCAAATATGTGGGATCAATTAGCAAAAATCGCCCTACAAACATTAGAAAATCCAAAAAACAAAGTATTAATTTTACGTGGTTCCGGCGAAAACTTTACAGCTGGTTCCGATATTAAAGAATTCAACTCGATTTCACTTGAAAAAGCGGAAGCTGCTTTCATCAACATGGAAAATACGATTTCAACAATTGAAAACTTACCAATTCCAGTCATCGGTGTTATTAACGGACCTGCCATGGGTGCTGGCTTAGAACTTGCGCTAGCTTGTGATATTCGAATCGGTTCCGATAAAACGAAAATGGGTATTCCAGTTGGGAAATTAGGCATTACACTAAACAATAAATTTGCTAAACGTCTTGTTGATTTAGTCGGACCAAGTGCAACAAAAGATTTTGTCTTTACCGGTCGTATGTATAAAGCAGAAGAAGCGTTCAAAGTGGGTATGTTAAACTATTTAGTAGCAGAAAAAGACTTAAATCGCTTTGCCATTCGTATGGGGAAATTAGTAGCTGGGATGTCGCCGGATTCTTTACTTGCTGTAAAGCGTTCTGTTCGTGAATGTTTAGACTCCACACCAAAACTGTGGGAAGGGTCTACACCATTTGTTTCACAAACTGATTTTGCTGAAGGTGTACGTGCTTTCGTTGAAAAACGCCAACCTGAATTTAAACGACAAACGAAATAACAAAATGAAAACAGGTAGAGAAAACAATACTTTTCTCCACCTGTTTTTTAGTTTTATTTAATTCCTTTTACAACAATATTCACATATTCTGGTTCAATACCAAAATGCAATAAAAATGATCCGGAAATTTGTTGTTGCAAGCCGCGCACTACTTCCCTCACATCATATGTAACAGGTGCCTTTAAAGAAATCACAATCGTCATCGACGGCATTAAATCCACCGTTAATTGCGCAATGTCAAAACGAGCAATCCCATTATAGTTACTTAATTCATGCGTTAACACTTGCAAGTAAACCGATTTGGAAATATCAATAGTTTCTTGATGAAAATCCGGTCGAACAATCGTTGTTTCCCCTATTTTTTTATTTTTAAAGAAGATTTCTCGTCCCTTTTGAATAAATCGCTTAAAAAAGTTTTGTTCCACTTGCGCATGTGGAATCGGCATTACATGTTTGCCTTGTGTTTCGCGAATAAACTTAGCTAACTGAATTTCTTTAGTTGTACGAATATCTGTTACATAATGAAAATGATCAATCGGCGCTACGTTTAACCGATCGGCAATTTGCTTCGTCATTTTATCGCTCGTACCTATAATAAGTAACGACTTCAAATCCGCTTCTTGTAATGCCTTTATGACTGCCTGTCGATGCTCTTCATCATGAAAGATAGCACGGCGTACAGCCGTAATTGTATTTTTTTCAAACTTTGCACTTGTCCCAGCTAATTTTTCCCCGTTTACGATCAGTAAGCCATCATCAATAATCCCTTCAATCCCATATTGATGGGCGAATTCTAATGCTGATGTACTTTTCCCTGTTCCACTTGGACCGCTTAATGAATAGGTTTCCATTACTATCACCATCCCTTCCCTTTAGTGTAAACGATTACTAAGTGATTGACGAATCGTTTTATGCAAAGATTTCTGCGCTACTGTCTGTATTTGCTTTCTAGTAGGAAAAGATACTTTTTTCTGAAATATATCCCTGTTTTCCAATGCTGTTATGGTACAATGAAGTTTATATTTTATTATTTAGGAGTGTTATTACTTTGAAAGTTCAACCATCACAAAAAATGTCGCTATTTGCTCCAGCTATTTTCGGCGATTTGAAGCAATTTGCGCTGGATCAGCAAGCAAAAGGCATGGAGCTAATCGATTTAAGCTTAGGTAGCCCAGATATTCCACCCGCCGATTTCTTACGCGAAACGATGTCTGAACTGACAAAGCTTGAAACATCTTATGGCTATACATTAACAGGCGTTCAAACATTTAATGAGGCGGTATGTCGTTACTACAAGCGTGTCAACAGTGTCACGTTAGACCCGTCAACAGAAGTCGTACAAACAATTGGCTCACAAGAAGGACTCGTTCACTTACCAGTTGCATTTTGTGACCCAGGTGATATCGTCTTAACAACAAACCCTGCCTATGTCGCGTACGATGCGGGCATTCATTTAGCTGGTGCAACGCCTTACTATATGCCATTAACTAAAGAAAATGGTTATTTACCTGATTTAGCAGCAGTTCCAGAACATATTGCACAAAAGGCTAAACTATTAATCTTAAACTTACCAGGTAACCCTGTTCCGGCGATGCCTTCTATTGCCTATTTTGAAGAAGTGGTGGCGTTCGCTAAAAAATACAATATTATTGTATTACACGATGCAGCTTATTCGGAGTTTTACTTTAAAGGGGATGCACCAATTAGCTTCTTAGCAACTCCAGGTGCAAAAGAAGTAGGGTTAGAAATTAACTCCCTATCGAAAAGCTTTAGCCTTGCAGGAACACGTATTGCCTATATCGTAGGAAATGCGGAAATGGTCAGCATTTTAAAACAATTAAAATCAAACTTAGATTTTGGTATCTTTGAGCCGATTCAATTAGTCGCAGCTAAAGCATTAGATAACGCAGAAAATATTACAGCCAATCTACGTCAAACATTTGCGGCGCGCCATAAAACATTAATGGACGGCTTAACATCCATTAGTTGGGAAGTGGCTCCAAGCGATGGCGGCATGTTCGTATGGGCTAAGTTCCCTTACAGCATAGATAGTAAATCATTTGCATTTGAAGCCATTGCACAAACAGGTGTCGTAATGGTACCAGGAACAGCATTTGGGACAGCCGGTGAAGGTTACATGCGTCTAGCGCTTGTACAAGATGTAGAAACGCTCTCACGTGCCGTTGAAAAACTATCAAAAATCAACATAAAAAAAGAAGCTACAGTTTAGTTCTGTAGCTTCGATGCTAGGGGTTGTTCAGAAAGTGAATACTTTCCGGACAACCCTTTAATTCTTGATCAATATCTACTAACTTATAATGAGCAAAAATACATCCTAAAAATACCAGGTAAATAGTAAAAGATATTAAATGAAAGCGTAATCGTAGCCTCCGCGCTTTGCCACAGCCTACACAGGAGCTAAAACAGGCGCTGCCTGTTTGGATCTCCTGTTCCGGCTCCTGTGGATATGGCGCGCTACGGCAAAAGTGAATACTTCTCGATGTGTTAGAAAAATATTTCTCTTGTCTAAAAGAAATCATTTTCTTTCCATTTGCACATTATAGTCCGTCTAGTCTTTACTGTAATTAATAGGGATTTTTCATTCTTTTTAAGCCACCAATTATTTCATTGAACAATAGTTGCTTGTAGCGGAGGCACGAGACTCCTACGGGAAAAGCGAGACAATCAAGACCCCGCAGGAAATTTATTTGCGACGAAAGCGCAGCGACAGGAGCACCGAAGGATGAGCGACGAGGAGGCTTGATCTCGCCCGTGGAAAGCGAGTGCCGCAGCGGAAAGCAACGGTTACTCAAATGGTAATTTATGTTTAGAGATTTACTCATTATCAGTACTAAGAAATGTTGCTCCTTTACTCTTCTAAAAACGTATATGTAATCATCCCTTCGTCTTTCATTTCCGTCCCATCTAACAGGACGACGACTGTTTGAAAAATGATTTCCTCATTTTCTGCACATGCCCAGCGTTCATCCGGTATGATTTCGAATGACAAAATTTCCATTTCCTTCGTATGGATATTCCCTACTAACTCCACACCATGCTTGCCAATCGTTTGTATGCCACTCGCTGACTTTTTTAATACTCGTAACGATATATAGTCAATTTTTTCTTCATCTGTTTCTTCTATGACATAGACATGTCCGGAAACAGTATCGCCTTCTACAAGCGTTGTTTTATCAAGCATCGTATCCACTTTTATGCCATCACATTCCATCGTCGTAAACCATTTATTTACCATGCGACCATCCCCTCTGAAAGAAAATCGGCAGCTAGCTGCTACCGATTATTGAATATCTTCATATTGATCTGCTGTATTTGTTTGGAACTTATTATAACGTTCTTTAAACAGCATATAGAAATGTTGGACAAATACTTTTATTAATGCATAGACTGGAATACCTAAAATCACTCCTGGTACACCAAATAAAGAACCAAATGTTAATAAGACAAAAATAATTGTAATCGGGTGAATACTAAGTGATTTCCCCATGATTTGAGGTGAAATAAACTTCCCTTCAATCAGCTGTACAACCGTCCAAACGACCCCTACTTTCACAACCATAAAAGGACTTGTCACAATGGCGATAATGAGCGCTGGGGTAATCGCAATAACCGGTCCTAAATAAGGGACAACACTTGTGACCATTGCCAATGTACCAAGTAATAATGCATAAGGTAGTTTAATAATTAAAAAGCCAATCGTCACCATAATGCCGATACAAATTGATACTAAAATTTGTCCTTGAATATACGAGCTGATTTGATTATCCATATCTTCCATCACATCGTCAACAAATGCGCGCATACGTGGCGGGAATAAGCGCAAAATGAACTTGGGCATTTTTTCGCCTTCCCATAATAAATAAAATAAAATAAATGGTACGATAACAAGCGATAGTACGATACCTGTAAGTGTAGTTACAACCCCTGTTACGCCATTTGCCACACCACTCGCTAAGTTTGTCGCCGTATCCTTGACAGTCTTTGTTAAGTCATCTGTAATGTTCTCTAATACTAAATTATAGTCAATGTTGGCAGTTGCTAAATATTCATTGATTCGAGAATTATTAATAAAGGATATAACGCTATCAATGAGAGACATAAAGTATATTGGAAACTCATGTAGCAAGTTGGTAAACTGATTTTTTAAGAATGGTACTACTAATAAAATCAGTAATGTAATGACTCCGATTAGCCCTAAAAATATGAGTAAAATCCCCCATACGCGAGGCACTTTCCATCGCATTAAAATTCTTAAAAATGGTCGTAATAAATAATACAAAATGACGCCAAGTACGCCCGGTAAAATGACGACTTCTAGTAACACAAGGAATGGCTGAAATATAAACGAGATTTTGTCGAATATAAAAATAATGCAGCCTGCCAGTAGCGTAATAATTAATAAAAATAATAAATTTTTCCCGCCTAAAAAGCGGATGAACCGTGTCGAAAAGAAGTGGGACTTCTCTTGTGGTAACTGTTCATTCTGTCTGTCTTGTTCCAAAATACCACCCCAACAAATCGTCAATTTTAAGATATTTTCATTGTATCATGCCTGTTCCCATTAAGTGCAATATTTGACTAATTGCTTTTTAAAAAATCATGTAAAATTTGTTGATTGGCTTCTTTATCTATTTCGAGTACGTCTCCGACACGTGAATAATTTCGATCAACATATGTTCCATCTGCTGGAATCGTTAGTTTTGAAATTTCTACTCCACCACTCATCGCCACGCCAAGTACGGTTTTTAGTTGGTCTGATGACGATATATCTGTTGTGATATATCCTTGTGTTGCGCCAACTAATTTTGGTAAGTTTTTCACATTGCCTATCGATAATACCTCATCTTTTAATGCCTCTATCACTTTTTGCTGACGTGCTACACGACCGAAGTCACCTTCACGATCCATACGGAAACGAGCATATCCAAGTAATTGTTGCCCATTTAGTTGCTGCACACCTTGTGTGAGTGATACACCAATATTCGCGGACATATTTTTCTCTACATCTATTTCCACTCCATCCGGTGCTAAAATATCAATCAACGACTCAAAGTTTTTAAAGTCGACAATAGCATAGTGGTGAATCGGCACATCAAACATCGATGTAATCGTATCTTTCGTTAGCTGGACACCACCTAAATAATAAGCGGTATTTAGCTTATACATTTGATAGCCTGGAATCTCCGCATAAATATCACGCATAAATGAGACAAGCTTTATCTCATCGGTTTTCTTTTGCCATGATACAAGCATCATCGTATCTGTACGAGATTTTTCCTCCCCTCTTGTATCAATACCCAGTAACAAATAATTGACCGTTTCATCTTCTTTTTCGTCGGGGACAAACGGCTCTGGTGTAGCATTATTCGCTTCACCTGCAAGCTGTAAACCAGCTCTATACTGCATGACGCCATATGTACCAATGCCTAATAAAGCAAGAATTAAGACGATAAATACAACGCGGCCCTTACGCAATCTTTTTCTTTGATAACGGCGTTCCTTTTGTTCTTCCATATAAAAACTCCTTCTTGATTCATCGACTATATGACGTTGTACTTATGAATATGTTTCCATCTTATGTCGCTTTATTATACTATGCATGACAGAATTTTGCAGATTCCTGCACTTAAGCGAATATTTTGTGAAGAAACAAGTAGCGTGCTACAATAATTATATTTTTCAGGAGGTGTTTTTAGTTGGAAAAAGCAACATTTGCAGGTGGCTGTTTTTGGTGTATGGTGAAGCCATTTGATCAGTGGGACGGTATACATAAAGTAACGAGTGGCTATACGGGTGGTCACGTAGAAAACCCAACATATGAGGATATAAAGAAAGGTACTTCTGGTCATTTAGAAGTTGTACAAATCGAATTTGACCCTTTAGTATTTAGCTATGAACAGTTATTAGAAATTTATTGGATGCAAATCGATCCGACAGATGATGGAGGACAATTTCACGACCGCGGTGAGTCTTATAAAACAGCTATCTTTGTACATAACGCAGCACAACGTCAGCTAGCTGAACAATCTAAAATCCAATTAGCAGCAAGCGGCCGTTTTAAAAAGCCGATTGTGACAGACATTCGTGATGCTAAGCCGTTTTATAAAGCGGAGGATTATCATCAAGATTACTATCAAAAAGAGCCAGGGCATTATAAAGAAGACCGTGAAAAATCTGGACGTGATACATTTATTAAAGAATATTGGGGATAAATAAACTGCCCGCTCACTACGGGCAGTTTACTTATTTAACATTTTTGTTTACATAATAATATTATATTATCAATCTACAACTACTTTTTCCTCATTTTGTTCCCAGTTGCTAATTGCTTCCATAAATAGTTCGCCATATTTTGTGAGTTTATTTTCCCCTACTCCACTAATGGCTAAAAAGGCATTGGCTGTTTTTGGTCGTTTTTCACAAAGCTCTTTTAACGTTTTATCTGAGAAAACAACATACGGAGGTACCGCTTCTTTGGCCGCAATGTCTTTACGAATTTCTCGTAAATGTTCAAATAGAGGGTCTTGATCTGAAATGGCTTTGACAACTGGTGCACTTCGGCGCAGCACTTTTCGTTGTCCCGTTAACACTTCTTTTCCGTGCTCCGTCATAAAAATCGTTGGAAATTGCCCATTGCTCACAGCAAGTAATTTTTCAGCAATACAAAACTCAATAAATTGTGCAATTTCTTTTGCGTTCATTTCCTTTAAAATCCCGTATGTTGGGAGGCGATTAAAACCAAGCTCTTGCACTTTTTTATTACTCGAACCTGCTAGCACTTGGCTTACTAATACTTTCCCAAACTTTTGTCCCATCCGCACAACACACGACAATACTTTTTGCGCTTCTACGGTCATATCTACTTGCGGTCGCTCATCTGTGCAATGATTACATTTGCCACAAGCGATGTCCGTTTGCTCGCCAAAGTAGCGTGTTATGTAGTTTTGTAAACAATCTTCTGTATGGCAATAATCGATCATCTCTTGTAACTTTGTTAATTCAAACGGAATACGCGTGCGATCCTGTGCTTGGTCAATTAAAAAACGCTGTGTCTGCTCATCACTCGATGCATATAGAAGAATACAGTCACTTGGTAATCCATCACGTCCTGCTCGTCCCGCTTCTTGATAATAGCTTTCCATATTGCGCGGCATTTGATAATGCATCACATAGCGTACATTCGTTTTATTAATCCCCATCCCAAACGCATTCGTTGCAACCATCACCGTTAATTCATCATTTAAAAATCGTTGCTGCATGATAGATCTTTCATCATCCCCAAGACCACCATGATACTTCCCGACATACATACCTTTTTTTTCGAGCAACGTATACACCTGTTCCACAGCTTTTCGTGTTGCACAATAAATAATCCCTGCATCTTGTCGATTATTCGTGGCATATTCCACAATGTACCGCTCGCGGTTTTCTCCTCGTAAAACAGAAAATGCTAAGTTTGGACGGCTAAACCCTGTGATGAATGTAGCATTTGGCGAAATGCTTAACAATTCACATATATCCTGTCGTACATGAGGTGTGGCAGTTGCTGTTAGGGCCACAATTGTGGGCTTTTCTATCCACAAATCCTTTATGCGATGTAAAAGACGATAGCTTGGTCTAAAATCATGTCCCCATTGGGAAATACAATGGGCTTCATCGATCGCGATTAGTGGCACATGTAAATTGGCTAAAGTCATACAAAATGCTTCATTTTCTAATCGTTCAGGCGCAATATAGAGTAGCTTTAAATCTCCCATTCTCGCTTGATACAATACATCTTCTGCTTCTTCATAACTGATGGAGCTATTAATAAAAGCAGCCTGAATGCCACTTGTTCGGAGCATATCCACTTGGTCTTTCATTAAAGAGATAAGCGGCGAAATGACAATCGTCGTCCCCGGTAATGTAAGAGCAGGCACTTGGTAACAAAGTGATTTCCCTCCCCCTGTTGGCATGACGACAAGCGTATCTCTCCCTGCTAAAACAGACTCAATCGCTTGTTGTTGACCGTCTCGAAATGATGTATAACCAAAGTACTGTTGTAATATGCTATTCGCTTTTTGTAGCAATTTACTGCCTCCCTTCCATTTTTGTTTACATAATATTATTATAATTTTTCTCCATACAAAAAACAGCTTCTATTTTTCAATTTGTAAATACGTAATATAATAGTTACCGTCTACTAAATTGATTTTATAAACAATCGGAAACTCATTTGTTTGTCCTTTGATGTACCATTCAAAACCGGACTTGCCGATTTCCGTCACCTCGAAGTTCTCGATGAGCAGCTTCTTTTCTTCATTTACCATTGCTTCCTTCAGTAAATCCGATAAAATATACGGTTCAACTTGTGCAAAATCGTTTGAGGCTACATATTGATTAAATGCAGTATTAAATGTCTGTATAAATGCTTCCAATGCGTCTGGATTATACTCAAATGTTGTCTTTTCGTACTGTTCAAGTACGGTCATATCGTATTTTTGCGGTACTTCTGTATCTTTAAAAGCGTTATGTAAAGTGTAACGTTCTATTGCAGTTAACGCTTCTGTTTCTAACATGTCTACAAGTTGCTGTTGATTGCCCTGCTCCACTGCTTCTACATCTGCACTATTTCGTACATGAAGAATCGCGATATTATCTTCTACAGAAAAAGCTTGTAATTTTGCTTCAAGCTGCTGACCGTTACTCGTCTCGATGAGTGCTTTCGGGTGATCGCGCATCACAATAGCCTCTGTCACAATCCATTTATCTCGCCCATCCGCTAAAAAGACAATGCCATCTGTACTACCCGCTACACTGTACACTTTTACGTTCGCTTCCATCACTTCTTTCTGAGCAGGCTTGCTTTCTGGCAAAACTTGACTAACTGATTCAAAGCCGCCTTGAGAGCATCCGGCAAGAACTAGTAGACATAATATAATTATCTTTTTCATTATTCCTCCACTGCAAATACTTGCTTAATTTCCAGTTTTACTTGTCTAATCTTCAATCATAAGAAAAAGCAGCCCGCCAACTCGGACTGCTTCCTATTATACATGCTTTTTATGCTGTTGGTATAAATACACCGCTACAAACATTAACGAAAATAACCCGACTATTATCCATTTCGATACAATATGTGTCCCCGTTAAATCGTAAACAACTCCAATTAACAGTGGTACAATCGCGCTCATCATAAAGCCTCCTGATAATACCATCGAGCTCCATGAACTTGCCTCTGCATTATTTTTCGCTTCATCAAGCGGTAACATCAAGCCGATTGGGAATAACCCCGATAAGGCAACACCTAAAACAACGGCCGCTACCCATAATGCCCAGTTTGCAGGAATGAATAAAACCCCTGCTCCGACGATACCGATTGTCAATAAAATGTAAAGCCACATCACGCGATTCGGAAATTTATTAATCAGCAATGGAATAAATAAGTTACCTATAATTTGCACAATCGACATTGTCGTTAATACTGAACCCGCTGTGATTAGCGTAAAACCTTGCTCCTGTGCAATCGGTGATAGCCATGTCATGAGCGAGAAAAACACCGATGTTTGCAAACCGAAATATAGTAAAATGACCCAAGCTGTCTTATTTTTCCACGGATTTCGTGAAGATTCTTCTTCTTGGGCCTTGCTTATACGCTGCTCTTTTCTACCAGCTGCCATCGTCCAGAAAATGAGTGCGGGAATGGCTAAAATGCCCCATACACCAAGGGCAATTTGCCATGAGTGAAATTGTGCAAATAATACACCCGTCAAACCAGCACTAATTGTTGCCCCTGCCCCCATCGCCAGTGAATACAATCCAACGACCGGCTCGATTTTATGTGCAAAACGCTCCTTAATAAAGGCATTGATAATTGGACTAATAATTGCAATGGCAAAGCCTACGATAAAGCTTGTCAATATAAGTGCGATATAATTGCTAAACAGGATACGTGCCAACGTTCCGACACCAATCGCCATCACAAGTAGATTAACTGCCCATTTATAGCCTAATTTCTTTTGAAACGGGACAGCAAGCGGTGCAAATAGCCCCATGCAAAATACTGGAATGGACGTCAGCAAACTGACTTGTGTATTTGATATATTTAACTCATCTGTAATGGTGTTAAGTAGTGGTCCGATACTTGTTACAGAAGGTCGTAAGTTTAGCGACACGAAGAAAATGGCTACCAGTGCAGCCCCTACATGCCATCCTTTTACTTGTTGCATATAAAAACCTCTATTCTCTCTAGTTCACTATGTTAGTAAAGCATATTTCAAGATGTCTAACAACATAATCGCATAGAAAAAGAAATCTATGTATAGAATGGTGTCAATACTGCCGTTTTACCATTTTAAAATGGCTACTAATCATGCTATAAAAGTAAAATGAACAAATGGTTAGCTGACCTGTCTAGTTATTTCAAGCAATACCTTAATATTTTTGGGTGTGAAAGTTGAGTTTTACCTTTTAACTTGGAGCTTTTATTTATAAAGTGAAACTTCAATCAGTGGGGGTTTTGACGCACAGGACGTGCTAATGCCGACGTCGTCACACGGACGTGACGGATTTTAGTCCGCACTCATCCCCCACTGATTGAGAGAGGAACGCAAGCTAAGAACGCCACGACGCGAGCGCAACGTCCTGTTGCCCTTAACCAATCAGGCTTTTACGGGTAGTTGATCTCCCACCTACGCTTCTCCATTTTCTTAAGCCTTGAGGCGGGAATCTTGTACCTGTCGCTTCGCTTTCGGTACAGATAAATTACTGCCCGTTAATGCAGGATAAAATTCGTCTTTCTTTTTTCTAAATATGGAAAAAATCAAATTCAAAATATGAAAAACGACAATGCACTACACACATTGTCGTTTCGTTAATATTCGTTCAATTTGCAAAAGACTTAAGCAGGTACATATTCAAGCACTAGATCAACCAACCTTCCAACACTGAATGTCTTGCAAAAAAGTTTGAACTTTTCTCTATCTGGCTATTGACCACCGCTCATATAATGCTTTGTCTCAGATGTATAGCTCCAGACCATCAGACAGACACCTAAGATTGCTGCTGTCGTAATCCATATCCATTGACCCCATGTTAAATAATCGACAAAACCATGGAGTAGTGGATTAAACCACATGAAGATTCTAGAGAAAACCCAAAAATCAGTAAATGTTTGGGCAAATTCAGGCAAGAGAGGGACTCCGACAAATCCACCACCAATGACAACCGTGCCAATCGCAACAATGACAAGAATCGGTTGAATGATACGATATTTTTTAAACAACCTTCCTAGCAAAATTCCAACTCCCGCACAAGCTAGCATGATTGGTAGCATTCCAAGTAATACTTTCGTTGCATTCCAACCATTAAATGTGAGGCGAAAAAAAAGAATGGCAACAAGTAAAGTTGGTATTGTTGTAATAAAAGCAAATAGAATCGCAGTCAGCATATTCCCTACTCCTGCTAAAACAGCTCCTAAAGGGGTTAATAGCATTTCTTTCCGAGTGCGGTTTTCATATTCGAATGCGTATAAATTTGCCCCAAGCATTATAGCCCCGAAAAATAATGCTAACAGCACACAGCTACCTCCTAGATACGCAGATCTCCACACATCTTGTTCTTTTTCTGTTTGTAAGATGTAATCAATTTTTAAAGACTTTGATTCAGCTAACCTGTTATTAATAGCATGTTCTAATCGTAGACGCGCATTTTTCATTGCATCACTATTAATATTAAACGTTTCAATATTTATCGTCTTCGTTTGCGGATAATTTTCTGGTATTTCAATCAAAAGTTGAATTCTTCCTTGATTAATTAGCTTTCTCGTTTCTGCTTCGTCAGTGGATATTAGCTGAAAATATGGCGAGATATTGGAGTGACTCTCTTGAATGCTGTCCACTAAAGAAGCCGCTTCCTCGCTATGCGAATGGTTGACCAGTCCAATTGGCCAAGCGTCCCCTCCTCCTCCGAAAATAATAGCGGATAGGAGCAGCATTACGATTGGAACGACAATTGGCTGTATCATCAATCCCTTTTTCCGTAATAATAGTTTTCCATTTCTTTGAATAACACTAAGTATCGCTTGTATCATTTCTTTTTCCCTCCTATTGTCCTTGAGTAAAGGATAGATTTCGATGTAACTGATAGGCTGCGAAAATCAATAAGAAAAAAATAATAATACACATTGCTGAAAATGCCATCCATGGATATAGGGAGTTGATGCTCTCAGCAGTAAATCTAATATAATCAGTGAGGGCAGAAATCGGAAACCAACCAGCTAATTTCCATAACCATTCGACGGCGTTATTATGAGCAAAACCTCTTATATAGGACTCATATCCGTTCACAAAGAAGTGACCAACAGCAATGATGACCGAAATTGGAATGAGAGGGAGTGATTGTTGGAACCATACGCCTAATAAAGTACCTATTGCTGCACTATATATGAATAGTAGTAATAAGTTTAACCAAACAAATCCATTCAACTGAGCTATCGGGAACCCTAGAAGTAAATTTAATATCCACAATGTAATCCCAGTACTAAGAATCGTTTGAATAAATGCTGTCGTCCATTTACTTGCAATGAGAGGGACATAGCCAAGTGGCGTTAACACTAGCGACTTTGCTGTTCGGTCTTCCCATTCTTTTGTTAGGAGTACACCAGTGTTCACCATTCCCGAATAAAGAACAGTGAACATTAATAGAGCCGCAGCAAGGTAATGTTTAATTGGAATGTCTTCTTCAAAAGCTCGGTATTCAACCATATCAATTGATTCGTTAGGATGATATTGCTGTTGATAGAGATAAATTGCATGATCCAATCTTATTTGAAAATTTTTCACATCATCAGAATTCATATTCATAACCTGTAAATCTAGCAAACCTTGTTTACCAGTAGCCAAGTTGTCATCAAAATTTGCTGGAATATCAAGTAAAGCAATAGCTTGATTTGTTTTATATAATTGGTAAGCTTTCTCAGGTTCTACAGTTTTTATTTCATAATATTTACCATCAGTGACACCCATCGTTTCCATAATTTCAAGAAGATGATCACTATATTTCCCTTCCGAATGGTTTGCTATCACGATAGGATTCGTAGTTGAAACATGAACCATAAATGCATACAATGCGACAAAAATAAGAGGAACTAAAATACTAATGACAAAAAACAATGGATTTCGAAAGCTTTGTAATGCGTCCTTTTTAGTAAGCGATAATAATGCAGATAACATGATCCATCCTCCCTTAATCCCGTAGTGCTCTTCCAGTAAAGTGTAAGAAAACATCCTGAAGATTCGGCTCTTTCAATTCAAATCCATTAACTAAATCGTGTGTATCTCCTTTTTGACTAGAAAGAGCTCTCACAATGTTCATCGCCTGTTCGACATCAGACAAGTGAATCTTTAGCTCATTTTCATTTATGTCAAATTTATAGTTTGGTACAACTTGTAGAGCGAATTTTTCAGCGTTTTCTTTACGGTCAAAACGAAACGTTAATGTTTTTTGGTTGAGCTGTTGTTTTAGCTCTTGAAGCGTTCCAGAAATCAATGGAACACCCTGATCCATAATAAGAATCTGATCACCTAGTACTTCTGCTTCCTCCATGTAATTCGTTGTTAATAAAACAGACTTCCCTGACGAAGCTAAACCGCGGATCTGCTCCCATATCGCGTTACGTGACTGAACATCTACTCCAAGAGTAGGTTCATCTAATAGTAATAGTTCAGGTTCTGTTAATAATGCACGAGCTAGAGCAAGACGTCTCTGCATACCACCTGAATATGTGCTAACTTTATCATGTTCACGTCCTTTTAATTGAACAAGCTGAATCATTTCCTCTATTTTATTGGGAAGGGCTTGCTTGGAAACACCGTAATAACATCCATGAAACATTAGGTTTTCATATGCAGTTAAGTCTGTATATAATGCTGTTTCTTGCGGTACAAGAGCAATTTGACTAAGAACTTTTCTGCGATTCTGAGATGGATTTAATCCTAAAACGCCAATTTCCCCCTTCGTAGGGCGTAGTAGTCCATTGATAAGATTAATAGTTGTCGTTTTACCAGAACCATTTGGTCCTAATAAACAAAACACCTGACCTTTTGCAATTTGAAATGAGAGGTTTTGAAGTACTTTAAAAGGCTTCTTCCCTTTAGATTGAAATGTCATTTCAATGTTTTGTAATGAGACGGCTAATTCAGTTTGATTAATTGATTGATGCATGATAACTCAGCTCCTTTAATTCTTGTTAGTTAGTACTAACTAACATTATTGATAAAAGAAAATTGCCTATGGAATGATTCCTTCGGCAAATGTTGCAACAGATTGCTTAACATAACTGTCATCATCGATGGATAAAAATGAATCCTTAAATCGATTTTTCAACAATAAATATCCGATATTCATCGCTAAAAATTGACTGGCTGCAATGTCAATATCTATCTCTTTTAACTTCCCCATAGCATGCATACGTTCTAAGTAATGTTTCAGTTCTTTCTTGAGACCAAATGGTAAATCCGTTAACATCTCTGTAATTTCGTCATCTAATTCGTGAAACATAACAATCAAAATAAACGAGAAATTATTTCTTAAAAAGTCCATATGCATATGAGCGATGGTCGTTAAATCTTCTTTTAAATCCCATGTTTCCCTGCTTAGAATAAACGTCTGAATTCTTTCAAGGGTTTGTGGTTTTTTTGACTCAACGATTTCTTTTAAGATGTTCTTTTTCGTCCCAAAGTTACGAAAAACAGCCATCTCACTAGTGCCAGCTTCTTTTGCAATAAGCTTAGTTGTTGTTCCTTTATATCCCTTAGTTGAAAATAAATGTAGGGAAGCTTCTAAAATTTTGTCTTTAATCGGGCTAGAACTCATCTAAATAACTCCTTTAACAGCGAACGTTAGTGTACACTAACTCCTTTTTAAGGATAGCGCGCTAGGTTATTTTTGTCAATATAAATTAGATCTTGAATTATTCATAACCATTTAAAAACTTAAGATTTTCATGAGATGAATCGTGTTTGAAATCATTTTGTTATGAGAAAATAGCCTATTGAAGGAAGAGTTGAATCACGTCTTAGGAGAAAACCGACTTTTGGACAGACTCCTCTTTTAATGCGAGTTCGATTTTTTAAAAAGGGCTATTTAGTTGAATGTGCGCTGCTGCACCCAGGTCAGTACTTCCTAGAAGAAGCGTTCATAGACAAAATTCAAGGACAGTTTGAAGTACAGTGAACGTCCAGATTTCACCAATTTGCTCGATACTTTGATGATTAGAAAAATTTAATGATATTTACATACCTATTAAATTACCCTTTATACAAATATCATCTCTGTATTTAATTTCACCCATCCATTGTGTTATAATAAAAAGCATTGTGTATAAAGGTTTAAATCATTAACAAACCGCAAAATCATAATCTAATATCTCAAGGAGGTACTTACATGATTCAAGTAAGTGGTGTAGGTCTTCGCTATGGCGACCGTAAATTATTTGACGACGTAAATATTAAATTCACACCAGGCAACTGTTACGGCCTAATCGGCGCGAACGGTGCTGGTAAATCAACATTTTTAAAAATTTTAGCTGGTGATATTGAGGCGCAAGAAGGCCACGTATCAATGGGTAAGGACGAGCGTTTATCGGTACTTAAACAAAATCACTTCGAATACGATGAGTTCACTGTTTTAGAGACAGTTATTATGGGGAACAAACGTCTATATGAAGTCATGAAAGAAAAAGACGCTATTTATGCAAAAGAAGAGTTTTCTGATGAAGATGGTATGCGTGCAGCAGAGCTTGAAGGCGAATTCGCGGAAATGAACGGCTGGGTAGCAGAATCTGACGCAGCAACACTTCTAAATGGTTTAGGCATTGGTGATGAATTACATTATACAAAAATGGCGGATCTAGAAGGCGCTGAAAAAGTAAAAGTTTTACTTGCACAAGCACTATTCGGTGAGCCAGATGTACTATTACTAGATGAGCCTACCAACCACCTTGACTTAAAGGCAATTCAATGGTTAGAAGAGTTTTTAATCAACTTCGAAAACACAGTAATTGTTGTATCCCATGACCGTCACTTCTTAAACAAAGTGTGTACGCACATTGCGGACCTTGACTTCGGGAAAATTCAATTATATGTTGGTAACTACGATTTCTGGTATGAATCAAGTCAATTAGCACAAAAAATGCAATCTGACCAAAATGCAAAAAAAGAAGAGAAGATTAAAGAATTACAAGCATTCATTGCACGCTTCTCTGCGAACGCTTCTAAATCGAAGCAAGCAACATCTCGTAAAAAAATGCTGGATAAAATCGAGCTTGACGACATTCGTCCATCAAGCCGTAAATACCCATTCATTAACTTCCAAATTGGTCGTGAAATCGGGAATGATGTATTAACGGTTGACGGTTTAACAGCTTCACTAGAGGGCGAAACATTATTTAAAGACATTCGTTTCTCGATGAATAAAGAAGATAAAGTCGTATTACTTGGTAGTCCAAATGCGAAAACTGCACTATTTGATATTTTAATGGAGCAAGCACAGCCGGACGCTGGTACATTCAAATGGGGTGTCACTACGTCTCAAAGCTACTTTGAAAACGACCATGACAAATATTTCACAGGCAGTGAAAAAACATTAGTAGAATGGTTACGCCAATACTCACCAGAAGACGAAACAGAAAGCTTCTTACGCGGCTTCTTAGGTCGTATGTTATTCTCTGGTGAAGAGGTGAAAAAATCACCTGCTGTTTTATCAGGTGGAGAAAAAGTTCGTTGTATGCTATCTAAAATGATGCTTTCAAACTCGAACGTGCTTATTCTAGATGAGCCAACGAACCATTTAGACCTTGAATCAATTCAAGCGCTAAACGAAGGCTTAATCCGCTTCAAAGGTGCGATGCTATTTACATCACATGACCACCAATTCATCCAAACAATTGCGAACCGTGTCATTGAAATCCGCGAAGACGGCTCAATTTTAGATAAGCAATGTACGTATGATGAATTCCTTGAGTGGAAGGAAAGTCAAGGTTTAAAGTAGTCCATACAAGCGAATAAAAAGCCCTACAAACATTGATATATCAACATTCATGATAAAACTGTTAAAGTAATATCCTCCATACAAATCCATACAAAAACGCTCTATTTGGGGACGATTTCGGGGAGAATTTTGGGGAGATAAAACGGGCAGCTGTAAGGGTTAAAAGCAAAAAGGCACCTCTAAATTGGGATGCCTTTTTGCTTTTTATATTCCTAAAAAGCGATACTACTAAGGTAACTGGCTTGTACTTATTTATTACACTTTTTGTACATGTACAATACTAGCCAACTTGGCATTTTTAATTTTTGTAGCACCTGCATTAGCAGCTTCTAATCCTTTAAATGTACCTGAATGGCTTCATTATTACCACTACCTGCTGTCCAACAACGTATATCATGAGTAAATGATTGAACTGCTTCTTAATCGTCCACTTGCCAATGCCATGATGCTTGTCGACTGTTACCGTTCTTTTGAAGTTCGTTATGTGCATCTGCACCAGTACGTGTATTATCTGTTTCGTGTACACAGATACG
Source organism: Lysinibacillus sp. LZ02 (assembly GCF_050613145.1). Taxonomy (GTDB): domain Bacteria; phylum Bacillota; class Bacilli; order Bacillales_A; family Planococcaceae; genus Lysinibacillus_B. Next base: position 2,037,963 of record NZ_CP192507.1, on the reverse strand, counting down.
TTTTTTACAATTACCCTTACCATATGACACCTTATCGATAATTAACTTGGGTACTCAGTTTTGACGGATTTGCACCATTACTTATCACCACTCTTTACAACTTTAGTAAAGTCAAACGTGCCACAAGCAGTCAAACCACCCATTGCACCACCTAGAGCCATGATGTATATTGAGTACTCTGTGATTGGCCATACTGCAATCCCTATTAAAATATCGACTGCCACAGAGACAATCGGTACATACTGATTAGCTAATTTAAATGTTATTTTCACGACCTGAACGAATGCTTTGATAATACCAAGAATGGCAATTGCTACGACGAATAATACTGTTAAATCCATGTTAAGCACTCTTCTTATTCGAAATTTTTTGCTCTAATTCATCCATCCGTTTACTAAAATCAGTTTCCAATGAACTTAAATTCGACTTCACTCCTGCACAGCACTGATCGTTGTAATGATCTCCTTTTGTGTTTCCACTAAAGATGCATTAGCAGCTATAGACTTGTCGATTTGCTCATTTAGGCGTTCTTCTCGCTTTTTAGAATCGCCTCGATGTTCTTTATCCAAATTGGCTAAATGCTCTTGCTGCTTCTTCAAATCTTTACAAATATGATGCCCTATAATCGCTAAAGCGACTAGCAATCCCCCTACTAAATATGCCCATGGATTATTACTTGTTGCCATTCCCTCTGAAATTTTTGTACTCCCTATAATCGTTGCCCCCAAAATCATACTCTCACCTCTTGAAAATAAAAATAGCACTGCTCAGTACAGTGCGTTGCTTTGGTCTTAATGAATAAAAAGAAAAGAACGCCCAAATGGACGTTCTCTAAAAAATGATTCTTATTTCTGCACAGTTACTGTTACTACTAGAACATTATGATAATATCTACCTTGATGATACTACTACCCATGCTTGTATCATATGCTGAAATAGTGAAAGTATCATTTTGAACAATAGTATTATAATCAGGCTTGTATGTAAACACCCCTGAGACAGTATTGAGTAAAAGAGAACCATAAGAAACACCAGTACGAATAGTATATTTGATTTCGTCATTTTCTAAATCTACAAAATATAATCCTACATTACCAGATACAGATTGTTCTGCTGTTGTTGACAATGGCTCATGGACTTTTACCAAAATTGGTGGTCGATTCATTCCTGTGTAGGGATAAGTGTCAACAGTTGTAATGTTTCCTGTTTCATCTACTTTTAAATGAATACCAGCCGTTTTTGTACCGTCCTTTACTTTAAGCATAACTGAACCAGCAGAAATAGAAGTAACCTCAATTTGTCCGTTCTCTATTTTAGCTGATACGATTCCTTGCTGAGATAATTCAACAGACGTCCCAACTAAACCGAAAGTAACCTGGTCATTTTTAAAAGTGATTTTTTGTGGTGTAAATCCGCTATTCTCGTCTTATACCTTATCTGTCTCTAGGTTTTATAACGAGCCTTCACCGTACAGGCGACTTTCATCGCATACGGCGATCCGTCAATGAATAACACTATATCTCCTAAGTATTAAACACACCCAATAATACTGCTCATTAGTAAGTTTTCCTTACTAAATAACCCATGGTTATCATTTATAATCATAGTTATGTTCAATACTTACTTTAGGAGATACGTATAAAATCGATTCATTGACTGGGTTCCTTCGCTCCTGCTAGTTTTCTCCTTCTCGTATGTTACCATACAAGTCCAAACGGCTAGCGATCATCACTACTACAAACCCGCAGCCACCTTTCATGCCTCTTTGGTGCTGGCCCCACCTACGCATAGAAGGCTTCAAACGTTCCATGAAGAGAATCCCTTGTTTTGATGACTTTAGGTTTCCACTTTGCGACCGCGTACCACCATGAATTTAACAGTCAATTACTTTCATGGCCAATCGAGCATTCCAACTCGATGAATCTGTACAAAACCCCTAGCGTAGCTTCTTATCATACAGATTAAATACTCGTGCTTTACATAATGGATTCGTTGTCCTAACCATTGCCATCTTTTAAAGAGCCCCGCCTCGCCTTTGCGAGTACGACTTCACCTGACTTCACCCCTTCGACGTGGTCGCGTCTCACTGGATGCAGGAGGATTAGGCTTCTATCGGCTGACTGTTCGATAGAGGTTGGTCTTTCACCAACCATTTCTTCTTCATAATTAGGTCTAGTTTTGTTGCTAAACCCACTCGTTTCATCTATTCCGATTTATCGAGTAACGTTTCGTTTATTTTTCTTAAGAGGTTGTTACTGTGTATGTGGCCTTGTGAGAACCATCTTCTGTTGTTGCTGTAATCGTTGCTGTTCCTGGTGCGACTGCGTATACAACGCCTGCCGTATTTACAGTCGCAACATTCTCATCTGAAGAAGACCATGTTACATTTTTATTCGTCGCATTAGTTGGTGTTACGGTCGCAGTTAGTGTCTTTGTATCACCAACTTGAAGATTCCCACTCGTCTCATTTAATGCAATACCTGTCACTGGAACGACTACCTTGATTGTCGTAGTTGCTGTTTTTAATCCATCCACTGTTGTTGCTGTGATGGTTGCTGTTCCTCCACCAATAGCTGTCACTTTACCAGTTGCATCCACCGTTGCGATATTTTCATCTGAAGATGTCCATGTTACATGTTTATTCGTCGCATTTGCCGGTAAGATTGATGCCGTCAATTGTGTCGTTTCCCCTTCATTGATCGTCGCGGTTGTTGTGTTCAATGAGATGCCTGTTACTGGAACGACGACTTCAATTGTTGCGGTTGCTGTTTTTAATCCATCCACTGTTGTTGCTGTGATGGTTGCGGTTCCTCCACCAATAGCTGTCACTTTACCAGTTGCATCCACCGTTGCGATATTTTCATCTGAAGATGTCCATGTTACATGTTTATTCGTCGCATTTGCCGGTAAGATTGATGCCGTCAATTGTGTCGTTTCCCCTTCATTGATCGTCGCGGTTGTTGTGTTCAGTGAGATGCCTGTTACTGGAACGACGACTTCAATTGTTGCGGTTGCTGTTTTTAATCCATCCACTGTTGTTGCTGTGATGGTTGCTGTTCCTCCACCAATAGCTGTCACTTTACCAGTTGCATCCACCGTTGCAATATTTTCATCTGAAGATGTCCATGTTACATGTTTATTCGTCGCATTTGCCGGTAAGATTGTGGCCGTCAATTGTGTCGTTTCCCCTTCATTGATCGTCGCGGTTGTTGTGTTCAGTAAGATGCCTGTCACTGGAACGACTACCTTGATTGTCGTAGTTGCTGTTTTTAATCCATCCACTGTTGTTGCTGTAATCGTTGCGGTTCCTTCACCAATAGCCGTCACTTTACCATTTGCATCTACCGTTGCAACCGTCGGATTTGAGGATGTCCATGTCACATCTTTATTCGTCGCATTTGCCGGTAAGATTGTGGCCGTCAATTGTGTCGTTTCTCCTTCGTTGATTGTTGCAGTTGTAGTGTTCAGCGAGATACCTGTTACTGGAATCGTAGTCGATGAATATGGTACTGGTGTTGGCTCTGATACTGATGAAATAGCCTCCTTAAACTTTGTCAATATCCACTTATTTTCATTCCTATTAAAGTTAAATTCATACTCGACATTGTTAATCTTTGCTTTAAACGACCCTTTCGGAATAGCTTCTTCTGAAACGAAGGTGATTTTTACAACATCCTCATCCAAATAAATCTTCCCAATTACAGCTGATGTAATTAATTCATATTCCTTATCGGTTGAAAAAATCCCCGTTATTCCTTCTATTGATACGGTAAATGTTAAAGTTGGTCCGGGTTCTGGAAGAGATTCAGTCGGTGGATTCAAGTCTGTATTCGGTTTCTCTTCCTCATTCACAGCCGATTGGACGGCTTCCTCTGTTCGCACAACAAATGCTGTAAGTTGCCCGCGTGTGACGTACGATTCACCATCAAATTGCGTTGCTGTTCTCCCTGTTGTAATGCCATTTGTATAAAGTGCCAATATATAATCCTTATATTCCTCACGTACATCCGTAAATGGCATTGTCGCACCTTCTGGTGATTGCAAATGAAATGCTTTCACCAGCATTTTCGCTAAATGTTTACGCTGAACAGGTTCATTCATACGATACGTATGATCCTCATAGCCACTAATAATGCCCGCCTGTGCTAAGGCAGCAATCGCTCCATAATAAGGATTGTCAGGTGAAAGGTCGGTAAATCCTGGGTCTACTACATTTGTCTTATCGAGTCCTAAAATACCAGCCAAAATCTTTGCTATTTGCCCACGCGTAGCCACTTGATTAGGTTTGTATGTACCATCTCCATAACCAATCAAAATTCCTCGCTCGGCTAATTCTCTCACGGCGTCAGAGTAATAAGCAGAATCTGGCACATCTAAAAAGGTGGCTGCCTTAGTGTAAACCGGTGCAAAAATAGGCACAGAACTGACAACTAAAGTAAGACCTACTGTTGCTTTTAAATAGTTATTGTTGATACCCATTTTAATTCCTCCTTTTCTCATACTATTTTTAATGTTTCTATAATTAAACATCATTTTCAACTTTATATGAGAAAGGTTAAAATTAGGTTAAATTTTTTAAAAATTGGATAGTATGAACTATTTATTTTCACATCAAATATTAGGAATAAAAAAACGCTAGTTGATTGACTGCTTTTCGAAATATTTTTGCTATTTAATTAATTTAAAAGTTACTGCACATTTTAAAACTTATGTGGATGACTGTATTTAAATTAGCTCTACAGGCATTACAGGTGTACTTCTATCTTTATAGAATTTCTCTAAATCTTTTTGACTCAAAGCATTTTGCTTACTATTTTTTCTGAAATTTTTAGCATTTGCATTTGCATTTACCCGGATGCACTTTTCCTTTTCACGAATCGCATATTCTCGAAGTCCGTTAAAATAATAACTAGCAATTCCTTTTTTCCTTAATGATTCATCATGAACGAATAGTAGTTGTAACGTCACTCCAAATTTAGATTCTGGAGAAAGTCGTTTTATTCCGAAACCACTTCTAAAAAATTCCATCGAAAATAAAACCTTCCCTAATTCCTCATCATATAGACAAAACTTCACACTTCCATCTTTACAATGATAGCCCTTTTCACTTGTATCCGTTAGCCCGTCGTCATCAAATTTAAAGATAATACTGCTTTTTTTCGATTCAAGGTATTCAGGTAATCCCCAGCTAATAATAAGATCTTCCATAGTTCTTTTATCCATTGTTTTTTCGGTAGTCTGTTTTTGCTCTTTCATCTTACAACCTCTCCTCTCTTAATACTTTAATTAAAAAGGGGGATAATGAAGAGTTCAAGCCACTATTACAAAAAACTGGTACAAAATAAAGTTTTTACGGCTAAAATGTACAAATTTTTTAAATATATAAAACACGCTAGTTTATTATGAGTTATTCGATATTTTGAAACTGTTTTCAGAAAACACCTTCCTTTTTTTCAACATAAAAGCCCTCCACAGAGATTGTGGAAGGCTTGAAAATTTGTTATTTCATTCTGTTGTTACTGCGAAACATAATGAAAAAGCCAGCATTTTTTTTAGCTTTTCAACCATTCTTAACTTTTAAAATTTAATTTATTACCTATTAAAAATGGGAATTTGTTATTGATTATACTTATTACTGGTTTTAATAATAATAAGATTAATATCATTTGTATAATCCCAATAATATTTGATGGTGGTAGCTCAATTTGCAATTGAACCTTTAATAAGTCAATTATTAATATTCCTAAAGGATAATGTAGCGTAAATATAATAAGTGAGTTTTTCCCTATAAATTCTAAAACAGAAGACTTTCCTAAATATTTAGATATAACAATATAAGTAACTATACCTGATAGTCCACAAATAAATAACCATACAAATAAAAATTCGTTTTTCCCATTTATAATGCTATAGACAAATTGGATTTTGCTTGGAATTAGCAAAAGTATGAGATTTAACGAAAAGCTTAAGAATACAATAGTGTACATTATGCTTTTTTGAACAAAGTTACTAGCACTATATTTTTTTTGATGACTTTTCAGTAAATTTCCTATTACAAAATATACCAGATAATAAAAAGCTGTATCAATACTCCATATCCAATCTGGAGATTGAATAACTTCCAAAAAAACTACGGCGCTAAAACTAATAAAAATACTTACTAAAAAGATTAAAATATCATTTTTTATATATTTTTTAAGTAAGAAATACATTAGCTCTACAACAAATATTCCCACCAAAAACCATAAAGCTATATTGTAATAAATAAAATTCCTTTTTCCTTCGATGAAACAAATGAAGGATTCTTTTATACTTATCTCTGCTCCAGTAAAAACGCTATAGCAAATAATAGAAATTATAGAAAACCCTAAATAAGGTAATAATAATGTCTTTGTTTTACCTTTGATAAAATCTGTTACTTTAGCGAATTTATTTACATTCATCAAATAGCCGGAAACAAAAAAGAAAAGGGGCATATGAAATAAATATATATAACTAATAAGATTAGGAGCTACTTGTAAATGACCTAATATAACTAAAATTATTCCCAACCCTTTTAAAATATCTACCCAACTATAATATTCTCTACTTTGCATAATTAATCTACCTTCCATACTGTAATCTCAAAACTTACCACTCCTTTTTATAGCATCATTCTTTATACTTTTCCATACATTTCCCAAAAAAACAATTATATTATAAGAGTTAGATGTCCTCCCATACCGCTAAAATTGCATTAATTTGAGCTTCTGGTAATTCAACAATTACCTGATTTCGCCCACTAACAGTATTCAAATATGCTCTTCTCCATATTTCTCCAACTGGATATTGTTGTCCTTCGTATTCGATATACGTTTGTTTTTTAATACAAACACCATCCTTGGTTAAATCATCTATCGTATATTTTTCAATCATTTTTACCCCTCCTATTTGCTTGTGTAAGTTGCTGATATTTTCATGAAGGATTGATTAACAATATCATCTGGTACTATACGGGCTTCTGTTTTATTATTGCCACTTTTTTTTAGCGTAATTTTTGTGTCTACAACTGTTCCCAACAAATCACTATAATCACCTAAGTTAACTAACGCATACCCACCAAAACAACAATGCGCTTCTGCTTTAGCCACAAAAGGTAAACCACCAATTTCTAAATTCCCTGTCATTGTACCTTTTACGTTAATTTGTACTATTAAATCGATCTTTACTAAATTAGCAATTTTATAATAAATTCCAGACTGTATTACATATGTGTTTGTTCCTGATGTCGTACTTCCATAAAAATACGGGGTGAAGTTTCCTGTCTCGATTTTTAAACCATGTACACCATTTGAGTCTGTAAATAATTTATTAACATGAGAATCTAACGAATCATTAACTAATTTTACAGCTCTTGGAGTAGCCGCTAATGTTTCGGATGCGCTATTAGTAGCGCTTGATAGTTGAACATGACCTTTTGTTGTCGGACTCGCATTTTCCGCCAAATGCGTAGTAAGTCGGTCATCGATTTCTTGTACTGTCTGCTCGATAGTTATTATTTTTTGTTCTAAAGGTTTTTAACTTTAAAATAATCTGTTCATCGACATATTTTTTTGATGCATAAATAAATGTAGGATCTACTTTCAAGGTGACAACTCTTGCGTTCGAAACTTCGATAACAATTTCAAGCGTCATGTCCTTTGCGCTACCCTGTTGCATAATAGGCTTGTATGACTCCGCTACTTTACCAATAGCAAGTAATTGATTTTGCGAATCAAAAAGCCCTACTTCCCTAACATAGAAACCGCCTGCACTAAAGGGGACATCCCCTACAATTTCAATTCGATTTGAGTTATTTTCGACGAAATAGCTCCTTCTAAAACTTGATTATGTAATTTTGTCATTTCCTTAGTCGGCGTGTAATAAGAGCCATTGCTATCACCTACTGCAATTTTGACAAAATCTACTTCTGTTTTCTGAATGGCTGCATTAGCGATAGCTGCAAGGCCCATATCCGTCATGATTGTTCCGAATTGTTCACTCAATTAATTACCCCCCTTTAGGATAGACCGTAATTTTTTCGAATGTATTGCTACCGCATTTTTCACAGTCACTTGAAAAAATTTGCCACAACAAAACCGTCGCTTCTAAATCACTAGAAACGACGGTTGGCATAACTATTCCATCTAGTTAGCTTACCTTACTTATATTCCCCTTCTTCCGTTCGATAAGCTCAGAAATCGTTATAAATTCGTACCCTTGATTTTTAAGTGCTGGTAAAATTTCTTCTAGCGCTTTAACGGTTTGACTGCGATCACCACCAGCATCATGAAATAGGATGACATCCCCCGGTTTCGTGCCTTTTAATACTTTATTTACAATTTTGTGGACCCCTGGATTTTTCCAATCCTCTGTATCCTGATGCCACGACCACATGACAACTGTATAACCATTTTTGACCGCTGTATTGATCATCGCATCTGTATATTGTCCTCCAACTGGACGGAATAAGGTTGGCCTAAACCCGGTAATACTAAAAATCGTTTCATTTGTCTTTTTTAACTCGTCTTCAATTCGTTGTATCGATTGACTGCGTGTATGGGTATATGTGTGATTAGCAATTTCATGCCCCTCATCATACTGTCGCAGTACAACTTCAGGATATTTTTCAGCATATTGACCAACAATAAAAAAAGTCGCTTTTGCCTCATATTCAGCAAGTAAATCTAATATGTTCGTTGTGTATTTTTGATCTGGACCATCATCAAATGTAATAGCTACCACTTTTTCACTCGTATTAATATCCCACACAACTTGCCCTGCTTCTTCATAATAACGTCTTCCTTTGTCCGCATACGATTTATAGCCAAAATAAAACACCGAAATAAAGACAATAAAAATGGAGAACATCATGATATACTTTCGTTTCAAGCATTGCCACCACCGTTAACTTTAATCTTTGCTCCAGAGATGGCTTTAGTATTTGCTGCTTCGCTAAAAAAATGCCTTGAAATATCCCGTATATTTTTTATTGCTATACACAAAATAAATGTGGTGTTTTCTCACCAACTAACAACGATGGAGGGAGCTTTTATGAATATTCGTGAAGGTTTAATCCCAACGATCCTAGGTTCGGCAGTAACAGCAACAGGCTATGCGATGAGACAAAAAGGAAGTAGTTCCAATCAAGCAATTGCGAACACCATTTTAGGTTTCGGCTTAGCCCATATCGTGCTAGGTGCAATTGACCTTGTGGAGCATCGTCGTTAGGATGCGGAGAGCACAAATTTTGTGCTCTCTTTTTAGTTAATCTAAAAATATTGGAATATTAGGATGTGCTTTTATAGTAACCCCTTTTTATTAAGAACCGATTTGGGCATTGAACCATTCATTTTATTCCAAATTTTCGATGCAATTGGATAACAATTCTGAATCGAATATACTTCATCTACTGAAAACATTTTCACAAACACCTCGTGTATCACGACAGCTAATTGTTCAATCGATGTCGCTGTTGGTAGTAACGCTACAATATCTCTTATTTCTGGATGATATTCATCGTCAGGTGTGTGATGTAAAAATCGCTTCGGATCCCACTCATCAATGACTTCTTTTACAATTTAGTAGTAGTTCATCGTATCCCTCTTTTAAAATAATATTTTTGGTCATTTTTTCCATACTATCATATCACTAACCTATATAGCTAATTTAAGTAAATCCATTCACAATGTCTCGAAATCATCATTTCATTAGGAACAAAAATGTTTTATGCAGAAATTTGTAGATATATGTAGAGTGGGACGTGTGGTACAATACTTACATAATCTTTTAAGGTGATTGTGGTAAGAAGGGAATGTAAACTACAATGAAAATAGCGCGTAGAATGAAATATTACCTTCTCCGTTTATTTCGACTAAACGCAAGTTCACATCAAGTAGCAGCTGGTTTTACAATGGGGCTCATTCCACACTGGTTCCCTACTTTTGGATTAGGTCCAGTCCTATCCATTGGCTTGGCGAAACTAGTAAGAGCAAATACAGTTTCAGCCATTGTAGGCGGTGTTATGGGAACTCCTGCTTGGCCACTTCTGTTTCTGTTAAATTATAAAGTCGGGAGCCTTATACTAGATCGGAAAACCGTGGTAGATGAGGTTGAAGATGTCGATTACATAAATGCCCTTTATCATACCGTCGATGGAATAGATAGTATGCATTCTAGTGGCTACTTATTTCTAACCGGGGCAGTCATAAATATAATGATTTCCTCTATATTCATTTACTTTATTGTGTATGTCCTCTTTAAGATGTATCGGATGAGGATTTTGCATAAAATTAGATAAAAGAGAGCACCTGTGAACTAGGATAACACTAAAAATAATATATTGTACGGATATGCGATTTCGTCTATTCGTCTCTTATTATTAAACGCCCACATGCTTTAGCACGTAGGCGTTTAAGTTTTTCAATCGAGTGAATGCTGCGGGCTACCAGTATTTCCAACTAAACATATTGTATGCTTAGTACCAAAAGGGAAAATTATAACCACCTAATTAATATAAACACTTTCACATGTTCCCGCTATTGGTTCATAAAAACAATGACTTTTAAATTGACCAGTAAATGGTTGATTATACCATGTTGGAGGACACGGAGCATATGGATTAAAATACCAAAGTGCAAATTTCGCTGGATGTTGTCTCCAATAATCTAAATTCTGTTTTGCTAATTTTTTTTCAGAAGATCGCGCTCTTTGGTAAAATAAATTTCCCTTTTGAACCGCTTCAAAAGAGTAATTTCCTCCCTGTACCTGATAAATGACTTGTTCAATCGTTCTGACATCTTTAAAGTCTAAACAATCTGCCAGTGCACGATTCACAATAACATTTCCAACGTATAACATCCCTTGGTTCCCTTCACCCTCGGCTTCCGCTCGCATCATCCTTGCCATTAAATCAATATCTGCATCTCGGTATTTGATTCTTGGCATTTTTTCACCCCAAAATATAGTATGAAAAACAAACTACATTGGTGTCATTGTTTGTGAAATAAGGATATTTGCAGTTTTTTCTGTAAGATGGACACTATGACATTCTTTCACGCGTGTTGATTTACCTTTTATTATTAAATAGAGCATTAGAATACGTTGATTTCCGCTACGGCTGACTCGCTTTCCGCAAGCACGGCTTCAACTAATTTATTTCGGCTAGTGCTTTTCCTGCAGGAGTCGAGTCGAGTCGCCTCCGCTCCACTCAACGAGCAAGCACTTTTATCAACCATTCCACTAAAAAATCACGCTAATTCCCCATTGATATTTGTATAGTCAACACATCTGACATTCTTTGTTAATACTTATTTTAGTATAATTCTTCACATACATAAAAAAATAACGAGGAAAAAGACTAATCATACCTTTCCTCGCCATTCTTCTCTTTAATAAATTACATAGTAGCCATTTTTCTACATTCTTCCGCACACATACGGCAAATATCAGCACATTTTTGACAATGATCGTCTTTAAACATAGCACACTCTTCTGCACATTTATCACAAATTTTTGCACATAGCTCACAATGTTCTTTAGAAAACTGTCCATTCATTGACATCATTGATACTGACATTTCGCACATCATTGCGCATTCAACAAGTGTGCTTACACAATTTTTTCGTGCGTTTAAGTCGGGTTCATTTAAACATGCATTGAAACACTCATAGCAAGCCTGTACACATTTTAAACAAGCATCAATACATGCCTGAAATTTGTCATTGTTATTTGTTACTACACCCATACTAAAAACCTCGCTCTTCATCATATTTTTCAAACAATCATATGATTTGCAAAAGAAGAGGTTTTATTCTTATTTTTTAAAATCACCTTTAATTAATAAAAACTACATTTCAGAACCGCTATTTTTCATTTGGCCATTACTAATTTTAGGTGATGGCTGCGAATTATACACTCGGGAATACGGTGAGATCGAATGCGTTACCCAAATATTACTGCCTAGAATGGAATCATGACCAATCTTTGTTTCTCCTCCTAGAATTGTTGCACCTGCATAAATAATGACATTGTCTTCAATGTCCGGATGACGCTTAATGCCTTTAATCGGGTTACCATTTTCATCAAGTGGGAAACTTAACGCACCCAATGTAACCCCTTGATAGATTTTAACATTTTTTCCGATCGTACATGTTTCACCGATGACGACACCTGTTCCGTGATCGATAAAGAACGATTCCCCAATTGACGCACCTGGATGAATATCAATCCCTGTTAATTGATGTGTATATTCGGACATAATGCGCGGAACAATTTTTACATCTAATTTATACAGCTCATGCGCAATACGATGAATGCACATCGCAATAATGGACGGATAGCTTAATAAAATTTCTTCTGTAGAAACAGCAGCTGGATCCCCGTTATAGGCAGCTTGAATATCGGTTTGAATGAGTTGACGAATTGTCGGCAACTTATTAATAAGCGTCATCACAATGTTATCCGCTTGTTCTCTACATTCTTGTTGGTTATATACTGATTCAGTCGTATTCCTGTTATAAATCATTACTTTTTCAAGGATATCGCGTAAATCTAACGCAGCTTCTCTTAAATTATTACTAATTTCAACATTCAATCTTGTCTCATCAATCGGCTGACAATTATAAAACCCCGGAAACAATACGGCCTGGAACTTATGAAGCACTTTATAAATTTTATCTTTTCCTGAAAAACCAATCGAATTTTCAATATCAACATACCGTTGATTGATTTCATTCAGCGAGTGCGCGATATTCGGCACTTCTGTGTTTAACCATTCATTTAATTTCATCATTTTTTACTCCCCGAATTTACTATTATCTAAGTTTATATAATTGCTATTTTAACTTAATACTTCTCTTTATACTAACCTCATTTCAAAAAAGTTGCATATGATTCTCACTTAAACTTGAAATGAGGAAATAAAATAATTCAAAAATTCGAAATACCTTCTATCATTATACACTGTTTACGCCATATAGCTGCAAATACGTCACTTCAAAAATAACGTCTTTCCATTCAAAAAAGTCTGCTAGAAATGAATCTAACAGACCTTTAAGTGGGTTACACTAGTTATGCCAATGCTTCTTTTAGCGCATTCGCTGTAATTTTATAATGTGTCGCTTGCCAAGTTGCTTGACCGCTTTGAATAACAATCGCTTGCGGTGACGCATGTTGTACTTGTAAATCCTTAGCGATCTCATTTGAGACATCACGATGCTCAATTACCTTTACTAAATATGCCTCTTGTAACTCGACCGATGCAAACTCACGATACGCTGCTGCGCTAATCGGGCATGTTGTACTATGCTTGAACACAACAATAGGCTGTTCATTGGAGGTAGCTAAAATCTGTTGCCACTGATTGATATCCATAATTTCTTTATAATTCACTTCGTCTTTCCTCCTTCTAGTAGCTGTAAAACTATTCTTAACTTATTCTAATCTTTAAAAGAGGATTTTTCCAATTCATTGTTTGATCATATAAATATCGTGAGACATTCACAATCATTGCCATACTGTTTATTATCAAAACAAAGCTCCCCTACTTAGACCAAGTTAAATGGCAAGTGAGGGAGCTTATTTATGTTTGATTTAATTTTTAAGATGATACAGTAGCTTTCTTTGGATATGGATATATTGAGAAAGCTCTTCTTCTGTCAAAACGGAATAAATCGTTTCGTAATATTGTTGACCAAGCATTTCGGCTTCTTTTAATATAGCGATACCTTCGTTTGTAACCTCAAAGGAGATACTTCGACGGTCGTGTGGATCAGCAATGCTTGTAATATAGCCCGCTTGTAGTAGCTTATTCGAAATAGCGGTAATGCTGCTTTTTGAGTAGCCTAATTTATTGGCTAATT